>CAZJLN010000009.1:0-28009 GCA_964546745.1 uncultured Anaerolineaceae bacterium
AATAATTATTTCGCTAGTTTCTTCCGTTCTGCTCTCACCGCAGGCCCAAATTGATCTGCCGCCCACACCAGCACCGCCAGAGGTTGAAAAAATATTATCTGATGCCTTCGCCTTCAGGTTAAACCAGCTAACCCCTGAGGAGCAGCCACTCACTTTTGCGCTATTCACACCCGAACTGGACTCAGCTTTCCTGAGCCCAGACGGCACACTGGCAGTGATCTGGCTGGCACTGCGCGACCCAGGAGGCGTCTTATTGGCAAGCGAGCCAGGCATGGTTTTGGGGCGGCTGGAGGAGGATACCTGGCAGGTTCTTTTGCCGGGTGATCCAGGATGGGAAGAGACGCTAGCAGAAATGCCTCCGGGTATGCTACCGTTGGAGCAAAGCCCTATCCCGGAGAATGTCGATTTGATGCTGAATGCCAACCCGGATGCCTACACAGGTTACTATTTGCCTTATATTGCTGGAACTGAACGCTGGTTGGAAGGATCTGTCAGCCACTTCCATTATTTACCCTGGCTGGGCTACCCCTCCTGTTCGATCGAAACCTGCCGCTACGCCTATGACTTCACCGATGCATGGCATTTTCCAATTGTGGCTGCCAAAGCTGGTGTGGTTTACGCCTTGCGCGATAGCTGTCCGGATGGTGGTGAGAACTGTACCAACTTCATCGTCCTACATGAACCTGCCACAGGTCTCTATCAGCTCTATTTACACCTGGCATACGGCACCATTCCCAATGACCTTGCTCCTGGCGTGGCGGTTGCGCGTGGGGAATATATTGGCGATAGTGATGATACTGGCTATAGCACCTCACAGCATGTCCATTTCATGGTGGTCAATAATATTTGGGTAGGTGGAGATGGATATTACTGGGGGACATCGGTCGATATCCGCTTTGCAGATGTAAGCATAAACAATGGCATCCCGCGCACTTGCTATGAAGTCACCCAACTACCGATCTATGACGGGGCTACCGAATGTCTGGGTAATCGAAATGATCCGTTTGATCCAGATAACGACTGGTTTACCTCTGGCAATACGGGCGCTTACCCGCCAGGTGGCTCCCTCAGCAGACCCGCATCTGGCGTGAGTGTTGTCCTTGGGGACAACCCGTTGATGGACGTGACCGCCTGGCCAACAGATGATGTGGGCATTACTGCAGTGCGGCTGGTGGCTAAGATCGGTGGGAAGTGGGTGGAGATTGGACCCAAGGTGACCCAGCCGGTTGAACCCGGCAAGTATGACTGGGACGTCGACCTGTGTGCGGTCGGCGCGCTCAACGGACCGCTGGAAGTGGCACTGCGTGCCTGGGATTATGAAGGCAATGTCTCGTCTGCCCTCTCACCGCGCACGATTATTGTTGAGCATGCATGCCCATTCCCTGCCAGTGCGCTTAACCCTGCACAGACTTTTGATTCAACGGCTGTGAGGTTAAGCTGGACGGTCTCTGGTCCTACCATTCCAATCGGCTCTTTTGACCTGCAATGGCGCACCGAGCCTGGTAGTTGGAGTTCAACGAACATGATCAGCTATCCGGGCGCGCAACGCTCTGCCTGGTTTGTGGGCAACCTTGGAGGGAGTTTTGCATTTCGTTTACGGCTGTGGGATACCACTGGATTATCAGAATACTGGCCAGCCAATAACGCAGCAGAAACCAGTGCGGTAATGCCCTCGTCCTGTACCCCTGACAGTTCAGAACCGGATGACAGTTCGGCAGAAGCAAAGACTTTACAGTTAAATGTACCAGCACCACGTAATTTGTGTGGTCCAGGCGACCCGGATTGGTTCAAAGTGGATGTGACCCAGCCAGGTACTTACCTGGTGCATGCAGAGTCGATCAATGGTGGGGCAGCGGTCAAGATTAAAGTCTATAACGAGAGCCTCAGCACAATCCTGGCGCAAGCATCTGCCCCTGGCATTGCCCGCAACACGATTGTAGCATTTCGCATGGCAGGAACTGGCAGGGTTTATGTTAAAGTAGAGCCGCTGGTTAGCAACCTGGCTGGGACTGGCGTAGGCTATCGCATGAACCTGTATCAGGGCACAGATATTTTCTTACCTCTCATCCGAAAATAAGCCAAAAAAGGTTTGGGGAAGGTGAGTTCGTTGGGCTGCATATAAAGGATACGGTTTCTCCTGCGCATAGCCACAATCGAGGGCTTAGCATTCTGCGCACAAAAAGGGCACTCGTTTGGTCGTATGACTGCGCAAATCCCCCGCCAATAATGCGCATAGCCACTATAACATCAGGGGAAAATGGATCTTATTCAAAGATCACATGCATATAACCGAGCGAGTTGAATAACCGCTCCATATAGGCTTCGGCGTTCTGCTGTGCCTGGGTCAGGATGCCATCTGCCAGAGCAGCTTTTAGGATCTCGTCCTCTGCAGCCTGGCGTGCTAAAGTCTCCAAATTGACATCGCTCTTTTTAAAGATGCCGGTATCGCGGTCATAGACATAGGATTGATCATTATTAAGCGTGGAAACGAACACTTCCGCTTGGGGTAGTTGTGCATGCAGAACACCGTCTTTCAGCCAGAGATCCTTGCTTTCAATTTTTGCCAGATCAATACCGGAGATCACATAGCCGTGGGCTACAAAGAGCAGCCGATCACCGAAAAGTGGACCAAAGACGCCCTGGTTGACCTCTGCAGTGATCACCTTCTCTACAGAATATTGAATAGTTTCCAACCTAGCCAGCGACTGTACTTCGCGGATGATGGTGACGGGGTCGGGGATGATGGTAGGGGTGGGGTGGAGCAAGCTGGAGATCTGGGTCGAAAGCCGATTGTTGGTATCTTGCAGAGGAGAGAGCGTGTCTGAGACTTCGTTGCGCAAGCCGACCGCCAGGAACCAGGCAGCCCCGCCGATGAGCACCGCCACAATTACCGGAATTAAGATCAACCAATACAAATTTGGTTTTTTGTTGTCCATGGGACAGCCTCCCTCATGAATGATATGAATTATTTATAACATGAAATCATTCAATACCACGAATCCCTCTTCGGGCTGGAAATAATCCCAGCGTCGCAATTCATGGATTAAGGCTGCCTTAAAGCCAAGGTTGTTAAGCTTTTTCTTCCAACCCTCACATCACAAGCAATACATAGCCATTAAAAAAGATGAGTCCCTGTTTGGGACTCACCTTTTACCCTACTTCATGATCAACGGCAGGTTGAGCCACTTTATATATAAGCAAGTTCCGTGATAAATGTATTCAAAGGGCATGGGATCTATAGTGCCTGAACCTGTGGCACCTCCCACAGTCCAAAGCCTGCCTCCCATATTCCAACCCACAGAGCCAAGCTGTCCGACGATTAACGGAGAAAGCAGTTTCCATTCCCAGATGTCTGACTCAATGTCATACCTGTAAACATCATCGTTGTAAGTACCCCAATCGCCGTCGGGGTCTCCACCAAGAAGATAAATGGATTGGCTGGCTTCATCGCAGATCAGGGTTGGCGTCATGGCACCCGCATCAGGCGGGATATTTGTAAGCTGGGTCCACTGAGAGCCGCTGGGCTGGGTAGCATCGAGAACATAAAATTCATGATAGCCGCGGTAATCCCCACCCACATAGATCTTGCCCCCGCAGCCCACGCCAGCACCCAGTAGAAAGCCGTCCGGTGAGGAGCCAGCCGGTTTACTATCAAGCACTGTCCACGTGTTAATGCTGGGATCATATTGATAGGTCTCGAGATATGAGTCAGAATACTGTCCGGTCGGTCCACCACCCACATAGAATAGACAAGATCCAGTCCCATCAGAGCAGATACCTACACCGCCTGCCCCTCCCCCGCGACTGTTTGGCATAAGTTCAGGCGTGTAAGGATCCCAAAGATTTGTGGTGGGGTCAAACACTGCCAGACCCATACAGGCTTGAAAATTTGTATTAAACCCTCCTGCCACAAAAAGCTTATTATCGATCCAGCCGGCTACGGAACCAAAATGCGGATTTGGGATATCTGGTAATTGGGTCCAGGTATGTGTAACTGGGTTGTACATTTGAAGATCGGGATTAATGACATCGCCAGTGGTCAAGCCAGCAATGATGTATCCAACCGGACCTGTTGCAGATGGATGGGTCCCTACCACTCCTGCAGACCAATAGTTAGGCGTTGCGCCAGCAATGGGCTCAAGCTGCCAGCCAACAGGATCCAGATAACAGGACACGACATCTTTGTAGATGGTGGTTGTGTCGGTATTGGCAGGGTTGTCCATATCGGTTGCAGTGATATCACAATGCATGGTAATCCCAGGTGGACTGGTTGGTTTAAGATGAATATCAGGGGTAATAGTACCATGGGGAATAATCGCTGCACTAATAGGACCCTCACAAGAGCCAGATCCATGACTGATAACATAATAAAAGTCGATAAACATTAAAGAATCGGTATTGTTGGATACAGTGATCGTGTGATATTGAGAGATGAGGGGGCAGCCTTCAGTAAAGATCATATCCGGAGAAACTGAGAGGGGTGATACTGGATATATAGGACCATACACACCAGAGGTTGTATGCGGTTCACTACCCCAGCCATCACCGACAATGGTCCAGGGTAGATTCCAGGGTGCGCCACTGGTGTCGGGAATAGTTATAGCGGCACAAAAGTTAAACAGTGTACCCAACACAGTACCATTCCATGCGCCGCATCCGGTTTGAGGCGGATAGTTAAGGCTTTCCCAGAAAATGACATTGCCAGAAACCATGCCCGAACTAGGCGGTAGCGCTGAGCCGCAGCCATTGGCAGGCGGTACAGAATTTGGAGAGATGGAATGGACAATCCAATTGTCTGGCAAGTCTACATGCACACGATCTGTATATTCTGCATCCGGAGATTGAATTAAGAACTCAAAACAGATATCAAAGCCGCTACCGACGGGAAACTCAGCAGGTGTGATGGTTTGCAGGGTGGAACTACCGATGCTTTCAGTGCCTGCTTGGGTTGCGCTCAGGCTCAATTCTTGAGGTTGGTGGGGTGGGGTAGGATCCGTTTCTGGCTGTGGAGGTCCGGCAATTGCAGAAGTCTTCAGGATGTTCAAAAAGAAAAACATCATGACACAAAAGGACAAAAACTTGCGAGGACGCATAAGTAACTCCTTTTCTCTAAAGTGGTTTTGCTCCAACATGGAGGTTATGACCATTAGTTAAAGCTGGCATTCTTTAATCCTAAGAGAAACGATCGAAAAAATTTGATGCAACCACCTCCTTTCAATGAACAAACTAAGAAATATGTTAAAGAGCGCTTTCAGTGCTCATTTTCTTACAAGCATGTGAACCGGAAAAAATACTACAGGTATTTACTGGTTATTTAGTTAGATAACGTTGGGATACTACAATGGACTTAATCCTATTATATACATTTTAAATAACATTTCAAAATGATAGAAAGCGCTTTAAAACATGACTTCGTGAATGTTATCCATACACAATAGTGGGCAATACGAATGATTCCCATCCTTAAAATGTAAGCTGGGTGCCTCTAAAAAGCTTGCATTTCTTGCATATCTTGCATATCTTGCATTTCTCGTGCTCAAATTATCAGGTTGAGATAATGCTGTGTATTTTTTACAATAGTTAAGTTGGAATTGTGAACGAAATTTCTGTAGTCTCAATTAATCCCTCAAATCGCATTGGGTTTTATAATTATGGCATGCGCATTGCTGAAGTGCAAGCCAAGTCTATCCTCTCCAAGTCGCAGATCTATCCTTATGTGATCAACTGCTACACAGGCTGTTCACACGCCTGCACCTACTGCTACGCACGCTTTATGAAGCGCTTCACCGGACACCCGGAGCCCTGGGGGGAGTTTGTAGATGTCAAGATGAATGCCGCTGAATTGCTTAAGAAAGAGATCATCCGCAAACAGCCCGGTAGGGTATGGATAAGCGGGGTTTGTGACCCTTATCAGCCCCTGGAAGCGCAGTACCAGCTCACGCGCCAATGCCTCCAGATCCTGGCGGAGCATGACTGGCCAGTTACAGTACAAACGCGCTCGCCTTTGGTCCTGCGTGACCTGGATATTATTCGTCAAGGTAAGCAGTTTGAGGTAGGCTTTAGCATCGGCACTGCCGATGAACAGGTGCGCAAGCTGTTCGAGCCACATGCGCCCCCCATCCCAGCTCGCATCGAGGCGCTGGCAAAACTGCATGATGCAGGGATCAAAACCTATGCCATGATCGCACCGATCTTGCCCGGCGCTGAAGACTTACCTGAGCTATTAAGAGACAAGATAGATAGCGTGCTTGTGGACCGCATGAATTACACCCATGCACATTGGATCTACCGCAAAAATGGGCTTGAACATTACTTGACGGATGAGTATTTTGAAGGAATTGAAGCGCTATTGAAAGATCGCTTTAAGGGGGTTGAGGTCGAGGTGGTGGGGTAGATCAGGAAAAAAGCTGCACAAAGAATGCAGGAACTTGAAACCCGCCAAGCTTGAACAAATACACTGCCAGGATACTCCCAGCCAGCATTAAAACACTAAAAGCAATGATCAGGTAATCCCACCAATGGTACTTGAGTTCAAACAGCCAGGTGCGTTTGGCTTGTCCGAAACAGCGCAAGTCCATCGCATTGGCGACATCCTCACTTGCGACAATTGAGTTCATCGTCACCGGCACAAGTAGGGGAGCGATGCGTGCGATCTTACTAAAGAAACCGCCTTTGACCCTCTCAAGTTCATATCCGCGCGCCTTTTGCGCATCTAATGTAACGGACAGATCGCGCGCCAGGGTGGGGATAAAGCGGAATGCCAACTCCATGGTATAAGCGATACGATCTGGCAATCCTAAACCGTGGAAGGTCGCACCATAAGCCCGCGAATCCATCGTGTATGGGATGATGAGGAAGATCAGCGAAATTCCTCCCAGGCGCAGCAACTGGCAGATGGCAAACCATAAGCGTTCAACGGTCAGACCGAACTTGGCATGCCAGTTGAACAACGGAATGGTAAAGCCGTTTGGCCACACCAAACGTCCGCCCTCGGGCACAACTCCGCCTGCACCGCCGCCGGTGATGAGCGTGTTGATGATGATCATCGTAAAGAGCATGAAGAACACCAAGCGCCAACCTTTGCGTGTCTCTTTCCATTTGGTCCTTCCGAAGGTATACCAAATCAGGGCAATGACGAAGAAGATAATCAGGAAGGTGCTGTTCCAGAACATGGTGGCAGAAAGCAGGAAAGCAAAGGAAAAGATCCAACGCGTACGCGGATCGATGCGATCCATGATGCTGTTGCGGTATTTAAATTTCCAGGAAACCAGCATATCTGCCCTTTAGGTACCGCCAGCAGTTAGAAAACCAACTGCTGGCGGTCAATCTATAATTAATTTACCTGCCTGATCTGGATTTGATAGCTGCGTATGCGACCATCAAGATCGGTACGAGAATTAGCCCGTTGATCAGGTTGGGGATGATGGCGGGGATGAAATTAGCAAAAAAGACTGTGTTCATATCTGCGCCAGACACCCATAGCTCAGATAATGAGGCCACTGCCATGCCAACCAACACACCCAAGACGACAGAAACCTCGGCTAAGATGATATCTTTTGAGGCTTTGTAGGTGGTCATCATGCCCGAGAATAAGCCGGGGATGAGACCCATAATGCCATTACCAAGATCCCACCAAAACCAGAAGCCCCATCCGCTTAGCAAATCCGAGAGGATATTGCCAACAAAGCCGGAAATAAAACCAACGATTGGGCCAAAGGCAATCCCAAAGAACATAGGAATGACCACGGCAGGACGGAATGCGACGTTTCCCGATCCCATGATAGGCAACATATTAGTCGCATATCCCAGGACGGCGTAAAGCGCAGCGCCAATGGCGGCGAAGACGACTTCACGAGTTCCAAACTTCCATATTGATTTCTTTTTTTCCATACGATCTCCTTATGAATGAAACAAAAATATGATGTACTGCCTATTAATTAACCAACAGCGTGCGCCAAAGTTTCGGCACGCAAAAATCTGCCCGTTTGGGGCAGGTACTGCTTATTTAAGTGTAGCAATGAAGTCGGTAAAATACGACAGCGCCGCAATCGTTCCTCATCTTCTAGCACATCAGCCGGGCTGCCGTCTGCGATAATCTTGCCACTATATAAGATAATAATGCGATTGGCATAGATCAATGCCAGGTCCAGGTCGTGTGTAATAAAGACGATCGCATCAAAACCGGGCATTTGTAAGATGGCATCCATAAAAGCCTGGTAATTCCAATAGTCCTGACCGGCAGTGGGTTCGTCCATCATCAGGATGCGCGAGCGCATGGACAAAACCGAAGCGATGCTGACGCGTTTTTGCTGCCCAAATGAGAGAGCCAGCGGTGGGCTCTTGGCTTCGTCTTCCATATGCACAGTGTGAATAGCCCAGTCAACGTTGTGCGTCACCTGTTCTTTTGAAAAACCCAGGTTCCTGGGGCCAAAAGCCAGCTCTTCCTCTACAGTTGGCGCAAACAGCATCTGTGTGGGACTTTGGAAGACGTATCCAACGGTTTTCGCAGCTGTTGCAACAGTAGACTGTTTGCTGTCAACACCCTCCAACATCACATGTCCTTCTGTCGGCTTGAGCAGACCCAGGGTGTGTTTCACCAGTGTGGTCTTGCCGGATCCATTATGGCCTATGATGGCGATCACATCGCCCTTATGGATTTTGAGGTTGATATCCTCTAGAACTGTTGGAAGCTCTTCATTGTAGCGGAAATGAACATGCTGAAAGTCGACCAGCACCTCTGGGTTGTGTAAGTCTGCTTGAATAGCAGGCTCAAAATGAGGTGCGGGTTGGGATTTGGCACGTTCCATCACAACAGGCGCAGGCAACTTGATGCGGCTGTAGTTCACCACTTGCATTAGCCCATCCACATCGCCATCATAGGTGATCTGCCCATCGTTCATGTAGACTACTCGCTCTGGATGAATAGCAAGCACATCCTCAACGCGGTGCTCAACAATCATCACAGACAACCCCTCATCTGCTAGCTGGCGGAAAACCTGTAAAGCTTCATATGCTGAAGCGGGATCCAGGCTGGCAAGTGGCTCGTCTAACAGCAGGATCTTGGGACGCATCACCAAGATACCAGCCAAGGCTAGCTTTTGTTTTTCTCCGCCAGATGTTCCAAAGGTCTCCCGATCGCGCAAGTGGAAAATATTGAGCCGTTGTAAAACTTCGTCCACGCGCTGCAAGATTTCCTGGCGTGGCAACCCCAGGCTCTCCAAGCCAAATCCAACCTCGTTGACTACATAAGTACCCAGGATTTGACGTTCGGGGTCCTGTAGCAGAGTACCAATATTTGAAGAAATATCTGCCATCTTCATATTGAAGACGGATTGACCAAATAGTTGAATTTCGCCTGAGACTTCGCCCTGATAGGCATTGGGGATGAGTCCGTTGATACAGCGCATCAGCGTGGTTTTCCCACATCCGCTGGAACCGGCGATCAGAAGTACTTCACCGGGATTAACATTTAAATTAATGTGTTTGATTGCAGGTTCACTGCGCGCGTTGTATCGAAAGGACAAGTCCCTGATTACCAGCGGTAGTGCATCAGTCATGCAATATGACCTCAACTGGATCGCCAATTTTTGCGCCAGTGGCTTTGGCTGCGTTACCATTCACCTTGGCAATCTCAATGTAATTCTCGCTGTCCACTAGCGCCACCAAGTCACCCTTGGGGCGATGCCCGTAGGAGAAGGTCAACCCTTCAATCAGACGCCCTTTGAATTTGATGATCACGCTGCTGGCAGGGTTAAGCGCATCCGCTGGCATATCAGTCGTCAGGTTGCCAAAGGTGTCGATTATGGTGACGTGTGCTGTCCAACCGTTCAGGGTTTTAATTGGTTTTGGAAAGTCTAAGCGTACCGGGTCCGTGATGCGGTCGCCCATCTCCAGCATGAGAACGCCTCTGGCGAGGTGTGCGCCGCAAGGGGCAAAGATATCACGCCCATGGAAGGTCTGACTGACATGCGGTAGCCAGTATTCAGGCTTGTTGAGGTGTACCATCTCGATGGAGTAGCCAGCTTTCTCGCTGGTTTCCAGAATGGGTGTCATCAATCCGTTGTCTGGTACGACAAAATATTGGTCGCGGATGTGCATGGCAATAGGACGGCGGTCGGTGCCAACACCGGGATCGACCACAGCAATGTGCACCGAATTAGGGGGAAAATAAGGTACAGCGCGCCAAAGGGCATATGCGCCAGTGCGGATGTCTTGGGGAGGAATGGTGTGGGTGATATCAGCGATATTTGCATCCGGGCAGATGCCCCAGATGACGCCTTTCAGCACACCTACAAAGCCGTCCGCGAGTCCAAAATCAGTGGTGAGGGAGATAATAGGCATGGGTTTATTATAAGCCATCAAACATGAAAAAAGCGTGAAAGGTTTGTTTTACTAGTTAAAGTCTACTTAAGCAGTTCTTTCAATCCCGTTATTGTCAGTCCCTCAGCAAGTTGGGCACTGAAATCCCGCTGAGACTCAACGGCATTCTTAACAGTATTTGCCAGTTTGGCATCCCCAAGCAGAATCGCTCCTATAATCATGCCCTTGCGTAAAACAAAGCTGGCATAATTGCCGTCCTGTGACTCGGAGAGCAAGGTATCATCTGACTCTTGTGGAGTGAACTGCCCGATGCTGAACAGGTCGATCCCCAATACTTTTAACCTGGCAGAAGGAGGGTCATCTGCAAAGACCGCTTCTTTCCCGGCAGCTACCTGCCCGGCAATGGTGCCCTGGCTTTTGGCAGGTACCCACAAGCCATACAACCTACCGTGATGTTCTGCATCATCACCAGCGGCGAAGATGTCCGGGTGAGAAGTGCGCATATGCTCATCCACCAGGATACCGCGGTTTACATGCAAGCCAGCCTTACGTGCAAGCTCCAGGTTAGCGCTTACCCCAGCGCTAATCACCACCAGATCTGCTTCCAGCAGACGACCATCTTCTAGCTGTACACCACTCACATGTCCATCTCCCACAATTGCCTGTGTTTTACCGCCTACGATGATGTGAATGCCCATGGCTTCAATCTTGGTTTGAAGGATTTGGCTGGCAGGCTGGTCTAATTGGCGTGGTAACAGCCATGCCAGGCTCTCCACAACAGTGACATCCACACCATGGTGAGAGATAGCACCTGCCACTTCTAGTCCAAGTAAACCGCCACCGATGCAGACCACATGAATGGGCTGTTTGCAGGCTTCCAGAATGGTATTGGCATCCGCCAGGGTGCGTAGGGTCTGTACCCCTGCCAGTTCAGCGCCACGGAATGGTGGCACGAAGGGAGATGCACCGGATGCCAGGATGAGTGTGTCATAGGGCACCTTTTGCCCGTCTACCAACAGGATGTTTTTTTCGTTCGGGAACAGGTCAACCACGCGTGTTTGTATATGAAGGTCAATGTGGTTGTCAACGTACCATGACTGCGGATGCAGTGGTAACTTGTCAGCTGTTACTTCCCCAGCCAGGTAACGCGTCAGGTTCATGCGGAAATATGGTGGCTCGCTTTCGTTTGAATACATATGGATCACTGCCAGGGGGTCTGCTTTTCGGATAGCTTCCGCCGCGCTCATGCCAGCGATACCACAACCGACGATGACAAAGCGTTTGGGGCTGGGCAACTGCTCATCTTTTTGAAGTGCAAGGTCGCTATAAGGCTCAAAGAATTCGGGTCCGACGCCACATTCTGGGCATTCCGCAGGAGGCTTATCGCCGTAATGAATATATCCGCAAACAGTACAAATCCAAGCTTTGAGCAATTGATCCGTCATGGAACACCTTCTTTGTTAAATGATGGAATAAGTTTAGCATAAATCCTTGAACCTAATTTTGTTAACTAACCAAATCCTGATACAGATATATACCAAAAATAAACAGAAGGGCTTGCTTAAGTTCTTACAATAAGGACATAACGGTAGAAGCAATCGCCGTTAATTAATACGATAAGGAGTTTTGCCATGAATAAAATCCATAAAATAATCCTGAGCATCCTACTTTTGGTCAGTTTAGTAGCCTGCTCTGCGAATGACCAAAATTCGATGCATGAGGAGTTAGAAACTGTCCAACCCACACCGGCTGAAACGACCACTGCACCTACCGAAGTAAGTGAGTCAAATATGGATGTGGAGCATGTTGAAGTGGAAGAAGACGCCGATGATTATGTTTGGGATACCTCTACGGAAATACCGATCGAATTGGATGGAGCTAAGATCACAGCTCAAGATAATGGCGTGCAGGTCGATGGCAGCCAGGCGGTCATCATAAAAAGTGGTACTTACCACCTAAGCGGAACGCTCAAAGATGGGCAGATCATTGTGGATACAGATGGTGATGGCATTGTACGACTGATCCTGGACGGAGTGGAGATCACCAACCAGAATGGTCCGGCGATTTACATCCGCGGTGCGGACAAAGTCATGATTGTGCTGGCAGAGGGCAGTCAAAACTCCCTGACGGACGGAGAGGCATATATCCTGGATGCAGATTCAGATGAGCCCAACGCTACCCTTTTTTCAAAGTCAGACCTGATCCTTTACGGCAGTGGTAAGCTGTCTGTGGACGCCAATTACAATGACAGCATCGCAAGCAAGGATGGCTTGCTGATCAACGGAACGGAGATCAACATCACTGCTGTCGATGACGGAATTCGCGGCAAGGACTATGTGGTCATCCGCGCTGCTGATCTCAACATCGAAGCAGGCGGAGACGGCGTCAAGTCCGATGAGGAAGAAGATGCCAGCAAAGGCTTTATCACCATCGAGTCTGGCAGTCTTAACATCTCAGCTGGGAGAGATGCCATTGCGGCTGAGTCTGACATCACCATTCTGGATGGAAATTTTAACCTGACCTCCGGTGGAGGCAGTTCAGCTCGTGTGGATGATAGCACTTCCACCAAAGGCATAAAAGGCAATAACAGTCTGACTATTTCAAACGGGATCTTTACCATCAACGCCGCAGATGATGCTCTGCATTCCAACAATGCCATCACCATCAATGGTGGAACCTTTGAAATCGCCACTGGCGATGACGGCATGCATGCTGATACAACCCTAACGATCAACGGAGGCGTGATCTCCATCAGCCAATCCTATGAAGGATTGGAAAGCGCTGCCATCACCATCAATGCCGGTGAGATCACCCTCAATGCCAGTGATGATGGCATCAATGTCGCTGGTGGGGCAGATGCCTCAGGCATGAACCCGGGTATGCCTGTACCTGGTGAGAAAAGGCAACGTCCAGGTGGTGGACCCGGTATGGATATGTTTGCTGCAAGCGGCAATTACCTGCTCACCATTAATGGAGGAAGTATCCTCGTCAATGCGGACGGGGATGGGATTGATTCCAACGGCTCCATCACCATTAGCGATGGGCTGGTGATTGTTAACGGACCCACAGAAAGCATGAATGGTGCGCTTGACTATATGGGCACTTTCAACATCTCTGGCGGCACGCTGATTGCCGTGGGCAGCGCTGGCATGGCACAAGCACCCAGCACCAGCTCCAGCCAAAATGCACTGATTGCCTTCTTCAGTTCAGCCGTGCGCGCTGGTACAACACTTAGCCTGCAAAACAACACCAGCGAGGCAATCTTCACCTTTGCTCCGAGCAAGAATATCCAGAGCCTGGTCTTCTCCTCCCCGCAACTTAGCCAGGATGTGACATACAAACTCCTCCTCGGAAATAAAGAATTGAGCAGCTTTTCCCTGTCTGGTGTGGTCACTCAGCTAGGCAGTGGAGGTGGAATGTTCCGTCGCTAAGGTTAAGGTCAGTGTATACAAAAACTAAACCAGTAATTTAAGCGCATAATCTATTATCAAAACGTCAAATTAAAAATTGGAGCTTTGCATGACCTTAACACCAAACACAAAGAACAATCATGAAAGTCACAGGAACCTATCTCTTGGGTCGGGTTCCTCCACCATAATATCTCAGGGTTTCCTTGCGCAATTGGAAAATCAGGCACGCAACTTTGATGCTATTAATCTGATGGAAATGGAGTCTGTGGCGCTGCTCAGCCGACTCGATTACAAATTTGTGTTCGTAGCTGAGGAATTGTTAGCGTTGATCAACAAATTACAGCCTGATTACCGCATCCTCAGTGTGCAGGGGCGCCGTCTGAACCACTATCGTACCCTCTACTTTGACAGCCCTGAATTTGAGTTATATCGCATACACGTCAACAGGCAGGCAGAGCGCTATAAAGTGCGTAGCCGCGAATATACAGACACGCATCTCAGCTTTTTAGAAGTCAAACATCATACGCGCAAGCAGCGCACCATCAAACACCGTCTGCAAACCTCTCAGCCTGTCTTTTCCTTGTCTAATCATGATTGGAACTGGCTCAAAACCATTCTGCCTCTTGATCTCTCATGCCTGGAACCGAAATTGTGGAACACATTCACGCGTATTACCTTGGTGGGGCGCCGTAGCGTGGAGCGCGTGACACTCGATACGGATATTAGCTTCTTTGCTGAGGATCATGCCGCTCATCTGAGTAACATGGCGGTGGTGGAGGTAAAAATGGGGACGGCTGCCAATGTTTCTCCCCTCATGAAGTACCTGCAATCCATCCGAAAGCACCCAACAAGCTTCAGCAAGTATGTCATTGGCGTCTCCATGCTATACGACACTGTCAAGAAAGATAAAGCACAGCTCCAGCAGCTGAATAAAATTACCGGAGGATTGGTTCATGAGTTCGTTTCCTAATTTTTTACTGAGTTTTGTCTTTAATTTTCTCGCGGCACTGGTGATTGTGCGTTTCATTTACTATCCAACCACCCATAACAAGTATTATGTTTTTTCGTTTCTCGGCTTCAACACCATCATCTTTTTTGTGCTCAGTTTTATGGCATCCATTGAGATCGGCGTAGGCGTGGGATTTGGCTTGTTTGCCATCTTTTCGATCCTGCGCTACCGCACCGATCCTATCCCTGTACGGGAGATGACTTACCTCTTTATTATCACAGCCCTGCCAGTGATGAACTCAGTTGGTTTGGATGGCAAATATTGGCCACATTTAGTGTTGGCGAACCTGGCAATCATGGCGATCCTGCTGATATTGGAACGTGAGTGGGGCTTTCATTATGAGAGCTCCAAGCACATCGTCTATGAAAAGGTAGAGCTGATCCGTCCAGACCGCCAGGCTGAGATGATGGCTGATCTTGAGGAACGCACCGGGCTTAAGATCAAACGCGTTTCCATTGGTAAAGTCGACTTTTTGCGTGACACTGCTGAGGTGCGTATCTTCTACACTGATGCGGACCAAGCAAACTGGCAGCCAGGCAATCAGGACGAGGTCGGTCAAAATGGAAAGGAAGATTCCATTGATACTGCAGATTAAGCAAGTGTATATACCAGAAGTAAACCATCTAAGCTGGCTCATCCGTTATGATCATAATAAGCCAA
Source organism: uncultured Anaerolineaceae bacterium (assembly GCA_964546745.1). Lineage (GTDB taxonomy): Bacteria > Chloroflexota > Anaerolineae > Anaerolineales > Anaerolineaceae > CAZJLN01. The sequence continues at coordinate 15,400 of CAZJLN010000009.1, forward strand.
GCAACAAGGCTCGAATAACTGAACAAAATCGCTTCTTTTCTCCTCCTTAGACAAGAGAGTGGGTTGGGTGCCCACCCTCTTGGTTTATTGAATGCCAGGTTTGACTGAATGAACGGAAATTAGGACTTTGATTTATAATTTTGCCATGAAACGAAGATTGCTGGTTGTGGATGACACAAAAAATGTGCAGACGCTGCTCTCAGATTACCTGAACGGGCAGGACTTTGAGGTGCTGACCGCATCTGACGGACGTGAAGCCATGGCAACCTTTCATGAAGCACACCCCGACCTGATCTTACTCGATATCATGATGCCATTAATGGACGGCTATCAATTCATCACCCAGTTACGTAAAGAATCTAGCGTGCCTGTGATTATGATCACCGCCAAGCAGCAGGAAGCCGATATCATCCGTGGCTTTGACTTGGGAGCGGACGACTATATCACCAAGCCCTTCCGTTTGCGTGAACTGCTAATGCGCATCCGCGCTGTCTTGCGCCGTACGCCGGTAAGCATGGAAAGGGGCGAAGCTCTGCAGGTGGGTGATGTCTCCCTTGACAGTAGCCGACATGAAGTACGTAAGAATGACCGCGCCATTGATCTGACCCCTCTGGAATTTATTGTCCTGGAAAGCCTGATGCAATCCGCTGGACAGGTGGTGCGGCGCGCCAGCCTGTGCATGCGCCTGGTCGAGAACGGCTTTAGTGGAAACGAGTCCACCCTCAAAATTCACATTCGCAACCTGCGCCTCAAGCTGGATGATGACCTTAACCAACCCAAATATATTGAGACGGTCTTCGGCGTCGGCTACCGCTTTTTGGAGGCAGCCTGATGAAACGCTCCATGAAAGCCAAAATGATCTTTTCCTACCTGGCAGTTGCATTGATCACTGTGCTCGTAGTCTCTGTTCTGATTCGTGTCACCTCTGGACAGTCACTTATGAACATGGTTGTGCAGCAGCAAACAGCTGCGCTATCCAATGAGGTTAAAAATTATTACAACGAAGTGGGCAGCCTGGATGGTTTTTCGGAATACTTCTTCATATCCAGTGTTTTTGAGCGAATGAATCCCCAGCCCATTCCCCATGATGAGAAAGAAGGCTTTACAGATATGCGTGGCGTCGAAGGTTTGGTGGATGAAAACAACAAAGCCCTCATCCCTACCAAAGGCATTGCCGTGGGTCAGGTTGTGAACAAAGACCTGCTGAAGGATGCCGTCCCGGTCAAAGTAGAAGGAAAGACAATTGCCTACATCCTGCCTGACACGAAATTCCAGTTTGCCCTCAGCGCTGAAGAGACCATCTTTATCAAGCGCACCAACCTGGCAATTGCCCTTGCCGCATTGGCAGGAGTATTGGTGGCAGTGGTAATGGGCTTCCTGCTGGCTGGAAACCTGATCAAACCCATCCGCCGCCTCACCCGCGCTTCTGAAGCCCTGGCAAAAGGTGCCCTCGAGCAGCAGGTACCAGTCACTTCCCAGGACGAGTTGGGGCAGCTTACTGCCAGCTTTAACCAGATGAGTGCTGACCTGTTTAAAGCTGACCAGGAACGCAAGCGCCTGACTGCGGATATCACCCACGACCTGAGCACCCCTCTCACCGTGATTGCCGGCTATATTGAAATGCTTGAAGACGGCACGGTTGAAATGACTCCCCAGCGCATTGAGATCATCAAGACGGAGATTGAACATTTGCGTCGTCTGGTGGGCGACTTAACGACCCTGACCCAGGTGGAAGCTGGTGGGCTAGATATGCAGTTGCAGCCAACCGATCCTGGTGCGTTGCTAAAAAGCGTCTATAACACCTATCAACTTATAGTTGCTCAGAAGCAGGTTAACCTGGTGCTGGACTTACCTGAAACCCTGCCATTGGTGAATGTGGACGAAGGGCGCATGCTACAGGTGATCAAGAATCTGGTGGAGAACGCCCTGCGCTATACTCCCGTCGGGGGTGAGGTCTGCCTGTCCGCCAGGGTGAACGAAGGCATCCAACTGAGTGTGCAGGATAACGGAGAAGGCATTGATGCAGAAGACCTGCCCTACGTGTTTGAACGCTTTTTCCGCGCGGATAAGACGCGTGGTGCCAACTCAGGCAAGATGGGTCTGGGTCTGGCGATCTGTAAGGCATTGGTCAACGCTCAGGGTGGCAAGATTACAGCATATTCAGAAGGCAGGGGCAAAGGTTCCACCTTTACGATCAGCTTGCAGCCAGCTGTCTCTCCAAAAGTCTAAGTCACTACTTCACTGGTGAACTTCTTTTCTATAAAAACATTAAAAGGATGTGTTACCTGCAATTCCTCGGGTATAATTTTTAATGTTATCAATGTTATTTTTCAGGAGGATGAGATATGCAGAAAGTTATTAAATTGAACCCAAAATCTTATTTGGTGCTGTCTATCTTGCTTGGACTCCTTGCCGGCTGCGCCAAAACGCCTGCCGAAGATGGCGCCAAATCTATCAATGGGATTGCACTCGGGTTTGCGATCGCCCTATTTTTAGGCGCGGGCATCCTGCTCTACTGGTTAATTTCCAATGGCAAATTCAAGCAGTGGAGCGCTGAAGGGATTAACAGCAGCAAGTGGAAACTACAGGACTCCAAATTAACCTCCGAAATCAGACGGCTGGATGAGGATAAGGTCAACATGGTGGCAGATTTAGGTGCCAAAGCCTGGGCAGAGCGCGTGCGTCATCCGGCGTATAACGAAACATTCAACGAATTAAGCATGCTGGAGCAGAAAGCAGCCCTTTTGAGTGAAGATGCAGATGCGCTTGAAACTGGGCTCAGGAACGTGAAGTCCACGCACGAAAAGGTTGCAAGTCAATATGGCAAACAGCTCAACCAGCTACAGTCGGAACGTAAGGACGCAGAATCAGGATTGAAAAAAGTGCAATCCAAGCAGGCTGACCTGGAAAAAGAACTTGCCAAGTTTGGACGTGACAAAACCAACATGGAAGTAGACCTGCATGGCAATATTGCCAAGCTGGAAGTCGTCCAGGCATCAGATGCCAAGGATAAAGATAAACAGGCAGGCAGCATTGCCAGCAAAATTTCCTCCCTAGAAAAGTCCCTGATCAGTGTCACGAACCGCATGCCTGAGCTGCAGACTGAGATCTCGGGTGTTCAAACAGAACAACAGCCAATTAATGAACGCATCACACGCACATTGGAGCAGATCACACGGGTGGAGGAAGAGCAAAGATCAGCCTTGGAACCCTTGGAACGGCAGATCAATGATCTGAAATCACAGCTACAAGCCAAACTTGATAGCATTGACGAACTGAAAGGAAAGATGCCTACGCTCATCAATAGCCTCGGACCGGTAGTGGATGCAGTCCGCCCGGAATCAGGCGAGCTTGCCGGCGAATATTATAAAATTGATACGCTAAACGGTGAGCGATCTGCTAAAGCCTCTGAACAATCACAACTACGCCAGCTCATAGCAGGAAGCGATAAAGGTGCCATTCAGAATTTTATCTACTTTATCATCGGAGCGGTGATATTTATCGTTTTAATAGTTATTTTGTTGGTGATTGCGTTCTAAGATTGCTGACAACATTCATAAAGTTGGTAGTCCACAGGCAACTCCCTGTGGACTATTTGTTGGGGGTTGTACAAGCAAGCGCAATTCGCACGAGGGTCTGTGATAATTGAATTCACATTGAGGTGTTATATGAAATCAAAAAGGTCAAGGAATTCACACAAGAAAAGTTTACTTCCTTTGTTGATTCTACTGGTGATCGTATTGGTAGGTGTGGGAGTGTTAGTCTACCAGGCGCTGCGCACTCAGAGTGGCAACCCCATAATCAATTCGCAGGATGATGTACCGCGTATTTCTGCTGCGGAAGCCTATCGTGCTTACACTAATGGCGAAGCTGTGCTGGTGGATACCCGCGCTCCTGCCTATTATCAGCAAGGACATGCAGCTGGTGCCATCAATATCCCACTGGGAGAGCTTGAGTCACGCCTGAAAGAGCTTGACTCTGAGCAGTGGTATATCACCTACTGCACCTGACCGGATGAAGCTACGAGCGCCGGTGCGGCGTTCTCCATGATTAATAATGGCATCAAAAGGGCTAATCCCATCTTGGGGGGGCTGGCAGCCCTTGAGCAAGCCGGCGTTCCCCTTGAACCCTAAATGAATTATCGCTAGGTTTGACGCGTAAAAAAAGGACGGCGATTTCGCCGTCCTTTTGCTTTGTGAATTAGCAGTCGTAATATTCTTCGATCTCAAATGGGGTGGGGCGCTGGTTAATGCGCTCCACTTCCTTGCGCTTGCCCTTCACCCAGGTTTGGATCAGCGTGTCGTCAAAGATGCCGCCTTCCTTCAAGAAGCGAGCATCTGCCTCGAGGGCTGACATGGCACCTTCCACCGAGGTGGGCAGGGACTTGATTGTTGCACGGCGCTCCTCTGACCAGTCGAAGATGTTGTCATTAATCGGACCAAAGCCTGCTACTGTTGGGTCGATCTGATGGTGGATGCCATCCAGCCCTGCCAGCAGCATGGCTGCCATCGAGAGGTAGGGGTTACCTGTCGCGTCGGGTGGACGGAATTCCATGCGCACTTCATCCGGCAGGGTTGCATATTTGGGGATACGGATAGCAGCGCTGCGGTTGCCGGGAGAGAAAATGGCTTTGATGGGTGCTTCGAACCCTGGTACAAGGCGCCGATAGGAGTTGGCGCTTGGGTTGGTGAATGCCATCACTGCCGGCGCATGTGTCAGCAACCCACCAATATACTGTAGGGCGGTATGGCTTAATAAGGAAGGACCGCCCTGGTCATAGAAGAGGTTGGCGCTATCCTTGTGGAGCATTTGATGGTAATGGGTGCTGCTGCCTGCCAGCCCGAACACGGGTTTTGGCAGGAAGGTGGCGGTCTTGCCAGCACGCTGGGCAACCATCTTGACCACATACTTGATCAGCATAGCAGCATCGCCCGCCTGTGTGATCCCGAGCATAGGTGTTTCAATTTCCGACTGCCCGGGTCCACCCACCTCATGGTGGTGATACTTGACCGGGATGCCCATCTTGCCAAGTGTAACCACAATCTCATCGCGCAGCTCAAAGTAGTTATCGCAGGGTGGGGCAGCATGATAGCCCTGATGATCGGGTAGGCTGTACCCCTGGGCGTTGAACATATCGCCCCAATTTGCCTCACCTGATTCAATCTGGCAGAGGGTGAGGGCGTTGCTGTTTTTTAGGGTGATGGAATCAAAGACATAAAACTCAAATTCGGGACCCCACAGGCTTTTATCAGCCATTCCAGAATCTTGCATTAATTTCTCTGCCTGATGCACCATTTCGCGTGGGTCAAAAGGATAAAGCACCTTGGTATCCGCCTCGTAACTGCTGCACAGGAATGCTAGCGTTGCGGCGCGGTGGAATGGATCCACAAAACCGGTGGCAAGGTCGGGGATGAGCACCATGTCACCTGCCTGAACATGCTTAAAACCCACCGACGAGCCGTCAAAGCCGACGCCTTCGCTCATCAAGCGGGGGGTAAATTCCCCGGGTGCTAGCGTGAGGTGATGCATGCGCCCCCACAGGTCACAATAGATCAGGTCAACCAGCTGAATATCATGCTTTTGGATAAACTCCGCAGCTTCTTTGAAAGTAGCAAACATAACGTCTCCCTTATAGGTGATATTTTGGGTGAGAATAGATCACCATCTGTATTATATCAAGAAGACAGGGGATATGGAAGCTACTGCAATGCGCATAGCCATGAATGAGAAAATACTTTTACTGGATTTGCATCACTTCTGCAGCAAATCTTCCGAACGGATAGGCAGCTTATTTGCCCGCACACCAATGGCATGGTAGATGGCATTAGCGATGGCTGGCGGGGTGGGGATGCTGACGATTTCACCGATGCCCTTGGCGCCGTAGGGGCCTTCACGCGTGGGGTCTTCCACGATGATCGAATGGATCTCCGGTATATCCTGGATGGTGGGGATTGGGTAGCGCGCCATGCGATCCGTGATCACATGCCCGTCCTTCACTACAAACTCTTCCATCAGGGCGTGACCGATACCCATGATAATGCCGCCCTCCACCTGTCCTTTCAGCCCCAGGGGATTGATAGCAGTGCCCACATCATTGGCAGAGATCACCCGCAGTACTTTTACCTCTCCTGTATCTGGTTTGACCGCCACCTGTACCGCCTGGCAGGCAAAGGAATAAGCAAAGTGAATGTCTTTTCCCTCCCCGATCGGGTAGGTTTTGGGAGCTTCGTAGGTGTATCTGCAATTGGGTGCCTGTCCATTATCAAGCATCATCTGTGCCACTTCTGACAAATTGAGTTCAATCTCTCCAACGCGCACTTTACCTTCATTGATCATAACCAAGTCGGGTGAGAGATCAAAACGCTCTGCCATGAATACCGATATCGCTTCTCTTAGATGGATGGCGGCATGACGGGCGGCATTTCCGCTGACGTAGGTCTGCCGCGAGGCAGTGGTGGGTCCGCCATCGGGAGTCAGGTCCGTATCCATCACCAAAACGCGCACCTTTTCCGGAGCTACGTGCATTTCCTCTGCCACGATCATCTGCAGAACGGTCACCAAGCCTTGCCCAAGCTCAGCTGCACTGGTGCGTACTTCCAGCATGCCATCGGGGTATAGCTCCACATCTGCGCCTGAGCGGTCTGGTGCACCGCTGCCCAACCCGGTATTCTTGAAGGCAACAGCAACGCCCCATGCGCTGATATACTCCTGCCCTGCAATAGTAATAGGCATAGGCTTGAATGGCTGTTCACCTGCCAGTTCATGCAGTTTGTGCGCCACCTGGTCAATACATTCCCTCAGACCAACGCTCTCGTGTAATATTTGCCCGGTGTTTGTAGAACTGCCAGTGTAGAGCGCATTCATCCGACGCAAGGTGAGTGGATCCATCCCCAGCTTTTCTGCCAGCATATCCATCATGCTCTCAATCGCAAACGCAGACTGTAAAACGCCAAAACCTCTGAATGCGCCGGCTGGTGGGTTGTTGGTGTACATAGCGTAGCAGTCCGCTTTGGTGTGCGGAATCACATATGGACCTGCCGAGTGTGTTGTGGCACGAGTCATTACCTTTTCCCCCAAAGAAGCGTATGCGCCAGTGTCACCATACAGCTCGGTTTGGGCTGCGGTCAGCTGACCGCCAGCTTTGGCACCAAGCCTGACGCGGATCTGGGTGGCATGCCGTTTAGGATGGACCAGCAGGCTTTCTCGCCTTGTGAACAGCAATTTAACGGGCTTGCCAGTGGCATTTGCCAGCAAAGCTGCGTGAATCTGGCCAGTGATGTCTTCCTTCCCGCCAAATCCGCCGCCCATCAGCCTTCCGACCACATGCACACGCTCATGATCCCAGCCGAGCGCATCGGCTACCTGTTGCCGGTCGGAATAGGGGATCTGCGAGCCCACATGGATCTCCATGCGTCCATCGGGGGTAGGGACGGCAACGCTGCATTCAGGTTCCATGAAGAGGTGGTCAGTGGCAGGAGTGTAAAAGGTGTGTTCCAGGACCATGTCTGCCTGGGCAAATCCTTCCTCAAGGATGCCCTTGCGCACTTTGATATGCTTAAGCAGATTGCCTTTGGCATGCAGCCGAGGCGCATCCTCTTTGAGTGCATCGATGGGATTTGTGACGATTGGTAATGGGTCAAATTTCGCCTGGATCAATGCCACTGCTGCGTCGGCTGCTTGTTGAGTTTCTGCGGCTAAAATAGCAAGCGCATCCCCCTCATAGCGTACCTGTTCGCCAATTCCTACCAGGCTGGGCCAATCCGCGATCACCAAGCCATGATTGTGGGCGCCGGGGATATCCTCTGCGGTCAAGACAGCCACAACACCAGGATAAGCAAGCGCTGTGTTGATATCCAGGTGTTGCAGGATGCCATGCGGAATACCAGCGCGCCGAACGCGGGCAAACAGCATCCCTTCAAAATTCAGGTCATCTGTGAAGATGGCAGTACCACTCACTTTTTCTGCCGCATCTGGTCTGTTGACCGTCTTGCCAACCACTGCATGCTCGCGTTTTGAAGGCACAACCTGTGGAGGGCAAACACGTTCGCCAGTGCGCAAGGACTCGGCGGCTGCCAGGATGGCGCTTTCAATGGAAGGGTAGGCGGCACAGCGACACAAATTGCCCTTGAGCGCTTGGCGGATATCATGAGAGGTGGGCTGGAGGTTCTTTTGTAGCAGGGCATAGGCGCTCATGATCTGCCCGGGGGTGCAAAAGCCGCACTGCACTGCACCGTGGCTGATGAATGCCTGCTGCAAAGGGTGCAGCCTGAGTGAGCCATCAACCAATTGCGTCAAACCCTCAATCGTGAGGACAGTTTTACCCTGTACGCGTTCTGCAGGCGTGATGCAAGAGCGTACCGGCCTACCGTCCAGCAGGACCGTGCAGGCACCGCACTTGCCCTCGCCGCACCCAATCTTGGTGCCGGTCAGATACAGACGTTCGCGCAGCAAGTGGCTGAGCTTTTCATCTGAGACTGCGATAATGGAGATGGGACTGCCGTTTATTGTGAAGGATAAGTGGGTCATTAGCTAACCTTTGTGTAGTTTTTTTAAACCGGGATTAATTTTACCCCTGATAATAATTTTTAAAAAAAACATCCCTCTGGAAGACAAAGCGATCACTGCGAGTCCTTTAGAGAAAAATCAATTTGACCTGAGGAATAAACACCATGGGGGTAACCCCGACTATCAGACTATCTGACCAATAACTATTTCTTAGTCAAACATTAACGATAATTTGTCCATAATCGTGTAAAATAAATATGTTGCAAGAAGAAGAATCCACAAGTCTACTTTTTGAAAAGGCATGTTTCGATGCACATCACAACATTTGTTTCCAGTCCCAATCCAAATTTTCTAAATCTATGGAGGATCAATGAAAAGTAAGTTCGTTTGGCTTGTCAGTGTTTTTATGATTTTTGCTTTTGTTTTGTCATCATGTGCCCAAGGAAGCGAGATGGTTGGCAAATACGAAATACCTGCCCCTGTTAAGGGCAAGTACAATGTTGCCTTTGTCTATGTTGGACCTCACGATGACGGTGGCTGGTCGCAGTCACATGATGTTGGCCGTTTGTATGTGGAAGAGACGATGAAAGATGTCCACACCGTCTATGTCGAGAATGTGGCTGAAGGTGCCGACGCTGAACAGGTGACGCGTTCGCTTGCCCGTAAAGGCTTTGATGTGATCTTCACCACCTCTTTTGGATTCATGGATGCCTCAGAGATCGTCGCAGGGGAGTTCCCGGATGTGGATATTATTCACGTCAGTGGATATAAAGCCAACGGTGAAAACTTCGGCAACCTGATGGGCGCTATGGAGAACATCAAGTATCTAGCTGGTATGCTGGCTGGCTCTCGTGCCAAGAAAGATGGCAATCCCAAGCTGGGTTATATGGCAACCTTCCCCATCCCAGAAGAACTGCGCCTTGGTAATGCTTTTGCCCTTGGTGTGCAAAAAACCTGCCCAGAATGCACCATCGACGTGCGCTTCATCAACACCTGGCATGATCCTATCCTCGAGCAGGAAGGCGCTAAATCCTTGTTTGACGCGGGTGCCCAGGTCGTGATGACCGGTGCGGACACCCCAGCACCTGCCCTGGCAGCCCCCGAAGGCAAATGGGGCATCACCTATGACTACAAAGGTAACTGCACGCTCGATACATGCCTTACCTCTATGTACTGGAACTGGGGTGTGATCTACGCTGACATCGTCGAGAAATCCATGGCTGGCACCTGGAAGGGCGGCTGGGAGTATTTTGATGGCGATTCAGGCGGCTTAGGCCTATATGGCTTTATGGATGGCGAAACCCTGATGCCCGGTGTGGCAGACTTGCCCGCAGAAGATCTTCAGATGGTGCGTGACCTATTGGGTAAGATGCTCAAAGGTGAGTTCACCAGATTTGACGTCTTTATGGGTCCAATCACCGATAACCAGGGCAATCAGGTCCTGCCCGAAGGTGTTGCCTTAGAACAGCTTGATCTGGACGGCTTCAAAGAATTCGGGAGCGAATGCAAGACCTGTATGTATTGGTGGAACGAGAACGTCACCGCTGAACTGCCCGATCTATAAAATTAGATTTGACATCACCAGGAGATGACCGAAAGTCATCTCCTGGCATTTTCAAGGTAAAATAAACTGAATGTCCTCATTCAGTGATATTTTTTATTAGATTAGAGCTTATTGATGACTTTTGATATCATAAACCAACCGAACGCTGTGGAAATGCGTGATATTGTTTTGCGCTTTCCTGGTGTTTTGGCGAATGATCACGTCAATTTTTCCCTCAAACACGGGGAAATTCATGCGCTTTTAGGGGAAAATGGGGCTGGTAAAAGCACCCTGATGAACATCCTTTCCGGGCTGTATAAGCCCAACTCTGGAACGATTGCCATCAATGGGGAACAGGTATCGCTCAATTCCCCACGGGATGCTATTGCCAAGGGTATTGGCATGGTGCATCAGCATTTTATGCTCGTGCCCACCCAATCTGTAACTGAGAATATTCTCCTGGGCTTGAATGAACCCAGGTTTTTTATGACTTTACCTAAATATGACAAAAAAGTACAGCAGTTGGCTGAGACTTACAGCCTTAACGTGGACCCGACTGCCAAGATCTGGCAGCTCTCCGTAGGGGAGCAACAGCGTGTTGAGATCCTCAAAGCGCTCTACCGCGGTGCTCAGATCCTTATCCTGGATGAACCCACTGCTGTCCTCGCACCACATGAAATTGAGGACCTGATGCAAACCATGCGTCGCATGGTGCAACAGGGCAAGTCCATTATCTTCATCAGCCATAAGCTTAACGAAGTCAAAAAAGTAGCGGATCGGTTGACCGTTTTGCGCAAAGGGCAGGTGACCGCGGATGGCATTGCGCTGGAAGGGGTCACCAAAGAAACCTTGGCAGAGTTGATGGTTGGGCGAAAGGTGATCTTCCAGGTCGAGAAGCAAGCCCAGACCCCTGGTGATATTGTTCTGGATGTCAAGAAGGTCAGCACGCTCAATAACAAAGGCTTACCTGCGCTTAAAGAAGTCAGCCTGCAAGTACATCAGGGTGAGATCCTAGGCATCGCCGGCATTGCCGGCAATGGACAATCAGAACTGGCAGAGGTGATCACTGGTCTGCGGCCTTGTACAGGGCAAATTGTTGTCAATGGCGAGGATGTTGCCAACCAATCTCCCAAACATGCTATTAATCAAGGCACTGCGCATATTCCCGAAGACCGCACCGGCGTGGGCAGCGCACCAAACTTGGACATTACCAACAACCTGATCATGAAGAATTTTACCGAGGAGCCCATCAGTCAAGGTTGGCGTATCAATTTCACCCATGCAGATGATCATGCAACTGACCTCAAAGGCAGATATGATATTCAAGCGCCAAGCATCCACACCTCAGCTGCCAAACTTTCTGGCGGCAACCTGCAAAAGGTAATTCTGGCACGTGAAATATCCTGCTGCCCCAGCCTGATTGTTGCCATGCAGCCCACACGCGGGTTGGACGTCGGTGCAATTGAGGGCATCCAAAAGCTGTTACTGGAGCAACGCAGTCAGGGGGCAGCCATCCTGCTCATCTCAGAAGAGCTAGATGAGCTGCTGGAGCTCAGCGACCGGGTGGCTGTCATCTATGAAGGCGAGCTGGTGGGTGAGTTTGAAGCTGCCAGTGCAGATCTCAACACCATCGGATTGATGATGACCGGTGCTGCCAGGAGTGTCGCATGAAAAGGCCCATTCGCATTGAATTCGAACAACGCACTAACGACGTCCCCAAGTGGATGCCGGCGGTCATTTCACTAGCAGCAGTCGTGGTGGCTTTTCTCATCAGCGGCATTATTCTTGCTTCCATTGGTGGAAATCCCTTGCAGGTATCTGCCTTCTTCTTCCGTGCAGCTTTTGGCAGTTGGGGCGCGCTTTCAGATGTGATCGTCAAAGCCACCCCGCTGATGCTGATCGGTTTGGGCTGTGGGCTTGCATTCAAGATGAAGTTGTGGAATATCGGCGCAGAAGGGCAGTTCTACATGGGCGCTTTCTTTGCCAGCTTGGTGGTGTTGGTTCCCTTAGTGCCGCTGGAGACTACACCCAAATTCATCGTCCTGTTCTTAATGGCAATCATGGGCATGATTGGAGGTGCGCTATTTGGCTTCATTCCAGGAATTCTTAAAGCGCGCTTCAACGTCAGCGAGATTATCACCACCCTGATGCTAAACTACATTGCAGTTTATTGGAACAACTACTGGATCTTTGGCAAGTACAGCGATGCTGGCTTCCAGATGACTCCCACTTTTGACAAAGTCGCCTGGCTGCCACGTCTGGCAGACTTGGCGAAGCAATACCGTTTCTTTTCCGGCATTACACTCCACTTAGGGGTGGTCTTTGGCTTTATTGCTGCCGTGATCATCTGGACCATCGTCAAATACAGCCGCTGGGGCTATGAGATCAACCTGATCGGTGACAACCCCAAAGCAGCCCGTTATGCCGGTATCAACATCACCCGCAACATTATCCTGGTGTTCATGTTATCAGGTGCATTGGCAGGACTGGCAGGCATGTCTGAGGTCACCGGCGTGGTGCACCGCCTGCAGGAGCGCATCTCCACCAACTACGGCTTCTCGG
>CAZJLN010000010.1:0-27525 GCA_964546745.1 uncultured Anaerolineaceae bacterium
AACCTGATGTATTCTTGATAGCCAGAGTGTATAGTAGGTCCTGGACACCGTACAAGATTTAATAATTTGAAAATTGTTATAAAAATCGACTATACTATATTTTGAAATTGACGAGTACTATTGAGGATATGGAAAATGCCCATTTATGAATATATTTGCTCCGAATGTGGGTCTGAATTTGAAAAATTAATGCGTTTTTCAGATCCAGAGATTAATTCTCCGGAATGTCCTAAATGTATGTCCAAGAATACCAACAAACGCTTATCCTTAGTTGCATCGTATGGGATCAGTCGAGATGCAGGCAGTACAGGTCTATCAACAAGTTCCTGCGGCAGCTCAGGTGGTTTCCGCTGAGGATCTTAGTACGAAATCAAGTCGTTGACTTAATACAAAAAAATTTCGTAAGGTTCAATAATTATGTCAAATATTTGTTATCTCAGTAAAGACCTTTGATGGAGGAATATGGCGAATAACACAATACTAAAATGGATTCCAGGAGGAATGAGTTTCGTTTCAACAGACTCAACCGGTCATTCCGTAGTTCTATCCACCACAGTTGAAGGCATTGGTATGAAACCTTCAGAATTAATCCTTTCTGCGCTTTCAGCTTGTTCAAGTGTCGATGTTGTGGACATCCTCCAAAAGAAGAAAATGCCTCTTAGCTTTCTTGAAGTAAATGCAACTGCAGATCAAGATGATGATCCACCATGGGCATTTAGAAAAATACACCTGCATTATCTCCTGAGGGGAGATAAATTAACAGAAAAACATGTTTCGCAAGCAATTCAACTATCTCAAGAAAAATATTGCTCAGTTGCTGCTACATTACGAGGAATTGCTGAGATTACTTACAGCTTTGAAATTCTTCCATAAGTAATTATTCAATTAATTTAAAAAGAGGCTGAAAAAATAAATTCAGCCTCATTGTTTTTTTATATTCTTTTAAATTATTCTGCTGCGTGAACAATAGCAATAAACGATTCAGGTTTCAAACTTGCACCGCCGACAAGTCCACCATCAATATCAGATTGGTCAAAGAGTTCCTTAGCATTAACAGCAGTGACAGAGCCACCATAAAGAATCCGCATATCATTACCAACTGCAGCGCCAAACATCTCACGTAAGATTGGACGGATGACTAGTTTATGAACATCATTAGCGCCCTCAGGCGTGGCGGCAAGTCCTGTTCCAATTGCCCAAACAGGTTCGTAGGCAATGATAACTTCTTGTGCTTGTTCAGTTGTTAGGTCTCTTAGTCCCTCTCGAACCATACGAGAAACAACAGCCTCAGTCCTTCCCTCCTGGTTCTCATCCAATGTCTCCCCGACACACATAATTGGAGAGAGATGATTAGCTAATGCGGTTTTTACCTTTAGATTCACGGTTTCATCAGTCTCCCCAAACATGGCTCGGCGTTCTGAGTGCCCAATGATTACATATTTACATAGATCAACTAGCATGAGGGGAGATATTTCACCCGTATAGGCACCAGAGGTTTGCCAATGAAGGTTTTGGGCACCTAATTGAATATTTGTGTTCTCAATTTCGCGCCTGGCGACACCTAATCCAACAAATGGAGGACATACCACAACATCAACATGACGAATTTCAGAGACCCCAGGTGCAATTTCCCTGATCAAATCCCTTGTTTCATACAAGGTTTTGTTCATCTTCCAGTTACCAGCAACCATTGATTTTCGCATTCTAAAATTATTCCTTTCCGATTCTTTTATGGAATAATTTTACTACAAGCGTTACGAGTCTCAACATCACAAAAAGTATTAAGAAAAAAAATAACAATAAAAACCCCTCAAACTAATTGAGGGGTTTGAGAAAAATATTAATGAAATTATCAGTGCCAAATACCAGGTCGTACCCATAAAGCATTGTTATCTGCTGATCCTTTTCCAGTTTCCACGTAAAGAATGAAATTAATTTTCTGTCCAACAAGTTGATTTAGATCAATAGTTATTGTGTTAAATAAACCTTCATAAGTCTCATGCCATCGACCCAGCGAAGAAACAGAACTCTCTTGTGAGAAGTATTTTAATTCAAAGTAAACATCACAATTTTCGCTATCGTATTCACAGTTAATCAAAGCTTTAAACGTGTCGCCAGTCTGTACTATATAAGCTGGATAAACACCTTGAATATAGCCACCAGAATCGTTATTGGGATGAGTGATCAGACTTATTTCATTTTCTTTGTATCCATCTTCACGCAATGCATTATTTTTGCTGATTACATAACCTGTTGAAAACGAGTTTGGATCTCCTGGACATGGAAGGATATTCTCCCAAGTACTGCTAACACTAGTCCACTTTGCATCACACATCTTGTTAGTAAAACTATATACTTCGCTAAGGTCGTCATCAACTTGGATCTTTACCCACAAAGGTGTTTCGCCTTTATCCCCAACTCCAAAGGGTGAAAAATTGCTGCTAGCAATCATCCAATAACCCGTATATGTTCCTGAATCTGATGGGGCAACCATTGGAACAGCAATGTTGATTGTCTCACCTGGCTTTACGTTCTTCCCAAGCGAAGTAGATGTATTTGCACTCATCTTACTTCCGTCTGAGTAATATAAACTGTAGTCAGTTGTCCAAGTACACGTGCCCACATTCTTGATTTGCCAAATTTTTACAAACTGCTCACTAGGTCTCATTATTGTGTTATCTGGGACTGTAACATCTTTTATAAATTTCCCAATATTGCAGGGTGTTGGTGTTTTTGATGGGGTAGGAGTTATTGTTGGTGTTTTCGTGGGGTCAATAATCGGTATTGTTATGTCATAGGCATTATTCCAGATACTAGGCCTAATCCATAATGCACGATTATCATCTACATCTTTTCCATTCTCAACATAAAGGATGAAATTAACATTTAGACCCGCAAGATTGCTAAGATCGATACTGAGATTTTTCCATTGTCCCTCATATGTCTCATGCCATCTTCCTAATGAGGTGGAATCCGAGTTCTCAGTTGAGTATCTCAACTCAAAATACACATCACAATCCTCGCTTTGGTATTCACAATTGATCACTGCCTTAAAAACATCCCCGGTTTTTACTTTGTATGAAGGGAAAATCCCCATAATGTATCCTGAAGAATTGTTATTAGGTCTTGTAACCAGACCGATTTCGTTCTCTTTATACCCATCTTCCCGAAGAGGGTTGTTTTTACTTAACACATAGCCAGTATTAATGGATGTTTCTTTCCCAGGGCAAGGAAGTGATACTACACCATTATTGCTTCCGCTTGTCCATTTTGCATCACACATATTTTCAGCAAAACTATAGATTTCACCTCTGGTATCTGTAACTTTTATCTTTACCCAAAAAGGTGTATAACCTTGTTCGCCCACACCGAATTTCTTTCCATTTTGATCTGTAAACATCCAATAACCTGCATGAGATCCTGGATTTGTGGGGGCTTTCATTTTTATTGATATGTCAATAGTCTCTCCTGGCCTTACTTTATTCGGTAAATCATAAACTATATTTGCGTCCATCAAAGCCCCATCTACAAAAACGATATCATATTCCTTTGTCCACGTACAAGATCCTACATTTTCAATTCTCCACGTTTTAGTAAATTTTTCTCCTGGTTGCATTACTGAATTATCTGGAATAGTTACATCTTTGATGAATTTGCCAATATTACACGGGATTGGAGTTGCAGTGGGGGTAGGCGTTTTTGTAGGGGGTACTTTTGTTGAGGTTGAAGTTGCAGTCTTTGTCGGAGTGTTGGTTGGCGTATTTGTGGGTGTGTGTGTTGGAGTATTTGTAGGAGTATTGGTAGGTGTATTTGTTGCAGTATGAGTGGATGTATTTGTTGGGGTGTTTGTATTAGTAGGCGTTAGAGTGACTGTCGGTGTTGCAGTGTATTGAGAAATTGCAGTCAATTGGGCTACAAGTGTTTCAAACATAGATTGGGTTGCTTGTGCCTGTAAAGTTTGTACAGCTTTTTCGACCAACTCATCAGTTGTCTCAGTTTCTTCAGCAGGAAAAAAACAACCGCTTAGGAAAATAGCTAACACTAAAAATACACCAATAATCTTGAAATGCCTTGATTGATTTGAAAAATTTTTCATGTTATCTCCTTCTGGGTACACGAAAATATATGCCAAATTTTAGACGATTCCATTTGGGTTATTGTTCCATTTAATTAATTAAAATTAAAAACCCTCGAGAAACCCCGAGGGCTTTAATCTCATATATTTGCAGATTATTTATCGTTCAGCACACTTAGTCCTGGGAGTTCGATTCCCTCTAACATTTCAAGGGAAGCACCTCCGCCAGTACTAATATGTGTGATTTTTTCATTAAGGCCAGATTGATTGATGGCAGAAACGGAATCTCCTCCACCAATGACGCTGATTGCGTTACTATCTGCAACAGCTTTTGCAACCGCGAATGTACCTGTTGCAAATTTAGACATTTCAAATACACCCATAGGCCCGTTCCAAACTACTGTACCAGCATCCTTAATAACCTTGCCAAACATCTTTACAGTCTTTGGACCAATATCTAAAATTCGCCAACCAGCTGGGACATCACCAAGTTTGACAGTCTTGCTTTTTGCCTCTGCATTAAAAGCATCAGCAATAACAACATCAACTGGAAGAATGATTTTTCCCTCGGAATTTGCCATTAATTCTTTGGCAACCTCAAGAACTTCGATCTCCACTAGCGAATCTCCCATTTCAAAACCCTGCGCCTTGAAGAAGGTGTTAGCCATACCTCCGCCTATAAGGATCTTATCAGCTTTGACAAGTAAATTCTTTATGACACCGATCTTGTCGCTGATCTTTGCTCCACCAAGAATTGCCACAAAAGGACGTTTTGGATCAGCAATGGCGTTTCCCAGATATTGGATCTCTTTTTCCATGAGGAATCCTGCTGCTGCTGGCAGAAATTCTGCCACACCCGCAGTGGAAGCATGGGCACGATGTGCTGAGCCAAACGCATCATTGACATAAAGATCAGCAAGTGAAGCTAAAGCCTTTGACATTTCCGGATCATTTTTTTCTTCTTCTTTGTGAAAACGCGTGTTTTCTAGTACGAGAACTTCACCTGGTTGTAAAGCAATTGAAGCAGCTTCAGCGCTTGGTCCGATACAATCTTCAGAAAATTTTACTGGCGCACTAATGAGTGTTGCTAAGTAATCGGCTACCGGTTTCATACTATAGACAGGATCCGGACCGCCTTTTGGCCTACCAAGATGTGAGCATAAAAGTACAGCAGCGTCTTGATTAAGTAAGTAGTTAATTGTTGGCAATGCTGCAGTAATACGGGTTGCATCCTTTACAACACCTTCTTTAATCGGAACATTAAAGTCTACTCGAACAAGTACTTTTTTACCCTTTACATCCAAATCTGTTACCATTTTCTTGTTTAACATAAATTAACCTCCGTAAAAAAAAGTGCGTAATGTTGTCTTCATTCAATCATTACGCACATGGATTCTTGTCTATTTGCACCCTTTAAAGGTTAGAGAGATTTTGCCATCATTGCGGCCAAGTCGGCAGTACGGCAGGAGTAACCCCACTCATTGTCATACCATGTAACCACTTTTATCAGATTTCCGCCCATAACCATATTAGTTGGCAGATCTACGATAGAAGATCTTGGGTCGCCTTTGAAATCCATTGAAACGAGTGGATATCCATACTCACCAGTAGTATAGCCAAGTATTCCCTTAAGTGGACCATTAGCAGCTTCCATAAATACAGCATTCAACTCTTCCTTGGTGGTCGGTTTTTCGATGTTGGCGACAAAGTCAACAATGGAAACAGTGGGAGTTGGAACTCTTAATGAATAACCATCGAATTTTCCCTTTAAGTCAGGAATGACCAGTGCAACAGCTTTGGCTGCACCTGTAGTTGTCGGGATAATGTTCAAGCCAGCTGCACGTGAGCGACGCATTTCTTTACGATGACCCTGATCCAAGATGACTTGATCATTCGTATAGGAGTGAATAGTGGTCATGACTGCATGTTGAATTACAAAGTGATCATGCACGACTTTTGCAGCGGGAGCTAAACAATTAGTCGTACAAGAAGCATTGGAGACAACATGATGTTTGGTGGGATCGTAAGAGCTTTCATTGACACCTAGAACAACTGTTAGGTCCTCATTCTTTGCTGGTGCAGAAATAATAACTTTCTTTGCACCGCCTTGATCAATGTGGACACGGGCACCAGGTTTTCCTTTAGCAGGATCGCCAATAGCATCTGTAAAAATGCCAGTAGATTCAATTACGATATCAACACCAAGGGCCTTCCAAGGTAGGGCACCAGGATCTTTCTCAGCGAAGACCTTAATAGGGGTTCCATCTATTATTAGAACACCATCTCCAGCTTCTACAGACTTAGGGTAGATGCCATAATTTGAATCGTACTTGAAGAGGTGGGCATTAGTCTTTGTATCAAAAAGATCATTAACTGCCACTACCTCAAGTGTATCGCCAACATGTTCCATGATAGCCTTTAGAACTTGACGGCCGATACGCCCAAAGCCATTAATACCTACTTTTGTTTTCATAATTTACTCCTCCAAATGGATTGTTTACTAATTTTTAATTTTACCATTATTTTTACTTGGCAAATTATCAACTATTTGTTTGTATAATAAAGGTCCTGTTCTTTCTTCAAACAGGCTCATTATTGCTTTAGCCAATTTCTTTGAGTCATGCCGCCACGGATAAATCTCATCTGCCAGCTCAGCCTCGTAAACGCGATATTCTGCTTTAAATTTTTCATCCGGTTTCACCCATTCAGACGACTGCCCTAAATGACCACTATAGATACTGTTGCAGATAATTAGGTCAAAAGGATTGTTTCCAATATGTTTTTCAACAACCTTCACGTGGTCTGATGCAGAAAAATTATCTGTTTCCCCTCTTTGAGTGGCAACATTGCAGACAAAAAATTTCACTGCTCGGCTCGCTTGTATAGCCTCCGAGAGGCCTTTTACGAGCAAATTTGGCAGCAAACTTGTGTACATACTTCCTGGACCCAATATGATCAGGTCAGCGGCCAAGATTGCGGCAACCGCAGGTGGAAAAACAGGTGTATTACTCGGATTAAGCCATACTCGTTGGATTTTTCCTTGACTAGCAGTAATTTCGCTCTCTCCCTGCACTTGGCTAATTTGCTCTGAATTTGGATCTAGTACTTCTGCATAGAGCTCAACATTGCTTAATGTAGATGGTAAAACCTGGCCGTTGATGGCAAGCACCCTGCCTGACTCAGCAACGCCTTCTTCAAAACTACCCGTTACTTCAGTCATAGCTGTGATGAATAGGTTGCCCAGTGAGTGACCTTCCAACCCTGCCCCGCTGGAAAAGCGGTATTGAAAAACTTGTGACAGCAGAGCTTCATCATTACCTAGTGCAGCTAAACAATTGCGTATATCTCCTGGCGGTAAAACACCAAGATTGCGCCTTAATTCACCCGAAGAACCGCCGTTATCTGCCACAGTGACAATGGCAGTGAGATTATTGGTATATACTTTTAGACCCCGCAGGAGCGCTGCTAAGCCGTGTCCGCCCCCAATAACTACAATGCGAGCACCGCGTTCCTTTCGCCGATATTTAGTCAATGTTTCTATGACTTGTTCACCATCTTGGACAAAAGGTTTAAGCAAGGAGCGATTTGCTCCTGCAATGCCAGCTACAATTAAACCAACTCCTATTCCTCCAAAGAAAAGAAATCGAATTGGGCGGGAGAGAAAACGTAGGGACAAAAAGGAAAGTACTGGAATCCACCAATTCTCAGGAGCATTGCGGTAAAAATCCAAAATCACCACTGCCAAACCTAACCCCAGCATCATGGCACCTAGAATAGTCAAAATAAGCCATCGCTTAATTCCAAGACCTGGACGGAGCCATTGAAATCCTCTAGCAATGTTTGAAATAAGGTGTTTAATTGAAAAACTTTCTTTTTGGTGATTTTGCATCTCATACTGATGATAGCAGCATTTTTCAGGAACGTCAACAAAAAATATCCTTCCAGCAATAAATATCTTCCTTTCAATTCTTTAATTAATTTAATTCCTTGTATGGACGAAATCCAAAAAACTACCTATAATAATAAAGCTGAATTGATTGACAACTGCATTACGGAGGTTAAATGGCTCAAAAGATATTAGGCTATATCCAATTGATCTGGACTTGTCCGTTTTGTGAAACCCAAAATCCCGGTGCCATAAAGTCCTGTACAAGTTGTGGTGCACCTCAGCCAGATGACATCCAATTTGAAAAAGTTGATTTAGAACGTTTTGATTTCATTAAAGATGAAGCACTTATCCGAATGGCACAGACTGGTCCTGACAAACATTGTCCTTATTGTGGTACCCGTAACTTAAAGGACGATCCTCGCTGTAGTCAATGTGGAAGTGATATAACTGTTGGGGCTAAGGTACGCGAGAGTGGCACTGTTATTGGCGATACCCCAGTTGTACCTACTACTACTCCACGCAAACTGTCGATAGGGTGTTTAATTGCATTGATTCTCATTAGTGTGCTTTCTATATTTTTACTTATTACTTTTGTCAGTAATCTATCTACTCGCGAGACTGTTAAAGCTACGGTATCATCGACCAAATGGGAACGTAGTATTCAAGTTCTCGCTTTTACAAATATCCAAAAATCTGACTGGGAGGATCAAATCCCGTCAAACGCTGACATTGGCTCTTGTTCAATGGAATTTCGTTATAAATCAGATTCTCCTGTTTCCAATTCTACAGAGGTTTGTGGAGAGCCGTATACAATAGACACTGGGACTGGTGTCGGAAAAGTCGTGCAAGACTGTGTTTACAATGTTTATGATAATTATTGTGAATATTCAACCGAAGACTGGGTATTATTAGATACAATGGTGCTTACGGGATATGACCAGAATCCACAGTGGCCAACGAAATTTCTTGCATCGAATGAAAAGTATGGAAACCAAAACGAAACTTACACCATTTTCTTTGATGCTAATGGTGATACTTTCTCACTTAATACAACTGACCTTGATCTTTATTTACAAGCAGTTCCTGGTTCTAACTGGGAGTTGGAGATCAATGGCTTTGGAAACATTACTGATTTGTATGTAGATTAAATAAAGAAGAGAGAGCTGATTGAAATAACGGCTCTCTCCTCGTTTGTTGTAATTTTCTTTATTTATAAGCTTTGGCTGTAATCCACCCATCAGCATCGTTGAACGCATAAGAAGGCACCCATACCACGCCAAATAACTCGGGGATAATATTTTTCTTCAAAGGGGCAATAGTAACTTCGCGGATATTTTCAGTGTTCACCTCAGGTGTAATTTTCGCAGCTTCTAACTCTTTAGCGATCATCTCATCAATCTCAGCTAATTGTTTTTTATACTCTTCAATCATTTCTTCGGATTCTTTTACATCCTCTTTGGATGCACTGGTCATCCTACGCTTCGTCAGACTCGTGCCAAGACTGGTTTTTCGTCCTCCCAAGAGTTTTAGAACGTTTTCTACTACCTTACCGCCTTCTTCTAGCCGGCGTTGATTGAGTTCTTTTTTATCTTTTTCAAGCTCTAATTCCTCGCGTTTCAACTTCATTTCAATAGCATCACGCTTGATTTTATATTTTGCTTGAATCTTCTCGGTTAGGTTCTCACCGGATTTTTCATGTTCTTTGGCACATCTAGCAGTAAAGTCTTCAAGGCTTTCATTGACCTTTCCTTTTAACTTCAATGCATCATTAACAAAAATCTTCAACGGCTTTGATCGGTATATCCAGTCAATAAAATCTTTTGAAAGATCAGAAATAGTTTTTTCGTCATCATATGGGTAGACTAAACTTAAAAAGCTTGCACCAGGAAGGGGAGATGATTCAAAAACTTGTGTTTTGATTGGCTCTGTTTGGTAATCTTCCCATCGAACCAATCCGCGGCGTTCCATGCTCTCCACTTGGGCTGCCACAACCGCTTCATGATCAACTTCATATGTGCGGTCTGCGTAATACACACGTGCCTGACCGATAAGGGCAGGTTTATAAACATAAGAAGGTGAAGGAGAACTTACATTGATTTTCCCCTTGATCTCGTTTAATGCTTCAGAAAGGCCTCGGTTAACTGGTAAAAAATATACAGGGACAGAAGAAGAAAGTACAGGTTGAGTTGGAGAACCTATACCCCTATTCTTTTCAGAAGATTCCCTAGACTCTCTTTTTTCTGTGGCCGTGGATGAAGTTATCTGCTCATCAGTACTTTTAGTTTCACTTTTTCCGGCGCCAACCATGGTATTCAGGATCGACAGCTTTTCACGTGTAATTGGACCAGGTAGGTAATTCATTGCCCATCTGGTAGTGAAGATTACTGGAGCTTTCTCATGTATGTTGTGTAAAAGGAACACTCGTTTCCCAAGTCCAGATATTGCTTTGTCAAAATAGTCCCGACCCAGATTGGCAGTCAAACTCTCCAATCCGTCCAATAATCGCTGTTTATCCTGGTCTGTCTGAAGTTTTCCGATCATCCAAGTTCCCGCATTCGACAAAGCTTTATAATCCACATCAATAGGATTCTGAGTAGAAAGGACCAAACCAACGCCAAAAGCACGAGCTTGTTTAAGCATTCTTAGGATTAGAGGTTTACTGGGGGGATTAGCTATTGGCGGTAAATACCCAACGATCTCATCAAAATAGACCAGAGCTCTTAAATTGGTCGTACCAGATTGGGTTCTCATCCATGTCTCTATAGCAGAGTAAAGCAATGTAACAAAAAACATGCGTTCCTCATCTGCTAAATGAGCGAGGTAAAAGATACTGTGGCGCGGTTTCCCATCTGAACCGTAAAGGAATTTTTGTATATCAAGTGCTTCTCCCTCAAGCCAAGATTTAAATCCAGGGGCTGCCAAGAAATTGTTTAGAAGCATTGCAAGAGAGAAACGATCCTTTTCTGGATAGAATTTTGATAAACTGAGCACCCCTAACTTTTCAAATGGCGGGCTTTGGGTTTGAAGGATTAAAGATTCAAGATCCATATCTTTGCCCTGACTCCAGGCATTTTCAAAAATATTGGCAAGCAGTATGTGTTCTCGCGATTGCACTGGATCAATGTTTTTCAGTCCAATTAACTCAAGTAAGGCAGTCACCGTACTTGAGATGCGTTCACGGAGGATTTCTTCATTATCTTTCCATGGAATTTCCGGGCATTTTAATGATGCCAGAATGCTAACTGGTATCGCTGAAGTGGATCCTGGTGTATATATTGCATAGTTGACCTTGTCCTTTAATGCTTGAATCCGCTCCTTATCTATTCCCCAGCTCTCTAAACCTTTTCGCCATGAAGCGGCTGCATCTTCTGCTGCTTGGAGTGAGGTTTTTCCTTCCCGTCTGGCTGCATCCTCATCCACCCAAGGTGCAAAATCCTCCGGTAATAGGTCAGGAAAGTGAAGCAAATGGTTGGTAAGGTCGCCTTTTGGATCAATTAGGATCGCAGGAATACCATTCAAAACTGCTTCCTCTAACAAGATAATTCCCAAGCCCGTTTTACCGGACCCTGTCATACCTGTAATCACTGCATGGGTAGTCAGATCAGCGGGATCGTAATAAACGGGTTTATCTGTAAAAACCTCTTTGGAATTTAAATCATAAACACGTCCAAAAAAGAATTCTGAATTGTTTGGGCTCATAATACCTCCAGTAAATCCCTTGTTCTAATAACTCAAGTATACTGCAATAAAGATCGACAAAAATAATTATTATGGAATTTATTCAGTAAAAGTTAAATCTACCTGCAATTATGTGTACTTATGGAATAGAAATTTCGTATAAACAGTATAAATTTTTCAGTTGACATATATGGTTGAACCATATATACTCGAATCAGGTCCATGTGATACATAAGAGGAGAAAAAATGGCTTATAGTTTTACAAACTCAAAAGGGAAAAAATATTTCTTACATTGTAAGAAGATTAAACGTGCAAGCGGAAAAGATACTGAATTGTTTTATTTTGGTACTGAAATGAAACCGGAATTTGCTATTGATGTACTACCTAAAGGCAAACAAGTTGTCGAAATGGCTTCTGGTTTACCCGTCTTAAAGAAAATATAGAGTATTGTTTCATTTACTATCACAATTGGAACCTATTTATAGAGCCATTCTTCTTTTACAAAGGGTGGCTCTAAAATATTCATGCGAATTCCTTTTTGCTGTATAATCAATTTATTGTAATTATTATTCGTTTTTCAAGGAGAAAATTATGCCAAAAAAAATAGTGTCTCTAGTTTTTATTTCTTTGGCTTTGTTCATGCTTTTGAATGCTTGTGAACGACCTTATTCCATAGCACCTATCAACACACCCATTGATGGAAATATCACTCGGACAGCCTTGCCTGTTGATCAGCAGATATTGAATGCCACCATGACCGCACAAGCGATCATGCAAAAGTTTGACCAACCAACCGCAATAATTGAACTTACAGAAGAGAAACCAGAAGAGACACCAGCTCAATCCACAACTGAGGGAACAACTGAAGTCTCCCCTGCACCCACTGATGCTGGTGCTACACCTGAACCCACTACTATCTCTACACAGCCTCAGGCTTCAACTACGCTTCCTCCAACTCCAGTTGTGACAAAGCCTGCTGTTTATACTGTTCATGAAGGAGAATTTGTTTATTGTTTATCCCGTCGTTTTGATGTTCATCCGACTGATCTCTTAACACTGAATGGTTTAGATGCAAACAGTATGCTCTCTGCTGGTATGGAGATGAAGATCCCTACCACTGGACGCTTCCCTGGGGACCGGTTCTTATTAACTCATCCGGACACATGGACAGTTGACCCAGGAGATACAATTTACAAGATTGCTTGTGAGTATGGAGATTTGTATCCAGAATCAATCATCGCAGTGAATGGTTTAGTTGAACCTTATGATTTGACAGTTGGTCAAAAACTACAAATACCCTAATCCCTAAGTTTCCAATCTTGGAGGCGATTCTGAAAAGACCGCCTCCTTTTTTCTTGAGTCGAGGGTTATAATACTCCGAACTACTGGCTGAGGTGAGTCTATGAAACCTTATAAAAAAATTTGTAGTAGAAAAGTTCTTGAAGCGCATGCTTTTGATGTAAAAAAAGTGAATTATGTACTTCCAGATGGAAGGGAACGCGAATATGATCTAGTAGACCATGCCAATGCAGTCACGCTCGTCGCGATTGATCATGAAATGCAAATTTATTTTGTTAGCCAATATCGAATTGGAGCTGATGAGATTTTATTAGAGCTTCCAGCAGGAGTGTTGGATCAAAACGAAAAGCCTGAAACTGCCGCTCGTCGTGAATTACGAGAAGAAACAGGGATGGACGCAGAGAGAATCGTGCATATTGGGGGTTTCTTTATGACTGCTGGGTATTCAAATGAATTTATGGATGTCTTTTTGGCTTCAAACTTAAACCCTGCACCTCTTCAAGCTGATGAAGATGAGTTTTTGGCAGTCCAGCGAATTCCGTTTTCAGACGCCTTGAAATTTGCTTCAAATGGGCAAATCAAAGACGGTAAAAGCATTGTGTCATTATTCCTGGCTACACCTCATGTTAAGGAAATGTTTAATCTGACAGAATAAGTATTATATTTTCTAATTATCAACAAATTAATCAGCAATTCGGATATTTTCGGGTACAATTGTTGATTGGGCTAATAGTGACCAAATAGGTGCGTAAGTACTTATCCCAAATCAAATAAACTCAAATTCAATTTAAGGAGTTGATCGAATGAAACGTGAAATGGTAATGACAGATGCAAATGAAGCAACTGCATATGTCTCATATCGTCTAAGTGAAGTTATTGCAATTTATCCCATCACACCTTCCTCTCCCATGGGAGAATATGCTGATGCTTGGATGGCGGAGGGTATTCCCAATTTATGGGGCACTGTCCCGATTGTTCAGCAAATGCAATCTGAGGGTGGCGCTGCCGGAGCAGTCCATGGTGCTTTGCAGGCAGGTGGACTCTCAACAACCTTCACCGCCTCTCAGGGTTTGCTCTTAATGATCCCCAATATGTACAAAATTGCTGGTGAGCTAACTTCAACAGTATTCAATGTCAGTGCTCGCTCTTTGGCTGCTCAGGCGCTATCCATCTTTGGTGATCAATCAGACGTAACAGCATGCCGTGCGACCGGATTTGCCATGTTGGCATCTTGTTCAGTTCAAGAATCCCAAGACATGGCATTAATATCCCATGCATCTACTTTACGCTCCCGCATTCCCTTTTTACATTTCTTTGATGGCTTCCGCACTTCACATGAGATTAACAAGATCGAACGTGTCAGCGATGATGATTTGCGCGCTATGATCGATGACACGCTTGTTGTCGCCCATCGTCAAAGAGCGCTATCCCCAGATAATCCAGTGATTCGTGGCACTGCTCAAAATCCTGACGTGTATTTCCAGGGTCGTGAGACTGTCAATGCCTTCTATGCCAAATGTCCATCCATTGTAGAAGAGGAGATGGAAAAATTTGGCAAGTTAACGGGTCGAAAATACCATCTCTTTGAATATACTGGCGCTCCCGATGCTGAGAGAGTAATAATTGTGATAGCATCTGGCGCAGAGACCGCAGGTGAGACTGCTAAAGTTCTCGTAAATAAAGGCGAGAAAGTCGGCGTTGTTACAGTTCGTCTTTATCGCCCATTCTCTGTTGAACATCTGATGAAGGCTCTGCCAGCCACTGTCAAGAAGATTGCAGTTTTGGACCGTACAAAAGAACCCGGTGCAAATGGCGAACCCCTTTATCTGGACATTGTTAATGCGTTACGGGTGGGTCTTGATAAGGGGATTGCTCCTTTCAAGACCTTACCTCATGTTGTCGGTGGTCGCTATGGTCTTTCCTCTAAAGAATTTACACCTGCAATGGTCAAAGGTGTCTTTGACGAACTCAAGAAAGATGACCCAAAATCAGACTTCACCATCGGCATCATTGATGATGTTACTCACACAAGCCTTGACTACGATCCTTCATTTGAGGTTATGGGCAATGAAGTCGTCCAAGCTATGTTCTTTGGTCTGGGTTCGGATGGCACTGTTGGTGCTAACAAGAACTCCATTAAGATTATCGGCGATGAGACTGATAACTATGCACAAGGTTATTTTGAATATGACTCCAAAAAATCTGGCACCGTTACCGTATCACACCTACGCTTTGGACCCAATCCAATTAAAGCACCATATATGATTACTGAAGGTGAAGCAACCTTTGTTGGCTGTCATCAGGTCTCATTTGTCGATCGCTTTGACATGCTCAAGTTTCTTCGACCTGGTGGCGTTTTCCTTCTCAATCATATTCAGCCCGCAGACAAGGTCTGGGATTATCTTCCTAAGGAAATGCAAGAGGATTTAATTGAGAAAAAGGTTCAATTCTATGTGATAGATGCTTATGATGTTGCTGAAAAGACTGGAATGGGTCAGCGTATCAATACTATTATGCAGACTTGTTTCTTTGCCATCAGTGGTATTTTGCCAAGAGACGAAGCCATCTACCAAATTAAAAAATCCATTGAGAAGACCTATGGAAAACGTGGTGAAGCAGTTGTTCAGAAAAATTATGCCGCCGTCGATCAGGCAGTGGCAAACATGCACAAGGTTGAAATCCCTGAGAAAGTCACCAGTACATTCACCCGACGTCCACCAGTGCCTGAAGAAGCCCCTGAATATGTACGTGATGTGTTGGGCATGATTATTGATCGAAATGGAGATAGTATTCCCGTCAGTAAGATGCCAGTAGATGGGACCTTCCCAGTGGGCACAACTAAATGGGAAAAACGTAATATTGCTCTTGAGATGCCTGTATGGGAACCTGATATCTGTATTCAATGTGCACGCTGTGCCTTTGTTTGTCCCCACGCATCCATTCGTGTCAAGGTCTACAACAACGAATTGTTAGAAAAAGCCCCAGAAACCTTTAAACACACCGATTCTAAGTTTCGTGAGTGGCGTGAAGGTTATTCTTACACTGTTCAGGTTGCTCCGGAAGATTGTACCGGCTGTGGTTTATGCGTGGAAAACTGCCCTGGGAAAGATAAGACAGATCCTTCCCGTAAAGCAATCAACATGCGTCCCCAACCTCCTCTGCGGGAACAGGAAAGCAAAAATTGGAATTTCTTCCTATCAATTCCTTATCTCGATCGTGCAACCATTTCTCCCCATCTGGTAAAGAACTCACAACTCTTAGAGCCACTGTTTGAGTTCTCAGGTGCTTGTGCGGGTTGTGGTGAAACACCTTATATTAAATTAGCCACCCAATTATTTGGGGATCGCATGGTTGTTGCTAACGCGACCGGCTGCTCATCCATTTATGGCGGTAATCTTCCTACAACACCTTACACATCCAATGTAGACGGAAGAGGTCCAGCTTGGTCCAACTCTCTGTTTGAAGATAATGCAGAATTTGGCTTAGGTATGCGCCTCACCATCGATAAATTCACTGAGTACGCTTACGAAATGCTGGAAAAACTAGCCGGCGAGGTTGGTAGAGAATTTGCTGATGAAATTTTGCATGCCACTCAAAAAACCGATGCGGATATTCAAGCACAACGCAAGCGCGTTGTTGAATTACGGAAACTGCTTGAAAAGGTCAATAAGCCTGAAGTTAAGAGCTTATTATCGCTCTCAGATTATCTCGTGAGAAAGAGTGTTTGGATTATTGGTGGTGATGGCTGGGCTTATGACATTGGCTATGGTGGATTGGATCATGTGCTTGCCTCCGGACGGGATGTCAACGTGCTTGTTCTGGATACAGAAGTTTATAGCAATACCGGTGGTCAATCATCTAAAGCCACTCCACGTGCTGCAGTAGCAAAATTCGCCGCAAATGGGCGAGATCTACCCAAGAAAGACCTGGGTATGATGGCAATGACCTATGGCAATATTTACATCGCACGTGTCGCCATGGGGGCTAATGACTCCCAGACCCTCAAAGCCTTTATGGAAGCTGATGCTTATGAAGGACCTTCTCTAATTATTGCGTATAGCCATTGTACACAACATGGTTATGATATGAAGAAAGGTTTGATGCAGCAGAAGTTGATTGTGAACTCAGGCGCATGGCCGTTGTTCCGCTATAATCCTGATCTGGCTGCTCAAGGTACCAATCCATTGCAGTTGGATTCGAAAGAACCCACAGTCAAATTTGATGAGTATGCCTATAATGAAACCCGTTATCGCATGCTACTACAGTCCAATGAAGCCCGTGCCGAAATTCTGATGAAAAAAGCACAGCAAGATGCAACCAAGCGTTGGGCTCTCTATCAGCAAATGGCTGCATTAAATTATGAAAGCTCAAAGGTTGAGCCAGAGAGCTAATCAAAAAAACCTAACGAACACAAGTGACGGGCTCCAACCCGTCACTTGTGTTTTAGCATTGATGATTACTTGAATGATGCGATCATCAAAAGGTATAATAAATCATCGGTTAAATAAAATTTGTATTGGCTTGCCGGGTGGAACATATAAAATTGATTTTAAATGAGGAAAACCAGGACTTAATAAATGAGTGTCGTTGATGAAATTAAAGCTCAGTTGGATATCGTTGATATTGTTTCCGAGACGGTGAAACTGCGTCACACCGGAAAAAATTATACGGGTTTTTGCCCCTTCCACAGCAATACACGCACACCTGCCTTTGTTGTCTTTCCAGAATCACAAACCTGGCGTTGTTTTGGCCAATGTAATGAGGGTGGAGATATTTTTGGGTTTGTCATGAAAAAAGAGGGTTGGGATTTCAATGAGACGCTGAAGTATTTAGCAGATCGAGCGGGTGTGACTCTAAAATCCTATGCATACGAAAATAAGGTTGATAAAGATACTCGAGACTTGTTAACGGAGGCAATGGAATCAGCTGCGCTTTACTATCGTCAGCAGATGCTTGAAACTCCCACAGGGCATGAGACGCTCACCTACTTGCATAATCGAGGATTAACCGATCAGACAATAAAAATCTTTGGTTTAGGATACGCCCCTAATGGTTGGGATAATCTCATTAACCATATGAAGTCAAAGGGATACTCCGAGCAGTTGTTGCTTGATGCTGGCTTGACCACAGAAGGAGATTCGGGCGGTATGTATGACCGATTTCGCCATCGTTTGATATTTCCTATTCGAGATACCTACGGAAAAATAGTTGGTTTTGGCGGTAGGATCGTTGACCCTGATGATGTCCCCAAGTATCTAAACTCCCCCAAAACGGAGCTATTTGACAAGGGACGCTTGCTCTATAGCCTCGACCTTGCCAGGCAGCCAATTCGGGCTACCGACCAGGTTGTGATTGTTGAAGGTTACATGGATACAATTGCGTTGCATCAAGCGGGTTATAACAATGCAGTTTCACCGATGGGTACTGCCCTAACTGAGGATCAATTCCGTTTGGTTAAGAAGTTCACTCGTCGAATTGTTTTGGCATTAGATCCAGATACTGCAGGTGAAAAAGCCACGTTACGAGGCCTTGAAACTGCTCGTCAAACAATGGATCAGGAATCTGAGTTGCGTTTTGATGCCCGTGGACTGCTGCATTTTGAAGCCAGGTTAAAAGCCGATATTCGTGTCACCACCTTACCAGCAGGAAAGGATCCTGATGAAATCGTCTTGGAAGATCCGATAGCTTGGGAAAAGATTGTTTCCAACGCAAAACCCATTGTTGAACATGTAATGGAGACCTTGGCAGCCAGCAGGGACATCAATGATCCAAAGGCTAAGAGTGAAATTGCCTCTCAGGTTCTTCCCTTGATTGAGGATGTCGCTGATCGTGTAGAACGAGAAACTTACCGCCAAAGGCTTGCATTGTTAATTAAAGTAGATGAAAGGGCTTTAGTTTCTCCAACAAACATTAGCGCTCTCATCAAGCGGTCAAGTCGATCATTGGACAATAAGGAGAAGCTGCCAATTCAAACCAAAGAGTATAAACGCAGCAATCGTATCCTTGAAAAATATTGTCTGCAATACTTGTTGAAAAATCCGGAAGGAATTTACAACATCAATCGCTCACTCCAAAATTTTGGCTTATCACAACTTTCAAATAACGATTTCCAGGAGAGAGATTATTTAGAAATTTTACAGATCATTCGGACTTCTTTGGAACAAGATGAATTTGCACCGCTGGAATATGTCGAGATGAACTGTCCCGAAACCATCCTTGAAGCATTTCGTGTAGATGAAGACGAAAAAAAATCTGACAAAGAGGTACTGCCCGAAAAAGAATTGGCGGACATTACACGTGCCATTTTAAGGATGCGCCGTCAAAATATTGAAGACCAGATCAACGAGCTTCTATATCTTCAGCATGTTCTCACCCCAGAAGACGAAGACCTGGCATCATCCTACCAAGAGACAGTTCTTGAACAAATCAGAATTCGCAAGAAGATCGATGATGCACTACAACCATCAATACTCGGAAGAACAAAAAAATCGCTCTGAACCTCGTGCCGTGTTTTCTGCGTGAGAATTTCAAAAATACCGAAAGGGAAAAATGCAATCTGATTTAAATAGTGATGATCCTTTAGATGAATTATTGAATAATCAACCTGAAGAGATTATTCCTGATTTTTTTGAAGAATTTGATCAAGTAGATGATCCTGTTCGTTTGTATTTGAAAGAAATCAGTCTTCCTGGATTATTGGATGCAAATAATGAATTTCATCTGGCAGCTTGTATTAAAGCCAGAGACCTGCTATTTAGTATTGTTAACATCAATGATCAGGATGATCTGCTTAAGTGTGATCTGGGTCAAATTATCAAAAATATCTACACTGAGATTATAAAAACTTATCCAAAAATTCTTGAAGACATAAAGATTGTAAACGCATCTATACCAGATTTCCATCAGATAATTGAAGAATCCCAAATCCTTCGACAGAAATGCAACCCAATCCCGATTCACTATCTCAGGAGTTATCTAGCAAATGCGCAATGGGGTATTGACCCAAACTGGGACTTGCTTGCAAAAGATTTGTTTCACTTTTACTGTTGTTTCTACTTGCTGCCTGATTCAATGATTACATTTAGTTTTAAGTCTTTCCAGTCAAAAAAGCTCCGGTCTGTTGTAAAATTCCCCCCCGATATATTGCCTGAAAAGGAGAACCTCAATTCTCACTTTTCTCAAGTGTTCTCAAATGCAGACTTAGCAATTCAAATGCTGATTATGTACAACCTCCGTCTTGTGGTCAGTGTTGCGAAAAAGTACTTAGGTCGTGGCATCTCGCTGCTGGATCTGATTCAAGAAGGCAATATTGGTTTGCTAAGGGCAGTCAATAAATTTGACCCAACCCGAGGTTTTAAATTCAGCACCTATGCGATATGGTGGATTCGTCAAGCCATCACCCGTTGTATTTCTGAGAATGCCCGTACCATTCGGATCCCAGTTCATATTGTGGAAGCCATTACTAAACTGCTGAAGATCCAAAGAGATCTTGTCCAGACCCTTGGGCGTAACCCCACTTTTTATGAAATGGCGTTAAATTCAGACTGGATGGATCCGGAGGATGTAAAAAGGATCAATGGATTAAGTGAAAAAGAATCATTGTCTGATCCTATTTTGATAAAGAAATGGGAAGACGCCACAGCAAAGGTTCAACAAATATTTAAATTTGCTGAAGAACCTTTATCCTTAGAAAGCCCTGTGGGGGATGAGGATAACAGCACTTTAGGTGAATTTATCGAGGACTTTGATGCGGCAGAACCGCTTGATGAAGCTGTTAAACAAATGCTCAAAACCAAAGTGCAACAATCTTTGGATATGTTATCAGATCGGGAAAGGGAAGTGCTTTCTCTGCGTTTTGGCTTGATCGACGGGGTTGAACACACCCTCGAAGAAGTGAGCGATCATTTTAGGGTGACACGCGAACGCATTAGGCAAATTGAAGGTATTGCCTTACGTAAACTTAGGCACCCGATGCATAGCCGCTCCTTGAGAGACTTTTTAAATGAGTAAAAATTCCAAAAAACCTGTGCTCAAAGGTTTAGCACAGGTTTTTCAATAATTAATTCAAGTGGATTAGCGCCGATTTCCTCTTCCTTGGCGCAAAAAATTGTTAAAATCTTTCTCAACCTCATCAGGTTTATCTTCCATGAGTTGATACTCGTATGTTTCGCCTGTTTGGCTTTTGTAGTTAGAGATAAAAGCACGCAGGTGGTTGTAAGAACCCCTTAACAGCCTTTCATAAACTCTGGCAATATCATCATGCGTTGTGTTTTTGATTGCTTCTTCGATGTCCAAAATATCTACTTCTTCGATCATACCGCCTACCAACAAGGCATCCGCCATGGACTTACTTCCTTTTTCTATCAACTCAGAAAACAGTTTTTGAAGTTCAGGATTAACAAAAATGCCTACACTATCATCTACGATAATGTCTGGGATTTCATATGCCTCTAGAAGTTTTCCTATAGAATTCATGTGTTTCTGCTCGCTTGACGCGATTCGTTTAAAAACAGACAGATCCCACTGTTCATAAAGGGTAAGGTAAACATCACGGGCTAATTTCTCTTCCTCTCGCATGTAATAAAGATCTTCTTTCTCCTCCTCGCTAAGATCAATTGTTTGATCATTAATAGTCTCAACGGTAAATGAATTAGCCTTGACAATTTGTGGGACAGCAAAGCCACTTACAGTAAGTAAAACTACTGCCATAATGATTATTTTTGAGAACACTCTATTTTTCATTTTATTTCCTTCTTTCCTGGATTATCCAGAATTTTTACGTTTTTCTATTTTGTATTTTATAATTTTCCTATTGATTTAAAATGAATAACTTGTGAAGAAGTTATGAAACTATCTTTAAAAGCATGTTTACATTTGAGTTCTTAAATTGTATGATATTAAAAATATAGCTTCCTTATTGTGAAAGTGAGAAATAATGAGCGATCAAAGTAAAAAGCTAGGTCTGTATGAGATTATCTATAACTTAGTTAAGCAGGTTCCTGAGGGAAAAGTAGTGACTTATGGTCAAATTGCTAATGCAGTTGGAGGATGTTCTGCACGCATGGTTGGCTATGCAATGGCTGCGCTCAAAGATGGACGTGATCCACAAGTCCCATGGCAGCGTGTTGTCAATGCCAAAGGTCGCATCAGTATGTTTGGCATCGGTAGTGCTATTCAACAATCCCTATTGATCGAAGAAGGCGTTGTTTTCAATCAAAATGGCGAGATTGATCTTGATCTGTTTCGTTGGAATGGGTTTTAAGCTCTTATCGGAGAATTAATTGTGATAGTTAACCGTTATCACGATCCTACAGAGTTTTCTAAGATTACGCAATCCTCCTTTTTAAAGAATGAGACAGCCAATAATCTCATCCTAGGGCTGAGCCAATTGCTTAACACAGATCCTTCTCGATATAAAGATCCATTCATGTTAACTGTCATCGAGAATGGAGACCTACTATCAGCAGCATTAATGACCCCACCTTTTCCACTCCTCATCCATGCGGAGCAGTCTAATCCAAAAGTCTATCGTGAATTGATCAATTATTGTGTCAAGGAGAAAATTCATGTGCCAGGTGTTAATGGCAGATCAGAGTATAGCGATTTGTTTGCTGCTTGTTGGTCAAATATCACCCACCAAACTGTAACCCTTACCATGGCGCTAAGAGTCTATGAATTGACTCAAGGTTCATTTCCTAGAACACCTCCCGGTAAGTTTTACTTGGCATCCAAAGAAGACATTTCTATCGTCACGAAGTACTTTTATGCAATGCAGCAAGAAGCACATCCAGACATGCCCCACCATGAAAATTCTGAACGGGTTTTAAAGATGATCGAACAGGATTCTGTTTTTCTTTGGAAAGTGAATGACAAACCAGTATCGATTGCCCTAAGCACTCGTCCCACAGGTCATGCCATCTGCATTAGCGGAGTATATACACCTCCTCAAGAGCGCAAAAAGGGATATGCCTCTGCATGTGTAGCACACCTCAGTCAGTACCTATTGGCAAAAGGTTACCAGTCCATCAATCTCTTTACGGACCTCTCAAACCCAACCAGCAATGACATCTATATGCAGATTGGTTTTAGACCAATATGTGATTATCATCGTTACATCTTTGAATAAAAAGAACGGCAGGTCCAAGCCTGCCGTTCTGTTCTCTTGTAAAAGAATTACTACTCATCCTCTTTTAGTTCTTTTTGTCTGGCTTCAACTATTTCTTGTGTCAGGTGGGTAGGAACAAGATCGTAATGATCAAATTCCATTGTAAAATAGCCACGTCCCCCCGTCATCGATCGCAAGTTCGTGGTGTAGCGCATCATTTCTGCTAAAGGTACAGTTGCAGTCACGGTGGACTTCCCTTTTTCAGTATCCATACCTTGAACTCTAGCGCGTCTTGTGTTCATATCACCGAGAATATCACCCATGTTAGCTTCAGGGACAATGACCTGAACTTTCATGATAGGCTCGTAAAGAACTGGGTTTGCTTCTTTGAAGGCAAGCTTGAATGCCTCACGACCAGCAATTTCGAATGCAATTGGTTTGGAATCAACTGGATGTTCCTTACCATCAACAATGGAGACACCGACTGCGCTCACAGGATAACCAGCAATAACACCTTCTTTCATCACATTGCGAATTCCTTTTTCAATGGATGCCATATAGTTACTTGAAATTGCACCACCAAAAACATCGTTGCTAAAGCTAAAATCTTCATCCTTGAGGGGAAATACTTTTAAGTGGACTTCACCAAATTGACCTGCACCGCCAGTTTGTTTCTTATGGCGATACATAGCAGCACCTTCCTTGGTAATATGTTCTTGATAAGGAACCTTTGGCTCCAAAAGCAAGATACTAAGTTGGAATTTCGATTCAGCACGTTTTAGTGCTACATCAATATGCT
Source organism: uncultured Anaerolineaceae bacterium (assembly GCA_964546745.1). Classification (GTDB taxonomy): domain Bacteria; phylum Chloroflexota; class Anaerolineae; order Anaerolineales; family Anaerolineaceae; genus CAZJLN01. The sequence continues at coordinate 23,847 of CAZJLN010000010.1, forward strand.
GATCGCCCATGCCAAACAAAAGGGTCTGTCGGGTGGCGGGCTCATTATGCCAGGTTAAGGTCATATCCTCTTCGCACAGGCGAGTAAGAGTCTGGCTAAGCTTGGCGGCATCTGATTGTGTCTTCGGGGCGATAGCAACCCGGTAAAGTGCGTGTGGGTAATTTGGAATTGGGAGTTTCAGGTTGAGTTCCTTGGTAGTGAATGTATCACCAGTAGTGGTCACACTAAGTTTGGCAACTGAACCAATATCTCCCGAATGAATCACAGGGACGGACAAATTATCTTTACCAAAGGGCACTTGCATTCCTGCTAAGCGTTCTTCCTCAGCTTTGTTTGAGTTCCAAACACGGGTATCTGAGGTCAACTTACCAGAGTAAACCCGGAAGAAGGTTTGCTTGCCCACAAAGGGATCGGCTGTGGTTTTCCACACATAAGCCGCAAGGGGTCCGTTATCATCAGCCTTTAGGCTAACCTCACCTTTAGGAGATTCTGCAACAACAGCATCAACTTCCACAGGGGATGGGGCTAATGCCACAACTGCGTCCAGTAGGGGTGCAATCCCAATCAAATGAGCGCCTGCTGATACAAGTACCGGAACAACACCATTATTCATCATGGCTTTGCGCAATCCACGCAGGATTTCATCGCTTTCCAGGTCACCATTCTCAAAATATTTCTCAAGCAGTGAGTCTTCTCCCTCAGCCGCAGCCTCTACCAAGGTTAAGCGTGCATTCTCCGCATCACTTTTAAACTCGGCTGGGATTTCAACTGCCGTTTTTCCGTCGCCCTTGTAGGCTTTCATACTGACCAGGTCAATGACACCCTTGAAATCTGCTTTTTCACCCCAAGGAAGCTGCATCGGGATTAATCGTGAATCGACATGCTCTTGCACTGAGGCTAGGGCTTTCTGAAAATTCGCGTTATCCCGCTCCATTTTATTGATAACCAACATTTGAGGAAGCTTGAATTCTATAGCGTGCTGAATAGCAATTTCCGTTCCGACTTCTAGGCCTGCCACAGAGTCAACCAGGATCAAGGCAGAATCTGCAACCCGCATGGCTGAAATCATTTCACCAACAAAATCGGTATAGCCTGGAGTGTCAAGGAAATTGAGTTTATAGTTTTTATATTCAATCGGGATGACTGTTGTATATAACGAAATACCTCGGCGATGCTCATCATCTTCATAATCCGAAACTGTAGTTCCATCTTCAATTTTTCCAAGCCTGGTTGTAGCACCAGTAAAATATAGAAATGCCTCAACCATCATGGTTTTACCGGAATTGCTGTGAGATGCCAAAACGATGTTTCGTATTGATTCTGTTGTATACTCTTTCATTAAATGAACCCTTCCTTTATATCTTTAATAATTAATAGGACCAATTGCTAAAATATTATTTTATTTTACATGCTAAAAAATGTCAAAAGTTAATTGACAGCCGTTTATTATAACAGGTATTTTTTCTCGAGACACAAATTTGACGGAGTATCAAAAGATTAATAATTAAGTGTGAGCAAAAATTCAAAGGAATTATGAACACTTTTCGCCATTTGGCATAGAAATGAGATTTAATAATTGGTTCTCTTTTTATTTGAAATATCAGCAAAAACCACGCTGGGATACTGGCATCTCCCCACCAGAGTTGATTACCTACCTGGATACCCATCCAACTGGTCGTGCCTTAGATTTGGGTTGTGGCACGGGGACAAATTTGGTAAAAATGGCACAGAAGGGTTGGATTGTTGTCGGAGTTGATTTTATTCCAACAGCGGTCCATGCAGCCAGAAGAAAATTGTCGAATAAGGGTTTATCTGGAAAGGTCATCCTTGGGTCAGTGACCAGACTCTATAAGTTTTCAGAACCATTCAATCTTGTTTTAGATATTGGTTGTTTCCACAATCTAACAGTAAATCAGAAGAAGATATACATAGTGAATTTATCTCGTTATCTAAAACCAGGAGGAAATTTTCTACTCTATGCCCATTACAAACAGAATGAGAACGATTGGCATGGGATTGATGATGGCGACTTAAGTATCTTGGCTAATAATTTAATCCAACTCAAGATATCAAAAAGTTATGAAACATGGAAAGATAAACCTGGCTTAAAAAAACCTTCAGTCTGGGGTTTGTTTCAAAAACGATAGTTTTTTGAGCATCTATCCTTTATTCTCAAATAAGAACTTTAAAGGAATGTTTAATCTTCCAGACCAGGCTGTTTCATTATGATCCTCACCCGGAAAAACCTTGGTCATCCAATGTACGCCTTCTTTATATCCCTTCTGATGCATAAGCTTATCAACTTTCTTTTGGAAAGACCCGTATGATTTATCTAACCCTTCTGTTCCATGGTCAAAGTAGATTCGATGGGCGCCAGGAACCGGAAGCGCTTTATCAAGATATGGCACCATATAATCATCACATATTGGCCAATGGGTAGATAAACACCCAGCCATGCCAAATACTTGAGGATATTCTGTTAAGGCATAAAGCGAGATCAATCCACCCATGCTTGATCCCATAATACCGGTTTGAGACATCGATGTTAGCGTGCGGAAGTTATCATCGATCATAGGCTTGATCTTTTCAACAATGAACCGTAAATATAGATCTGATACTTGTTCATCAACATTGAAATGATAAGCCTTGGATACCTTTTTAAGCTTTGCCTGGGCTTCAGGGGAGGCAATCGGCTTGTTTGGTAAATAGTCCCCCATCCGGTTTGGGGTATTCCATATGCCTACCACAATCACTGGTGGTATGACCCCATTACCTGACATTTCAGTTACATGTTCTGCAACTTTCCAGGTCCTCAAAATGAACTTATGCCTTCGAAATAAATTTTGTCCATCATGCATATACAAAACAGGATAACGGCTAGAGGGATCCTGCTCATATTGTAACGGCAACCAGATATCAACCTGGCGGGGTATGAGCGATGGAAAGGATACGTCTTTGTAGCTGATCAACTTGATTTTCATGGTTTTCTCTTCCTCTCTATCGCCTAAAGTGAAGTCAATTATATCAAGCTGATCTGATCAATCTCCGAAACTGCTTCATCAAGAATATTGCTCGTTTGGGTATAATGAAGGAAATATTGACCGGAGAACCAAGTGAAAACTTATCGCCTTGATCCGCAAAAATTTTCCAAGGAAAAGCGAAGTATTGTTTTTTTGTATGGCATCATCATATTGATTTTACTCATCATTTTCATCTTGGTTTTTCTCAAGAACGAACTGAATGTCTTTACCCTTTTGCTGATGCTTGTTTTGGTCGGGATGCTGATCTATACTGCCATACGGTCAGTCAAACAAAGGCGCTTATTTTTCGAAGGCTATTTACTGGAATTGGACGATAATCAACTTCGACAAATCCAACCAGGATACCCAGAACTCATCATAAACAGGAACGAGATTCAATCAATCCAGGAGATACACTCAGGACTTATTATCTCAACTCAAAAAGCTGTTAGATTGTTGGGGATTACCAAAGACTTGCCTGACCAGGATTACCAAGAGATAAAAGCGGTCCTCACGAGTTGGTTGCCAAATTCCTCATCAGACTCAGATAAACAATTAACTGAGGATTGATAATTTATTACATTTTTACCGAACATTAGGGTCCCAGCCTTTAAAATTTTTGAGCATGCGCCATGCAGGCTCCTTTACCGTTCGCCACT
>CAZJLN010000011.1:0-27192 GCA_964546745.1 uncultured Anaerolineaceae bacterium
GCGCTGGTGCTGGAACTGGCAGACAGGCATGGTTGAGGGCCATGTGCCGCAAGGCATGGGGGTTCAAGTCCCCCCCAGCGCACTGAAGAGGCAGGATTGAGGTCCTGTCTTTTTTTATGGAAATTCTTTGGTCAACCAGGTTAGCGGATTAACCGCAACCTTATTGACGATTACTTCAAAGTGAAGATGGGGACCTGCTGAACGACCCGTGTTCCCTAGACGTGCGATTAATTGACCTGGCTCAACGAGGTCTCCTACTTCCACTAAAAATTCAGATAAATGCCAATAACCGGTAAAAACACCCCAACCATGATCGATGATTAGTGCATTTCCACGGATAAAGAGATCCGGTTCTGTTGCAATAACAATCCCTTTGGCAGGTGCAAAGACATCAATTCCTAAGGCATAGCCAAAATCAACCCCGGTGTGATAGTAGAGCAAGGCACCATCGTTGTAGGAGCGGCGGTTGCCATAGTAACCGACGATGTTTGTTCGATCTGCAACTGGAGGCCAGAACATATCATCCCAGTATCGAACAGGGGTCAATTGTTTGATATAGGAATCGAAAATGGATTCCTCAGCGGCGATATTGGCTGGATCTACTGATTCAGTTGGTACATATATTTCTGGATCGGAAACAAAACCAGCTTCCTCTAATAAAATCCACTGAGTAAATCGATAAATTTGGTCAGGTTCGGAGCTAAGTTCTACTGTCATAGGATATACCCCTGGCTCAGCAATCGCACTTACACCATATAAGGCAGCGTATTGGTTCTCCTCATCAGCGAAAAAATTTATGGGGATATCGTTAATATTGGCGTTGATCTCAAGAGGAGAATCAGTTCCTACCTCAATGGTTAGGGTCGCTCCCTGAACAAGGGGGAGAGAATCTATTTCAAATGAAGTGATATGTGGGATAGGTAGAGATGACGCTGTTTCGGTTTCTGATTTAGACCACAAAACTTCATCAGGTAAAAAACCAAAAGTCGATGTGATTGCATTGGTCTGCTTCAATCTCCACGTGTTTGTATTATTGAGCGCAGTTAACTCCAAAGAGGTAATATCTTGTGAGGGTTTTGAAATTGGACTAAGAATTTCGGGATCTTCAGATATTGGCACTATCCATTCTATGCCTGCAAATGCTTCTGACGGGCTGGTGATTTTATTCAGCTTAATGATATGCACAGGATCAGTTTGATTTCTGCGGCTTAAGCTGATCAGGTTTTCACCGAAATTTACTTGCTGATTAGTGAGAACACCAGTAATGCCTTCCAATCCTGGAATGATGATCCGGTCTCCTATGTTTAAGAAATCGGGATTGATCTCGCTATTGGCAGCAACAACCTCTTCTAAAGTAAGGTTAAATTGAAGGGCAATGGAATAAAGGGTATCCCCAGATTTAACGACATAAACCGGCAAAGGTTGTTGTTGGGCAGAAACATCTGATTGGGGGATGTACAATAACAAATGACCCATCAGGATGATCATAGAAAGTATTGTAAATATTCCTTTACGCTGTGCTTTCCAAGCAATGCCCTTTACGGGATCGGTTATATTCAGTAAAATCTTGAATGACATCATTAAATTGATAGTTTACCATAGGCTAAAAAGAAAATAAACAGGTGATAAATTGAAGATTACAACATGGAACGTGAATGGATACCGGGCAGTAAGGCGCAAGGATGCTTTTTCGTGGATCGATGAAGCTGCGCCCGATGTATTATGCCTTCAAGAAATCAAGGTAAAACCTGAGCAATTAGATGAAGGTGAGGGCGAGATCAGTGGTTATCTATCTATCTGGAATCCTGCTGAAAGACCCGGTTATAGCGGCACTGCAGTTTTTCATAAAACCGAACCGCTTGAGGTTGTCAAAGGATTAGGTATGGATGAATATGACCAGGAAGGTCGTGTCATCCGCATGAGATATCCCGACTTTCTCCTCTACAATATTTATTTTCCGAATGGTGGTCAGGAGAACCAACGTGTGCCCTTTAAACTAGGGTTTTGCTCAATATTTGTAATGAATACCATGCGCAAGGTGAAAAGATCATTATTACTGGTGATTTTAATACCGCCCATAATGAAATTGATCTAGCAAACCCAAAATCAAATGAAAAAAACACTGGTTTCCTGCCTGAAGAAAGAGTCTGGATTGATAAGTACCTTGAAAGTGGGTTTGTTGACATTTTTCGCAACTTACATCCTGACAGGGTCAGTTATACCTGGTGGACCTATCGTATGAATGCACGCGCCAGAAATATCGGCTGGCGTTTGGATTATTATCTGGTTAGTGAGGCATTGGTTCCACTTATTAAAGATGTAATCATCCATGATGAAATTATGGGCTCAGATCATTGCCCAGTATCGTTAATTCTTTAATCAGCAAGAGTTCTCCACATAAAATCAAAATTTTTCTTTTTGATTTAAAGTAAAAAATCCGGGCTTTGTCACCCGGATTTTTGTTACTATCAGAATAGTTTATTTATTTTCAAATGTGCCACAACACAAAACTAGATCACGCGCTGCCTTCAATTCATCACAGCGACCAACAGGCGTGTGGTGAGGAGCAGAGTGGAGCAGTTCTGGTTGGGTTCGTGCTTCATCAGCAATTTTCACGAGTGCATCGGCAAAAGCATCAAGCTCCTGCATTGATTCGGTCTCGGTAGGTTCGATCATCAATGCTTCATGCACAATGAGTGGGAAGTAATTCGTTGGCGGATGGTAACCATGATCCATCAAACGTTTGGCGATATCCAATGCGTGAATGTCAGGAACATCCTTCCAAAATCCTTCTACCACAAATTCATGCATACACCTACGGTCATACGGTAAGTGATAAGCGCCTTTAACCTTAGAGAGCAGATAGTTTGCGTTTAACACTGCTTTTTCAGCGACGTCACGCAAACCTTCAGCACCAAGCAAAGTGATGTAGGTAAATGCACGGATAAGCACACCAAATTGCCCATGAAAAGCCTTCATTCTACCGATAGTCTTTTTCGGTGTTGTAAAACCATAGAGGGGAGGAGTCTCTTCATCACCTTTATCTATGATGCTCACTACTGGATCGGGCAGGAAATCAATTAGCTTTTCACAGACAGCGACAGGACCTGAGCCAGGACCTCCGCCACCATGTGGGGTTGAGAAGGTTTTATGAAGATTGAAATGCATCACATCAAAGCCCAGGTCACCTGGACGTGTAATGCCAAGCAATGCGTTCATGTTAGCGCCATCGCCGTAAACAAGACCGCCTGCCGTATGAACCATTTCGATTACTTCAACCACATTTTCATCAAAAAGCCCTAATGTATTGGGGTTGGTTAACATCAACCCTGCAAGCTCATCATTGCATAACTCCTTTAGAGCAGCAAGGTCCACATTGCCACGCGAATCAGACGGGAGTTGGATGACTTGAAAGCCTACCATGCTGGATGTAGCGGGATTAGTGCCATGCGCTGAGTCTGGAATCAGGATTTTGGTTCTTTTAAGATCTTTACGATCTTTATGATAAGCATGAATGATTAATGCACCGACCAGCTCACCTTGAGCGCCTGCTGCCGATTGAAGAGTTACCGCCTTGAAACCACTGATGTGCTTCAGGTGTTCCTGTAAATGGTACATCAGGTAAAGATTACCTTGCGTGCTCAGTATGGATTGAAGCGGATGCGTATAGGCAAAGCCTGCAAGACGAGCAGCTTCTTCATTGATTTTTGGGTTGTACTTCATCGTACAGGAACCCAGAGGATACAAGCCCAAATCGATCGCATAATTCTTCTGTGATAACCTGGTGAAATGACGAACAACATCAATTTCAGATAGCTCGGGAAGGGGGAGGTCTTTTCGCAAGAATTCAGAAGGTAATTCAAACTGAGGGACATCAATATCTGGGTAACGGAAGCCGATCCTTTTGGGAGATGACAATTCAAAGATGGTTGGTTCAGTCATGATCTACCTCCTGAAGGACCTCGCAAAGATAATCAATATCCTCTTTGTGGATCTTTTCGGTGACAGCTAAAAGCATGCAGTTCTCCAACTCAGGATAGTCGTTGCTAACATCATATCCACCGATAATTCCGTGTTCTTCTAGATGAGCGTTGATCATGGATACTGGTTTTGGGCACTGGACTAAAAATTCATGGAAGAAAGGTGCACCTGAGGATAGGACTTTATAACCTGTAACCTTGTTGATTTCCTGAGCAGCATAATGAGCTTTGTGATAACAGAGCTCAGCAACTTTTCGTAAACCTTGTTTTCCTAACATACTGAGGTAAATTGTGGATGCAAGCACCATAAGACCCTGATTTGAGCAGATATTCGAGGTGGCTTTCTCACGGCGTATATGCTGTTCCCGAGCAGTTAAGGTCAACACATAGGCTAATTGCCCATTGACATCTGTGGTTTCACCTACCAATCTACCGGCGATCTTACGAACCAGCTCATTTTTAACTGCAAAGAGTCCAAGATAGGGTCCACCAAAAGCGAGTGGTAGGCCTAGCGGCTGTCCTTCGCCTACTACGATGTCTGCTCCAAATTCACCAGGAGGAGTCAGCAACCCCATCCCGATCGGATTCATCGAGACAGCAACCAGAGCTCCTACGCCATGGGCGGCTTCCACTAAGGCTTTATAATCAAGAATTCTGCCGAAGAAATCTGGATATTGAACAATAACCAAAGAGGTGTCGAGATCAAGTTGGTTAATTAAGTCTTGCGGATCTTCGAATGGCACATTTTTAGGTTTGTTTTCAATAATTGCCAAGTCATCATAGCCTTGCAGGTAAGTATGAATTACCTCGCGATATTGTGGATGGAGACCACGGGAAAGTATGATTTTCTTTCTCTTTCCCCGATAGTGATGATATGCGAGGATAGCTGCTTCTGCACAGGCAGTAGCGCCATCATAGTGGGATGCATTGGAAACATCCATGCCCGTTAATCGACAAATCAGGCTTTGATATTCAAAAACAGTCTGAAGCGTCCCTTGGGAAATTTCGGGTTGATAAGGGGTGTATGCCGTATAAAATTCACCGCGGCGTAAAAGCATATCGACAGCTGCTGGCACATAGTGATCGTAAGCACCTGCGCCTAAGAAACATGCCATTTCCTTTGTTGTGGCGTTTGCAGAAGCAATCTCTTGAAGGAGTGCCATGGTCTCCATCTCTGAGAGACCACTTGGCATGTCAAGCTTTGGGAAACGATATTTTTCTGGAATTTCCTGAAAAAGATCTTCTATATGGTTGACACCGATTGCTTTAAGCATCGCCTCAACTTCATTGTTCGTGTGAGGCGTGTACATATTTGTTAGCGCTCCTGGCAGAATTTTTCGTAAGCGGCAGCGTCTAACAAAGCCTCAATACCTGAATCTGGCGCTAAACGAATTTTTGCAATCCAACCGCCTTCGTAAGGTTCACTGTTAATGATCTCGGGAGCATCGGCAAGAGCTTCATTAATCTCAACCACTTCACCAGAGACAGGAATATTGACATCTGCGGCTGCTTTGACAGATTCTACCGTGGCAAGCGTGTCACCTTGTGAAACGGTATCGCCTACTTCAACCACAATTTCTACATAAACAATGTCCGAGAGAGAATCCTGGGCATAATCTGATATTCCAATGACTGCCAGGTCTTCCTCGACCTTGACCCATTCATCGGTCTTTTGAAAAAGTAAATTTTGAGGAAATTGCATGATATTCTCCTTTTTTGATATTTTAGTCGATTCTATAAGCTAAGAGGGTAAAAGTCAAGAACAGCAATTGCTAACGTAATTGCATTAATGCCGAATTGATTTTTAACTTGTTAATAGATTTGGGTTTCTCTTAAACTGCCTGCCTGCATTTTCTACATATTGGAGGCTTTGGTGACGGAAATAGGTATTATAAAGATCCGCATAGTGTCCATCTGATTGGATCAAGTGATTGTGGTCGCCTTCTTCAATGATTTTTCCTTTTTCGAGGACAATAATACGATCCGCTGATTTTACCGTTGAAAGACGATGGGCTATAAGTATAGAGGTGGAATTTTTAAGGATCAAGTTCAATGCATCCTGAATTTGCCTCTCAGTAAAAGGATCGATACTGGCAGTGGCTTCATCAAGAATAAAAATAGAAGGTTTTTGTGTTAAAACCCGCATCAAAGCAACGAGTTGACGTTGCCCCATGGAAAGATGTGATCCCCTTTCTCCCACATGTGTATCCAGACCTTTAGGCAAGGTATCTAGCCATTCTCCACCTCCTACGCTATTGGTCACGGACAAAACTTCTTCTTTTGAAATTCCAGGATTTGCATAACTAATGTTATCTAAGACAGTGCCGTCAAAGAGAAAAGGAACCTGGGAGACAATACCCATGAATTTTCTAAGCGATTCTATGTTATAAGAACGGATATCCCTGTCATCAATTAAAAGCTCGCCTTCCTGATATTCGTAAAAACGGGTAATTAGCCTTGAAATGGACGTCTTCCCTGCGCCAGTATGACCGACTATGGCGACACTTTCTCCCGGGTTGATCTGTAGATTGAAGTCATCCAAGAGGTTTTCAGAGTTAGCATAATGAAAAGTGACATTGTGAAAATTAATTTTGCCAGTGATATTTTGGGCGATGTAGTTATCTATTTGGGTGACAGCATGGTCAGCGTCAATTAATGCAAAAATCCTTTCTGCTGCCGATAAGCCTGTTTGTACTTGGGTCCAGTAAGAAGCAATATTAAAAATTGGCATCAGAAAGCGGTCCATACTAAGTACAAACATATACCATGCACCGGCTGTGACAAGACCTTGGGTTACTGTGATTGCTCCAAAATACACGAGGATACCAGCATAGATACCTCCTAAAGTTCGCATTAGTGGAAAAACAAAGGATAATACCAAACCGCGTCTGATGTTTACCTGATATGAGGTTTGATTTGCCTTGTCAAAAACAGTAAAGATACTTTTTTCCTGGCGGAAATTCTTTGCGACTGCAATTCCACTGATCGTTTCTTTTATGGTTGCATTGACATCTGCCATTGCACGCATCCCTGCCCGGGTGATTTTCCTGGCAGTCTTGCGATAAAAGTACATATAAAGCACTACAATTGGAATAAGACTGAGAACAATCAAGGCTAGATGCCATTCTGTAGTGATGAGAATTGTTGTAATGAAAACGGATTGAAGCATTTGAGCGAGTGTTTCAGTAGTCAGGTTTATTAAAGTACTGAACTCTCTCGTATCAGAAGATATACGAGAGACTATTTTGCCTGAAGAAAAAATGTCATGAAATGCCAAATCCTGATTGGTTGAGGCAGCAAAGGCATCTGTAGAAAGGTTACGGATTAGTTCTGAAATCACCCGAACTGACTTGCGTCGACGAATCATATTAAGCAAATAGCTTCCAACTTCAAGCACCAAAATGATCCCAGATAGGAGGAGAATAAAAGCTAGTTTATTGTCTACGATGGTAACTCTATCTAAAATTTTAGAAACCACTAAAGCGGGCAGAGATTCAGTGATCGCTCTTAGAATAACGACAATGATAATCAAGAAAATTTGTCTGAGAAAAGGCTTGGCATAGTGAAAAATGCGAGAGAAGAGCGCCTTATTTGAATATTGTCGATCATATTTTTCTGCAGCCAGACCAGAAAAAAAACCCATAATTAACCTTTAATCCTTAAATATTTGTCGATATGCGTCAGACATTGACATGAGATTTTCATGAGTTCCAATGGCTGCAATTTTTCCATTTTTCATCACGATGATCAGGTCTGCCCAGCGGATTTGAGACAGGCGGTGGGTGATGATGAAGGTAGTGCGACCCTCTGCCGCTTTAAAGATCGCTCTTTGGATTTTGTCTTCCGTTTCACTATCAATGGCACTAGTTGAGTCATCTAAAATCAGGATTTTTGGATTGGTCAGGAATGCCCGTGCTAAAGCCAGCCTCTGCCTTTGACCACCTGAAAGTGTTACGCCACGTTCACCAATGATCGTCTGGTATCCATCCTCTAACTCCATGATGAATTCATGTGCTTGCGCGGATTTAGCAGCTTGCTCAATATCTTCCAATGAGGCAGAGGGATTACCAAAAGAAATATTTTCAGCGATTGACCGAGAAAAAAGGAAAACATCTTGTTCGATGATGGATATTTGTGAACGAAGTGTATCCAGATACCAATCCTTGACATTTATGTTGTCAATCAAAATCGAACCGATGGAAACATCATAAGTTCTATTGATCAGCCTGGCCAAAGTTGTTTTACCTGACCCAGTTTGTCCCACAATTGCAACAGTCTTTCCAGGAGCGATTGAAAAAGAAATATCCGTTAAAGTCTCATCAAAACTTCCGTACCTGAATGAGACCTCCTTAAAGGTAACCTCACCTAACATGGGTTTTGCATACCCCGAGATATTTTGGTCCAAATTTTCTTCTTTCTTGAGCAGATCAAGAATTCTTCTTGCACTGGCTAGCCCTAAAGAAATTTGAGAGTATGAAAAAATGGAGGTGAAGGTTGGAAATCCTAGAAGCGAAAGCGTGCTAAAGTAAGAGATGACATTTCCAAGCGTGATTAATCCCCTGTTAAATAAAAAAAGTGCGTGTAGCAATCCAATGCTAATTGATAATGCTAGGAGGAGCATGGGGTAGAAACGCGCTTCAACATCGCCCTGTTTTATGGAAGCATCGCGGTAAGCGATAATATTGTTTTCAAATCGATTTATTTCCTGGGACTCCTGCGACGCGGATTTGACCGTCTCGATGCCATCAATTGCTTCAGCCAGCCGACTATTCATATCCCCAAAGGTCTGGCGAACCTCATGGGTGATTGGTTTTAAAATGTCAAGATACCGCTTCACCAATACAAAATAAAGGATTAGAAAAAGCGATGGAACTAGGATCAACGATGGGTGTATGCTTGGGCCAATAATTAGAGGAATAAATAAAAAGTTTATGGAACCAAATACCATATTTAATCCTGGGCTAAACATGTAATTTACTTCGCGCACATCATTGGTTGCCCTTGCCATCAAATCTCCGACAGATTGAAATGCATGGAAGGTCATGCTTTTTCCTAGCAGATTGGTGTATAACTCCTCCCTGACATTCCTCTCCAACGATTGGGCAGCTAATTCAAAACCGTAATTCCGAGAAAATTGAAGGATTCCTCGAATTGTTTGAGATAGTAAAATGATCAAAGCTATCTGAACAATCCTTTGCAAGTTTGGCTGAAATGTTACAAGATTTTCAAAAACTTCCCCAAAGTATATGGCTGGAATTGAAGCAAGACTGGCATTCCCAATAGCGCCAATGATTCCCATGAGTAGAAAAGGCCATTGATGGGTAGCATGTGAAATAACCCAAGAAATGGGGGTTTTTTGATTAGTTTTATACCGAGTGGATATTGTAAACTCAGAAGGGCTTTGAAGCATGTATTTTTTTCTTAATCCCGATTTTGTAATTTTTTCATAGCAGTACGTTATTTTACTTGAGTTCCGAACTTAATCATCAAAAAGAGACAAAATTGATTCTTTGATTGTTGTTCTTTTTTCAATTCGAATACTTTGAAGGTTAACAATGTTGACATAACTTATGGTGAGTGATACACTAAAAATATAATCATCTGATTAATAATATAATTATGATCAGCAGACCTAAAGTATCTTCAATTTTATCCGAATTTCTGGTTTATTTATCAGATCATTCGCGGCAAGGTAATCAAGAAGTTCCCCCATTAACTGAAATAAGTAAAGAACTAGGCATTAGTGTTTCATCTGTACGTGAACAATTGCAGGTAGCCAGAACACTTGGTTTTGTGGAAGTTAAGCCAAAATTAGGTATAAAGCTACAAACTTATTCTTTTGAGCCAACGATTTCTCAAAGTCTTTCGTATGCTGTGTCACTGGATTTATCTTATTTTGAAGCCTTCTCAGACTTGAGAAATCATATTGAAACAAGTTATTGGTACTCAGCAGTTAGTCTATTAACCATGGAAAACATAGAGTACTTGAGGAATTTAATAATCACAGCGAAAAAAAAGCTTTCAAGCACACCCCTAGAATTTCCGCATCAAGAACACCGAGATTTACATTTAAGCATTTACAAGAACTTAGAAAATCCCTTTGTAACTGGTATTCTTGAAGCTTATTGGAATTTGTATGAGATAGTTGGACTTAATGTTTATGTTGAAAAATCATACTTGGAACAAGTATGGAATTACCACGAACAAATGGTAGATGCTATTGCAAAGGGTGATTATGCAATTAGCTATCAAACACTCATTACACACATGGATTTGATTCATAATCGAAAGCAATATGAAATGAAATCTATGTTTGAATGAAAAAAGGAGAAAAAATATTAAAATGGATTTAGAAAAGGATAATCAAGAGGATAAAATTGTCAATGATTTTTGTTTGACAGTGTGCACTGTAAACGGATCAGGGAGTGCTACTGCAAACAACACCCTCTATCGAGCTTTTTTTAGAATGGGCATTCCTGTCTCAGGTAAGAATCTTTTTCCTTCAAACATCAAAGGGCTGCCTACTTGGTATTCAATGCGCGTCTCTAAACAGGGTTATTTAGGACGCGTTCCACATGATGACATCATTGTGTCAATGAATGCGGATACCTTTAATGAAGATCTAACTTATATGGTTCCTGGAGGTGTGATATTTTATGCTGATCACATTGGACTACCAATTCAGCGGGATGACATCATCACATATCCAATGCCAATCCGGTCTCTGGTTAGGCAAGCTGAGGTTCCTAGAAATCTAAAAGATTACATGGAAAACATGCTTTTCGTTGGGATTGTTGGTCAAATGTTAGGAATACCCATGGAAAGCATCAAAGAAGCCTTGGATGCCCAATTCAGAACAAAACTTGAGGTATCAGAATCAAATTTCAAGGTTGTTGAGTTAGGTGCAGATTGGGCGAAGGAAAATTTAGTAAAAAGAGATTGTTATTATGTTGAACCTATGCAGCCTTTAACGGATTATATTCTTTCGGATGGTAATACTGCTGGAGCCTTGGGATCAATCTATGGTGGTGTACAGTTTTGCGGATGGTATCCCATCACACCCGCATCCAGCATGGTCGAATCAATGATCGCTTATGCCCCACGTTTGCGCAAAGATCCTGAAACGGGAAAAGACACTTACGCCTTTGTTCAGGCTGAGGACGAATTGGCTGCAATAGGAATGGCGGTGGGAGCTGGGTGGGCAGGACTTCGATCCATGACTTCAACATCAGGACCCGGTTTGAGTTTGATGACAGAATACCTTGGACTGGCTTATTACTCGGAAACTCCGGTGGTGGTATGGAATGTCCAACGTGTTGGTCCAAGTACCGGATTACCAACCCGTACTGCTCAGGGTGACTTAACTATGACATATTTTATTGGGCATGGAGATACTAATCATCTGATTATCATTCCTGGCTCGGTTGATGAATGCTTTGAATTTGGCTGGAAAGCATTTGATATTGCTGAGAAGTACCAAACCCCTGTTTTTGTAATGAGTGATTTAGATTTGGGGATGAATCAGTGGATGTCAAAACGGTTCGTCTACCCAAGCAAAACTATTGATAGAGGAAAAATCCTTTGGGAAGAAGATTTACAACACTGGATTGAGACCAGAAATGAACCTTTTGGAAGATATAAAGATGCAGATGGGGATGGTATTCCGTATCGTACCGTAATGGGGAATTTACACGAAAAATCGAGCTACTTCACTCGTGGAACTGGTCATGATGAATATGGAAATTATAGTGAAAATCCAATTTTATGGCAAAGCATGTTGGATCGAATAAAGAGGAAATTTGTTTTTGCTTGTCAAGACCTCCCAGATCCAATAATTGAAAAAATGCCTGGAGCCAAAATTGGGTTGATTGGAATGGGGTCCACAGATCCAGCTATTCAAGAAGCACAGGATATTCTTAATAATCAAGGATTGGCAGTAGATTATCTCCGCATTCGATCACTTCCGACAGATACAATCGTAAAAGAATTCATTGCTTCTCATGAAAGAAACTATGTTCTGGAATTAAACAGAGATGGACAACTTCATCAAATTCTTCAACTAGAACACGCTGAATTTTCTAACAGACTCACCTCAGTTGCTATTGTTGATGGATTGCCGATGGCTGCGCAGTGGGTGGTAGAACAAATCAATGAAAAGGAGAATAAGTAAAATGGAGAATTCACCAGCTGCCCAAGCAGAACGGAATTTGGTTGGATTATCTCAGGCCGATTATCGGGGAAAACCATCAACCTTATGTCCTGGCTGTGGACATAACACTGTCATTAATCAGATAATCTCTGCCTGTTATGAGCTTAATGTCGTTCCAGAGCGAGTAGCAAAATTTAGCGGTATTGGTTGCTCGAGTAAAAGCCTTAACTATTTTTTGGATCGGTCCTTTGGTTTTAATGGCTTACATGGCAGAATGCCTTCCATGGTGGTCGGTGCTCACTTTGCAGATCAAAATATCAAAGTCTTTGGTGTATCAGGCGATGGGGATACTGCAAGTATTGGATTTTCACAATTCAAACATTTAATTCGTCGTAATATGCCGATGGTGTATATTGTGGAGAATAATGGTGTGTATGGTCTTACTAAAGGGCAATTCTCAGCAACTTCAGATGAGGGCTTGGAACTAAAACATCAAGGGAAAAACCTGTATGCACCTATCGACATTTGCATGGAAGCGTTGATTAGTGGAGCCAGCTTCGTAGCAAGATCGTTTTCTGGAGATGCAAAACAACTAAAAGAATTAATTAAAGCGGCTTTTAGCCATAAAGGAATTGCGATCATTGATGTGATAAGCCCATGTGTGACATTCAATAATCATGAGAATACACTACATTCTTATACTTGGGGTAGGCAGAATGAGGCACCTCTTCATGATATTGCTTATGTTCCAAAGCGGAAAGCAATCATAGTTGAGGAGTATGAGGAGGGGACAGAGAAAGAGGTGATATTACATGATGGATCAAAGATAATTTTGAAAAAATTAGCCAAGGATCATGACCCGACCAATAAATGGGATGCTATTAGGGTTTTGGAAGAAGCTGAAACTAACCATATGCTAATTACGGGCTTGATTTACATCAATCCAAGCAAACCAACCATGTTTGAGTTGTACAATATTGTTGATAAACCATTGAACCGATTGACCCCTGAACAAATTAGACCAAGACCCGATACCTTAGAAAAAATAAACAATAGTATGTATTAAAACAAATGCACCGGCCTAACAGCTGGTGCATTTTTAAAAATTAATTTAATTAGCCCTTTAGTGTGTAAAGTAAAGCGAGATTTGGTTTTCTGAATTCACCAACGGGGAATCCAGAAATTACAACGACCTGTTGCCCTGGTTTTAGTAGAGTCGATGTAGTGATCGCAGCTTCAACATGAGTAATCATCGTTTCCAGGGTATCCGCATGAGGAACCAATAAAGGAGTTACGCCCCAAAGCAGACCCATCTTGTGATAAGTCTCCTCGCTGGGAGTAAAGGCATAAATTGGCACATTGGGTTTGGTTTTAGACATCCACTGAGCAGAACGACCTGACTGTGTAAAGACAACAATACCAGCAACATTTCGGTCATTTGCCATTTCGTGAGCAGCTCTTGCCGTCGTTATGGAATCATCGTTTTCTTCTTCAACTAAAAAATCTGTTTGATGACCCCATTCTGACCTGTGTGCTTCTGCTTCAGTAACGATGGATCCCATCATTTTGACTGCCTGAATTGGATATTTACCAGCCGCCGTTTCGCCTGAAAGCATCACCGCGTCAGTCCCATCAAAAATTGCGTTGGCAACATCTGCAGCTTCTGCCCGGGTAGGTCTGGGATTGTTGATCATTGAATCAAGCATTTGTGTTGCAGTGATTACGATCTTTGCATAACGATTTGCACATCGAATTATTTCTTTTTGGGCAACTGGTACTGATGACGGTGGCATTTCGACGCCCAGATCTCCTCTTGCGACCATTACGCCATCTGTAACCTTCATTATTGCTTCTAAGTTGCCAATCGCTTCAGGTCTTTCAAGCTTTGCTATGATGGGAGTATTAACTTTATCTGGCGCGATTTTTTGGATTTTCTCTCTTACTTTGATGATATCGGAATCATTTTTAACAAATGAGATGGCTATGTAATCGACACCCATCGAAAGACCAAATTCAAGATCTTCAATATCTTTTGGCGTTAATACTGGAATGTCCAGATTTGCTCCAGGTAAGTTAACCCCTTTGTGTGAGCTTAATTTTCCTCCAAGGATAACTTTTGCGAAAATGGATGATCCTTCCAATCCTGTGACCTCAAATTCCAATTGACCATCATCTAGAAGAATATGATTTCCAGGCTTCAATGCTTTATGAAGCATGGGTACATCAAATGGAATATAGGTCAATTCAGAACTTGGCGCTTCAGGTAATTCTTCTGAACTCAAAAGAACATTGTCTCCTGCTTTAAGCATTAGAAAATCCAGATCTAATTTTCCAATACGAAGCTTCGGTCCTTGGAGATCCATTAATATTGAGACAGGTTTTCCCAATTCATCAGATAATTTGCGGAGTGTTTCAATGCGCTTTTTGTGTTCCTCGTGAGTTCCATGAGAGAAATTCAACCTGGCTACATCCAATCCAGCTAGGAAAAGTGCTCTAATCGTTGTTTCATCTGATGAACTTGGACCTAATGTTCCAACTATTTTTGCAAAGCGATCAGCCATTTTTACTCCAGTTATTTATTAATCCATCAATAACACTTTGCGAATCCGTGGTAATGCCCAATCTATGGTCTCTTTCTCGATGATTAGAGGAGGCGCAAACCGAATGACATGGTCATGAGTTTCCTTTGCTAAAATGTTTTCCTTTTGAAGAGCTTCACAAAAACGCCTAGCACCACCTGCTTCTCGTTTTAGTTCAACACCGATCAATAAACCTTTTCCACGTACTTCCTTTATGTTTTTTGTAGGTACTTCGCATAACTGATCCATGAAATATGAGCCCAATTCAAAAGATCTTGCTGGCAAATTTTCTTCTTCAATTACTTCAAGAGCTGCAATACCAACCGCACATGCCAAAGGATTGCCGCCAAAAGTTGATCCATGTTCCCCTGGAACAATCAGCCCAAGAATGTCCTTGCTGGAGAGAACTGCTGATAATGGGTAAAAGCCGCCTGATAATGCCTTCCCAATGATCGCCATATCTGGTTTGACATTATCATACTCTGATGCAAACAATTTGCCAGCTCTCCCCAATCCGGTTTGGATTTCGTCAGCAATAAATAAGACATTGTTTTCTTTACAAACTTGAGCCACTTTGCTTAAATAACCTTCAGGAGGAATTATGACTCCGTTTTCACCCTGAATTGGTTCAAGCATCACAGCAGCAGTTTTGGGATTTATTGCATTTTTTATTGCATCCGCGTCACCAAATGGCACTACTTTAAAACCAGGGGTAAAAGGTCCAAAATCATCTTTATACAATGGTTCTGTTGAGAATGAGATGATTGTAACGGTCCTGCCATGAAAGTTGCCAGCTGCGACAATTATTTCTGCTTCATGTCTCGGGATTCCCTTAGAAACATATGCCCATTTTCTGGCGACTTTAATTGCCGTTTCCACCGCTTCTGCGCCACTATTCATTGGTAGTGACATCTCGTATCCAGTCATATCTGAAAGTTTTTTATAAAATAAACCTAATTTGTCATTACGGAACGCTCGAGAAGTAAGGGTGACCAGTTTTGCCTGCTCAGTGAGTGCTGCAAGGATTTTGGGATGACAATGTCCCTGATTTAAGGCTGAGTAAGAGCTAAGGCAATCTAAATAGCGATTACCATCAACATCTTCCACCCAAACTCCTTCACCTTTTTTGATGACTACATTTAAAGGTTTGTAATTATGAGCACCATATTGGTCTTCTAAATCGATGTAATACTTGCTATTCATATTTTTGTTATCCTTTCAGTAGCTGTGCTAATATTGCTTTTTGTGCATGGAGGCGGTTATGTGCTTGTGGAAAAAGTCTTGAATGGGGTCCATCAGCAACTTCATCGGTAATCTCCTGGTTTCTGTGAGCTGGTAAACAATGCAAAATAATCACATCTTTGTCCGCTTCTGCAACTAATTCCGTGTTAACTTGGTAGGGAGGAAATACTTTTTCGCGAATAGCTGTCTCTTCTTCCTGTCCCATACTTGTCCAAGTATCTGTGTAAATTACTTGAGCATCTTTTACAGCTTCATGGGGATCTTTTAGAAATTTTAACTGTGAACCGCTTGTGTGAGCAATTTCTTTTGCCGTCTGTATTGAAGACATTGGCATATCATATCCTTCAGGATTTGCTATTGTAAAATTTGCGCCTAATTTGATACAAATTTGCATTAAAGATACTGCCACATTATTGCCATCCCCAACATATGTAATGTTGATTCCTTTAAGCGATCCAAAATTTTCGACAATTGTCAGGGCATCTGCCATAGCCTGACAAGGATGGCTAAAATCACTTAAGCCATTTATTACAGGGATGTCTGACCATTTGGCTAACTCAATTATATGTTCATGCTGAAAAACTCTAGCCATAATTCCGTTGACATATCCACTCAATACTCTCGCAATATCTGCGATCGATTCGCGCTTGCCTAAGCCAATTTCTGCGGGTGAGAGGTAAAGTGCATCCCCACCTAAGTGTCGCATCCCCATATCAAAACTGACACGCGTGCGAAGGCTAGGTTTTTGGAAAATCATTGCGAGAACTTTACCTTTGAGGATCGGTTTATTACCTCCCTCAAGCCACTCTTTTTTTAATTCAAGGGCATAGTCAAGAAGGAACTTCAGTTCCTCACTTGAATGGTTGGTAATATCTAAGAAATCCTGTTTCATACGTTACTCCTTAATGTTTATTGATATTTGATTATTGGATTTTTCATTGTTAGGATTCATCGGAAGATTAAGGCTTACACTTTGAAATGGGTGAGTTCTTTTCAAAGTGAAATACAAGATTAGCCCATTTACTAAGGATGTCCAAACAAAGAAGACTCCAAGAACCATTGTGATGATTGTAAGCCATTTATTAAAATTTTTCAAAAGAACAGGGAGAGATAGCTGATAAAACTTTGCCTGTTCTATATAATTAAAAATGACATCTCTTGCGTCTACCAAGTTTTCATTATATTGAGTTAGGTTTACTGACAATTGATCAAGAGTTTTTGATACTAAATCGAAATCCTTAGAAGCCAGAGACAAGTCTGTTTTAATCACATCAAAAGTATCTGGAAGTTCTTCAAGGCTGTCTGATAGATCTTGAATGCTTTGATTTAATGAAATTTCAGGTTGATAATTAAGATTTACGAAGGGTATTGATGAAAGGAATGATAGTGTGTTATCGATTAATTTCGCACTTGATGCGGCTGAGTCGAGAGAAGTTTGCGCTGAGGTAATTAATGTGTAAAAATCATTTGCAAAAAAATCTGATGTAGTTGTAAGAATTGGCTCAAGTTCCTCTAATGAATCACTCATATCTTCCAGACTATTGATTAAGAGTTTTAGACTATCTTGAGCATTAAGGAGAGTATTTTCAATAATTTCCAATCCTGCATCTGTGGTCGTTAACATGCTGTCCACACTTCTAATAGTTAAATCGGCGTTTCGATGTAGAAAACTTCCGAATGTAAGTATGATGATGAGAATAATTAATGATACGATTAACCCTGTTATTGCAGCAGAAATTAGCAAAGCCTTAATGAGTTTGGGGTGTTTACTTTCCATGGGAAACTGTTACAAAAATAATTGGATTGGATTATTTATGGATTGAAGTAACTTTCGCTGATGATTCCACATCTCGTCTTGTGATTCGGCAGAATCATGGTCAAATCCCAAAATATGTAGAATGCCATGTATCGTGAGTAACTCAAGCTCTTGAATTAGTGAATGACCCCTTTTTTTTGCTTGAGCTTGTGCATATGGAATAGAGATCACTATATCTCCAAGATATTGCTCACCTGTCCCTGGATCGGTGAAATCATTAGAAAAAGATAGTACATCTGTAGGTTCGTCAACCAAACGATATTTCTTGTTGAGCGATTGAATTTCTTTATTCTCAGTGAACAGGATTGTTAAGTTAGGTATTGGAGAAATATTCATATGTTTAAACACAATGCCACTTATTTCTTTTATATGATTACCATTTAAAAATTTCAGGTATTTTTTCTTAATTATTACTTCTACCATTATTCACTCAAAAAATTTTTATTTCTAATCCAGAATATTAAGATACTTTTGGTTGTTTCGAAGGTTTTTCAGTAGGATATTGTATTCTGGGATGATAAATTCCTCTCATTGTGTTAAAAAAAGATTCAGCAATCGTCGTAATATCTTTTAGTGTAAGATCGGTACCGTCCAATTGACCTTCGTTTTTATAATAATTGATCACCTTACTGATCAAATTCCGTAATTCGGTTTCATCTTTTGGCTTTTCAGCTCGAGCTCTCGCCTCTGCACCGTCGGCTAACATTAGAAGAGCGGTTTCACGTGATTGTGGCGATGGACCAGGATATCGGAATAATTGTTCGTCAACTTCTGAGGGATCCGCTGCGTTCTTTAACGCCTGAGTGTATTGATATTGGGTTAAGAGAGTACCGTGGTGTTCTTTGATAAAATTAATTACCTGAGATGGTAGGCGATACTTCTTACCTAAAGCGACGCCATCAATAACATGTTGAATTATTGTTGCAGCTACTGTAGCTGGATCGGTCGTGTCGTGCGAATCTATATTGTTACTGACTTGATTTTCAATAAAGAATTGGGGATTTACCGATTTTCCACAATCATGATAGATTGCACCTACTCGTACTAACATCGTATTGGCATCTATAGCTTCAGATGCCTGTTCTGCAAGGTTGGAAACCTGTAGGCTATGTTGATAAGAACCAGGCGATTCTCGGAGGATTTTTTGTAATAAAGGATGGTCTGTACGAGCGAGATCCAATAACTGAAGTGGTGTTGTAATATCCAGAAATTGTGAAAAAATATATTGTAAGAAAAGTGATAAGCTAGCAGAGGCAAGTCCATTCAGAATTGATGCTGCACCTAATGTCGCAATCCCTACCCAATCGCTTAATGTATCTCCTAATCGAAATGCCAATATAATTCCCAAGCCCGCAATCCCGATGGCAACTCCAGAAAGGAAAAATGATGAAATCCTTCTAGCTTTTCCAAGTGTGAGCATTCCTATGATGGCTGGAATTATATAAAAAAGTGAGAGTTCAAAACCTCGATAGGTTCTGAAGGACATAAGAATCCCAAGCGTGATCGTCAGTATGATCCCTAATTCTAAATTAAATAAAATCGCTAAAGTTAAACTAAAAGCTGCGATTGGATAAACGTATGGAATAATTGTTCGATCCACTACAAAAAAACGACCGACTAATAAGAAAAGCAGAAAAATTACAGTAATAAGTATTAATGATTTAGCTTGTTGAGGATGAACAGATCGCCTTCTGACAAAGTAAATACTAAGGAAAGTTGCTACGATAAGAATCAAGATTGCCGTTGCCAATGTTTCTTGATCACGATTTTCGGATTCGATTAAATCAAATTGATCTAATGCTTCCCAATCTTGAGGTTGAACGACTTGTCCTCTCCTGACTAAAGTTTCGCCGGCGATAAATGATCTTGAAATCGGATTTACTGCTTCTATGGCTTGATCGCGAGCAGCTTGTGTAAGCTCTTCACTAAAAAGACTATTGGGAATGATAAATGAAGAAACTAGTTCTTCAATTAATTCAGTTTGTTCTGTAGGAAAAGAATAATCAATGATTGATGCAACTTTTGTCTTTTCTGCTGAAAGATTGTTAGAACGAATTGTATTCCGCATGATTTGTTCTAATACGACAGTTGCTTCGGTTTGAACAGCTTCCCAGCGGTCATTGTTTAACAACAAAATCCTTTCAGCAATTTCTGAGGATAACAATAGATTATCAATTGAGTTTAGGTCAATAATTTTTTGTTCTGAATTCGCATAAGAATCTTGTCTTACAGTTGAAATATAATACAAGACAGCTCGTAGCTTTTCAATCTGATGACGCCCTATGCTTGGATCTGGAGGAAAATAGATTGCACTTACATTTGCAGATGCTTCTTGTTTCGCTTTTTCAGTTAAAACATTACTTGTGAAGGTAAGGGAATAAGGAGCTAATATATCCTGCGAAGTGACATCTCCTACCTGCATTTGAAAGGCAGATCGATCGATTATTTCAGGGATAATAAGGGCAAGAAAAGCAAATAAAGCCGAGATAATTAATATCATTGCTCGGATCACACGACCTTTATTTACCTTTGTCAATTGCTTTGAATGATTTTGGTTTTCCATATCGATCTTAATTTCAATTAAGCAAATCCTTCACAACCTTACTCGCATCCTGGTTGGATGCTCTTCCTGCCAATTGGGGTACCAGTAGCTTCATGACAACACCTATATCTTTTACACACGTTGCCCCAGTTTCTTCGATAGCTTTTTTGGCAAGAATTATTAATTCATCGTTTGTTAATTGCTTAGGTAAGAATTCAGTTAATATCAAAATATCTTCTTCTGATTCATTGATTAAACCTGTGTTGCCTGCTTTTACTGCATCATCAATGGTCTCTTTATTTGTTTTTATTTCTTTTTGGATTATTGAGAGTATTTCAGTGTCCTCGAAAGGTAGTCCTTTATTTACTTCAGATAATTTAATTGATGAAAGTAGTAGCCTGATTGTTCGCTTTCTGGCTGTGTTTTGGGTCCTAATGGCTTCAAGAAGTTGGTTTTGTAAGGTCTGTTTCATGTTCATGATAATCATTATACCTTTCTATTCTTGATCTAAATCCAAAAAGAAAGCAAGCTTTCCAGGATTACTATTTTCAATAATGCGTTTAATATTAATGAATTCTTGGAGGGTTCTTGTTTTAGCTAAATAAAAAGCAATCTTGAAAAGCTTACCACTTTCAGGTGAATCGAGATTCATTTTTGTATGTGAATCCTCCGGAAGAAATTTGTAAATTATTCTCGAGCTTCCTAATATAAGCCCAAAGATATCCAAAGGAAAATAAACTGTGTGTGAATGAAATGTTGGATGATTAATAATCTCAGGACAATCTGTTGGAATATTGTCGATATCATTTTGAGAATTTTTTTTTACATCAAACCATAACTTCACATAATTTGAGTGTGCGAAAAAATCTTGTAATGAATGAGTTAATCTACCGAAGGCTCGCCAAGAATTTTCAACCTCGTTAGAAAGAATTGATGCAACAACTGTTTCTTTTTGCTTATCAATATATGAAAAGCCCTCCATGATCTTGTTGTTATCAAAATGGAATTCATTATGAAAAAGTTGCCCAACTATGGAATCCTGTGAAAGATTTGATCTAGTAATAATTCTTAATGCTCTAGAGGAGAAAAACCCTCTGAGTGCTTCCTCAGTAATCTGGCGATGGTATTCAGATCTCATCTATTAAGGCCCTAAAGTAATGAGTGAAAGCATTTTTGAATAGATTGAATCTCCTATGCCGGGTACATTCTTTAATTGCTCTAGGTTTGTAAAATATCCATTCTCGAGACGATAGTCAATAATTGCTTGCGCTTTTGCTTCGCCTATGCCTGGTAGGGATATTAATTCTTCGAAAGTGGCTGTATTGATGTTAATCAAAGATAGTATTTTTTGATTTAAAGATTCTGTAAGAGTCTGATGTTTTGAGCTTTGAGAGATGTAAATCTTTGCGCCATCTTCAACTTGCGCGGCGAGATTAAGCAGGTTAGGATCAGCATTTTCTGTAAGTCCTCCTGCAATGTCAACTGCATCCTTGAGATTACTTCCAAAAGGAAGCTTATAAACACCAGGATTTCTGACTTCACCCGAGATATGAAAAGTAATATTAAATCCAATTAGGCTCTTATTGAGAAGGTTTGAGTTAATATTTTTCGATGAATTGATGGCCTCTATCGGTTCCCCTAAGTTAGGTAAAAAAAATAATGTGATCAATCCAGTCAGAATTATTCCAAGAATTAAACCAAAAAAGAAAATGTAAAAAGATTTTATTTTCATTTCATATTTTTTTAAGTCAGATTTTCTTTCTCATACATAGAAAGAAAAGCTTTAATCGAGACTTCCAACATTTCCACGCTAGGTTCTCTGGTTGTCAGCTTTTGAAGAGCAAGGTTTGGCTTTGAAATGATCCGAACAAAGGGTTTTTCCATATTTCTTGAAATTAACCGAATATATTCATACGAAACACCTGCAATAACAGGAATAAACAACAATCGCGTTAAGAGCCGCCAATGAAGTGGAAGCGGAGGAAGGATAGAAAAAAGCAGTACAGATACAAAAACTAAGGTTAATATAAAGGAAGTTCCACAGCGAGGATGTTCAAGGGATTGCTTGGATACATTCTCGGAGGTTAATTCAACTCCCTCTTCGAACGCATTGATGGTTTTGTGTTCAGCACCGTGATAAGCAAAGGTCCTTTTAATATCAGATAATTGCCCGATTAGTATAAGATAAACAATTAATATAATTAATCGTAATCCTCCCTCAACTAAATTTCCCCATCCAGAGTTAATGCCGAGAGCTTTTTCTATCCAGGCTGCTATCGCCGATGGGGCTAAGAAAAATATCCCAACCCCGATCATTAGAGAAAAAGCAATTGTTAAGTAAAGAGGTGCACCTTCTAACTTTTCATCTTCACCCGTTTGCTCATTTGCTGATAAGGTCAAGAATTTCATGCCCATTCCTAGTGAATCCCAAAGACTAACCAAACCTCTAAGAAATGGTATCTTCAAAATATTTGATTTGTAGATTCCTTTTAGATCCTCAGTTATAACTTTAATCTTTCCATCAGGAGAACGGACCGCCATGGCGACCGTTGATTTACCTCGCATCATCACACCTTCTATTACTGCTTGTCCTCCATAGGCTGGCAACTTTTCTTTCACAATATTCTCCTTGAAAGGCATTATTTATTGAAGCTTTGCAAGAAAAGGATCAAAGATTGTATGCCTTTTATCCATGTTGGTAGATGTAATCTCTCATTAGGAGAGTGAATAAGATCGTCAGGTAAACCAAAGCCTGTCAACAAAGAATCCACTCCTAGAATTTTTTTCATGGAGGTGGCTACAGGAACACTTCCACCTTCGCGTTTGTAAGCAACTTTTGTCTGCCAAACATCCTCAAATGCTTTTACTAGGTTTTTCATCCCTGGGGCATTGTCGGCTAAATAAGCAGGAGCACCAGACATCTTTATGAGTTCATAAGTCACAGTGTCAGGCATATATTGTTGGCAATATTTCTCCATGCTCTCGAAAACTTCTTCAGGGTCCTGTTCAGGCACAAGTCTGCATGAAATTTTTGCTTTGGCGTAGGCAGGGATAATGGTTTTACTTCCATCGCCAATGAAGCCCGAATACATTCCATTAACATCAAGAGTTGGGCGAGCACCAATTCTTTCAAGGACTGAATACCCTGATTCACCAAACAATTTTGGAACACCTGTTAATTCAAGGTAGTGTGAATCCTCAATTTTTAAATCGGAAATCCGTTTTCGATCAGCTGCAGTGAGTTGCATCACTCTATCATAAAAACCAGGTAAAGTAACTCTTCCTTGTTCATTATGCAAACCCGTTAGTAATTTTGAGAGCACTAGCGCAGGATTAGCAATGGCACCTCCAAATAATCCAGAATGGAGGTCATGAGAAGGACCAAAAACACGCAACTCAAAATATGCAAGTCCTCTAAGACCATAAACAAGAGTTGGCTTGTCAGCAGAAATCATGCCAGCGTCTGTGTTTAAGACCATATCAGCTTTTAACATCTTTTTATGGGATTCTAGGAAATCATCTAAAGATGGAGATCCAATTTCTTCCTCACCTTCAATAACAAATTTTATATTTAAATTTAAAGAAGCCGAGTTTAAGACAGATTCTAAGGCAATAATTGTTGCCATTATCTGTCCCTTCATATCTGAAGATCCGCGTGCAATTAAATAATCTCCAGTAAATGTCGGATTGAATGGATCGCTGTTCCATTCATTTAAGGGATCTGGAGGTTGAACATCATAATGCCCATAGATTAGAAGGGTTGGAGAATCTTCACCCGCAGACATTAATTCTCCATAAACAATTGGATGCCTCTGTGTTGGATAAGCGTTAACATAAGTAAAACCTAGAAATTCAAGTTTCTTGACTAAGTAGGAGGCAGCTCTGTTAATATCATCTACATGAGATGGATCTGTAGAAACCGAGGGAATCTTTAAGAAATCTACAAGTTCGTTTTTTGCTTTTTCAAAGTTCTGGTCGAAATAATTGATGCTTTTATCGTTTAGTTCCATTAATGACCTCTTCGTTTTTTCTGATTATATGCGATAAAACTCATAATTGTGATACTATTCTCAATGAATTACTTACAGATGAGGTAAAAAATGGACCGAGATGATGTTTTGTCACTTTCAAAGAAACATAATTTTTGGACATGGTCCGCCCAGGAAAAAGTAGATGTAATCCCTGTTGAGCGTGCAAAAGGGGTTTATTTCTGGGATTTTAATGGGAAGAAATATTTAGATTTAAATTCCATGGTTATGTGTGTAAATATTGGTCATGGCGATGAACGTGTGATCGAGGCGATGGTAGCCCAAGCACGGGAACTTCCATTCGCGGGTCCCCATATGGCAACGAAACCTCGCGCTGAATTGGGGAAATTATTGGATGAAGTCTTACCTGGTGGATTGTCTCGATACTTTTATACTTTAGGTGGCTCTGATGCGAATGAAACCGCGGTTAAATTTGCTCGCGCATATACTGGCAAATCAAAAATTCTATCCCGATATCGCTCATATCATGGTGCATCTTTTGGAGCTATTGCTCTTACTGGGGATAATCGTAGGCTTGCTTGGGAACCTGGTGTAATGCCAGGGGTTGTTCATTTTATTGATCCATATAGGTATCGCTCACCTTTTTTTAAGGATGAATCTAAAGTCTCTGAATCTGAATTCACCCAAGCCTATCTAGATCACCTTGAGGAGCTTATTAATTATGAAGGCCCTCAAACGATCGCTGCAATCATGTTGGAATCAGTGACAGGAACAAATGGCATCATTATTCCTCCGATCAATTATCTTCAAGGTGTGAGAAACCTTTGTGATAAGTACGAAATATTAATGATAAATGATGAAGTCATGAGCGGATTTGGGCGAACGGGAAAATGGTTTGCTGTGAACCATTGGGGAGTCATACCTGATATGATAACTATGGCAAAAGGATTAACTTCTGGGTATGCGCCTCTAGGAGCAGTTGCAATGAACGAAAAAATTGCATCTAACTTCAATAACAAGGTTTTTTATAGTGGTCTTACTTATAATGGACACCCGATATCACTTGCTGCTGCAATTGCTACGATCAAGGTTATGCAATCTGACAAACTTGTGGAGAAAAGTGCACAAAGAGGTGAAACACTAAGTCGGTTATTGCTTGGACTTAAGGAAAAACATAACTGTGTTGGGGATGTTAGGTCTGTTGGTTTATTTGGCGCAATAGAATTAGTCAAGGACAGATCCACAAAGGAACCCCTGAGTGAGTTTAACAAACCTCTTTCGAGCACAATGGCAAATTTAAAAAAATATATTCTTGATAAAGGTGTTTATCTTTATGTTCACTTCAATGTCATCTTGATAATTCCCCCATTAATAATTTCAGACGAAGAATTAGAGCAAGGATTTTATGTGATCGATCAAGCACTTAATTTAGCTGATCAAGAGGTAAATTAAAATTTGTATTTTGGAGAAAATCGTGGATATCAATAGTCACCGTCAATTAGTTATTTTAGGCTCCGGTCCTGCTGGGTTATCTGCGGCTATTTATGCCGCAAGGGCAGAATTAAAACCATTACTTCTTTCTGGATTGAACCTTCAT
This sequence comes from uncultured Anaerolineaceae bacterium, assembly GCA_964546745.1. Taxonomy (GTDB): domain Bacteria; phylum Chloroflexota; class Anaerolineae; order Anaerolineales; family Anaerolineaceae; genus CAZJLN01. The sequence continues at coordinate 25,895 of CAZJLN010000011.1, forward strand.
GGACAAGCAGCCCAAACCTATGATATCGAGAATTATCCTGGCTTTCCTAAAGGGATTAGTGGTGCAGAGTTAGGGCAATTATTTCAGGAACAAGCAGAATGTTTTGGAACTGATATCTTATTTGATCAGGCAACTGAAGTGATATTAAAGGAACATCCTTTTTTGATAAAAACTTTTAACAATGCATTTACAGCAGATTCAATAATTATTGCGACAGGGGCAGATCCAAGAAAATTAAATATCCCTGGAGAAAAGGAGTTTACGGGTAGGGGTGTCTCATATTGTGCAACTTGTGATGGAGCTTTCTTTAAAAATAAAAATGTTGTTGTTGTAGGGGGAGGAGATAGCGCTTTAGAAGAATCACTTTTCCTTACCCGCTTTGCTTCTTCGGTAAAGATAATTCATCGAAGAGATAAGTTAAGAGCCGGCGTAATACTTGAAAAACGAGCAAATGAAAATCCAAAAATAAAATTCATATGGAACACAATTGTTTCTGAAATAATAGGTGGAGAAACTGTTGATTCTGTAAAATGTAAAAATCTGATCTCAGGACGGGAAGAGATAATCAATACAGATGGTGTATTCATTTTCATTGGTCATGTGCCTAATTCAGATATGTTCAAAGATCAAGTGAGATTTGACGAGAATAATTACATTATGGTCAATGGATTGATGGAAACTAGTGTTCCTGGAGTATTTGCGGCTGGAGAAGTGGCAGATCCCCATTTTCGACAAGTTATCACATCTGCAGGGATGGGAGCTGCGGCAGGAATTACAGCTTTACATTTCATTGAATCGCTTCAATAAAAATGTATGCAGACTCATTCATCGTTTACATGATAGTGATAATTTATGGGACTGGCGTGGTCTTTAGTGAAAAATTGGACCAACTGAAAACCCTTTTTTCGCTGAGCAAGCCAGCTTGTTCGTAAATTGGGGTAGTTCCGCCGGAATTAATTAATCTAACAATTGAAACTTGCCAACGAATAATATGAGGTATGTTGTCAGTCGGTCTAAAGTTTAATGGGAGAATGAATTTTGTGTCTATTACATAATCCACAAGCATTTTGTCTCCTGTCAGATCCTCCACAGTAATTGCATAATATTCATTTTCCCTCAATTCAGCAACAGAAGCCCATTGTAGTCCGATAGCTTCATTAGAAGAATCAAAAGGCTCACCATCGATTGGAAGAAGTAAATTAGGGGCAGGATATGGGGGAGGAGGGGTTTGAGTTGGCGTGGGACCTGCAGTCGGTTTACGCTCACACAATGGGATAGTCAAATACAAACCTTCATAA
>CAZJLN010000011.1:27202-27489 GCA_964546745.1 uncultured Anaerolineaceae bacterium
GAATATTCTCGGATCGAAGCCATTGTCACATTGTATGTTTGTGCGATAGTACTTAATGTGTCGCCTGATTTCACCTCATATGAAATTGTCTGACACGCAGTGTTAGTCGATTCCTGTTCACTAAGCGTTGCAGTAGGTTGTGGAGTAGGTGTAGGAGTAGGTTGGGGTATCATTAGGACTTTTCCTGGTGCAACGCTACAAGCAGCATCAAGATTATTTTCGCGAATAATACTTTGCACGGATATTCCAAATACTGCAGCAATCGATGAACAATAATCTCCTTCTTT
>CAZJLN010000012.1:0-27313 GCA_964546745.1 uncultured Anaerolineaceae bacterium
CTGATGTATTCTTGATAGCCAGAGTGTATAGTAGGTCCTGGACACCGTACATTTTTCGTTTGACTCTTTTCTCAACTCGTGTTATGATGAACATACTGACCGGTCGGTTTAATTACTTTTAATAGAGGTCAACATTTCTCGTAACACAAAAACGCGTGAAAACATCTTGATCACTGCATCAGAACTGATTGTTAAGAATGGCTACGATTCAACCAGTGTTGCAAATATATGTGCTGCCGCAGATATCAGTAAAGGGGCGTTTTATTATCATTTTCCAAGTAAACAGGATTTATTTATTGAGATGATCAAGGTTTGGCTTGGAGGATTGGATACTGGATTCAATATGGTATCTGGTAGTGAAGAAACAATTCCAGAACAGCTAATTAACATGGCTGGTATGATTGGACAATTATTTCAGGAGGTAAAATCCGGTTTTCCGATTTTAATTGAATTTTGGCGGCAGGCTAACCTTGACCACGTCATTTGGCAGCAAGCAATCACCCCTTATCATCGGTATTTAGAATTTTTTGAAAATATGGTTAAGGATGGTATTAAAGAAGAATCATTTGACCGATCTGTAGACCCTCAAATTGCAGCCCGTATTTTCATTTCATTGGCTATGGGACTTTTATTGCAGGCATCATTCGATCCTGAATCGGTCTCGTGGGACGAGACTACCAAAACAGGGATGCAATTGATTATTAATGGTCTACGGAGGTCAGTATGAATTTGGTTACAGGTGCAGCTGGACATTTAGGGAATGTATTAGTTAGAGAATTACTTAAGAATAAAGAAAAAGTTCGTGCATTAGTACTTCCAGGTGAGGATGTACGCTCACTGGAGGGACTCGAGATTGAGATTGTAGAAGGGAATATCTTAAACAAAGAAAGCCTTAGAAAAGCATTTATTGATATAGACTATGTTTTTCACATGGCTGCGTTAGTTGCCATTACTCAAGATCAACACGAATTAGTTCGGAAAGTTAACGTGGAGGGGACTCGCAATGTTGTTGAAGCAGCAATGGAAGCTGAGGTAAAGCGGTTTATTTACACCAGCTCCATACATGCCTTGCAGCGACCACCTGAAGGTGTCACAATAGATGAGAAACTTGCCTTTGACCCGAAAAATATCGCGGGAATTTATGATCAGACTAAAGCAGAAGCCAGCCTAATTGTACTTAACGCTGCAAAACAAGGATTAGATGCTGTAATTGTTTGCCCAACAGGTGTAATCGGACCTTATGATTTTAAACGAAGTGAAATTGGCGAGTTAATTCTTTCTTGGATGAAAAAAACTCCCTCTATTTCCGTGGATGGTCATTTCGATTTTGTAGATGTCCGTGATGTTGCCCATGGGCATATCCTTGCCCGGGATTATGGCACAAGTGGAGAAACCTATTTATTGAGTGGTCAACAGGTTGAAATTAGCTCTGTTAGGGAGTGGGTTCAAAGTGTTGTGGGTATAAAAACACGAGAAATAAAATTTTCAGCGCCAATTGCATACCTTGTTGCACCTCTTGCTGAAATTTATTATAAGTTGACAAAAACAAGACCTCAATTTACACGTTATTCCATTGAAACATTGCAAAGTAATTCCAAAATTAGCTCATCCAAAGCGCAAAAAGAGTTGGGTTACAAACCACGTAATTTATTTGAAACGATAAAAGACACAGTTCAGTGGTGGTTAGTCAATATTTCCAACACAGCATCATCGCTCAGGATAGCAACAAAAAAGAAAAAGAAACAGGGTATATAATTACTAAAAGGCAGCATTGCACCTCTTATTTACTTTTTTACGATTAGCACCAAATTTTCACTTGTGTTTGGATCAAAAGGTTCATGACTTAAGCTTCCCAATGCTTCTATTAAAGTGAATCCAACCTCTTTTAATTTAGCAATCATGTCTTTCAGGAATAAAGGCATTAATTGGGTAGATGTGATGTTTACATGCCAATCACTTCCTTTTAATCTTTTGAGGGTGACAATATTGAATCGAATCAACCCAGTGACTTCAAAATCATAAAACCGCTGGAATATCCATTCATTTTTTTCATCTGAGTAAGTTTGTGGTTCCATCCAGCGATTTCCATCAGTTACTACCTTATCAAAATTTCTATTTTGGAGGATTAACAATCCACCGGGTTTAAGTAAATTATAGAAATCGAGAAGTACCTCAGCAAGTACAGATTTTGTCGGAATATGGGGCAAGGAGTTTCCTAAGCAAAGGACTGATTTATAAGTTTCACGACTAAATTGATCAGAAAGGGATCCAAAACCAGCAACTCTAAAGTCTAATGACAAGCCTTGATTAAGTGCATTTTCTTTTGCTCGCAATACCATCTCTGAAGAAATATCGGCTCCACTTACATGATACCCTTGCTTGGCTAAAGCGATAGCATGCATGCCAGTTCCACAAGCGGCATCTAAAACATGAAATTGTGATTTATCAATACCTGCTAATGTGATTAATTGTTCATCAATAAAAGGAATTTCAAATGCCAATCGATTGTTCCAATTGACAAATCTGTCATAATCATCTGCAAACTGGTCGTACATTATTTCAGCCTTCATTTTTTCCTCCAGATTTAAGGGGCTGACATTGAGGACAGAAGTGTGTACCCCGTTGGCCTATAACAATTCGCTTTATAGGGGTACCACACCTTGGACAAGGTTCACCTATCCTCTGGTACACCTGAAAATAATTTTGAAACTCTCCCCCTCTATAGACCCAATCAATGCTCGCACCATTTCTACGAATACCTTCAGAGAGGACAAACTGAATGGATTCGAGGAGCTTGGTTGCCTGTTTATAGTCAATTTGGTCTGAGGTTCTTTGAGGATGGATCTGCGCATTAAAAAGGGCTTCATCAGTATAAATGTTTCCCATGCCCGCCAAGAAGGTCTGATCCATAAGAAGCGGCTTTATCATGCGATTATGTTGGTTTAACATGGTCTGAAAACATTTAGGTGTCAATTGGGGATCAAACGGATCAGGTCCAAGATTATAAAATACTTCTGAGGGGTTATTTACAAGCCAGATCCTCCCAAATTTTCGCGGATCATTAAAAACTAACCACCAGTCATCCTCCAATAAAAAAACGACACGATCATGTTTTTGATGATCAAAAGGTGTTCCATCTTTGTTCAGTTTAGGTATCAGTGTCAAATCACCGCTCATACGCAAATGAATAATCAGGTGTCCTTCATCAAGTGGAATATGAAGATATTTCCCTCTTCGTAACACATTCATGACGAGTCTTTTTTCAACCTTACTGTTGAATTCTTCAGGATTTAAGTTCTGAATTGTTTTTTTCCAAAAAACTGTTGAAGATTTGATTATTGTTTTCACAATAGATGGAGCTGGGGGATTACCCTGCCTCAAATTTCTAACAATTGTTTCAACTTCGGGTAATTCAGGCATAATAATTTCCGATATTTTTGGTTTTAATCAAAAAAAATTATACCCTGACAAGTTGCCAGGGTATAAGAGATGACTTTACAAATAATTATTCGTTAAACATTGCTCCAACACTACGGCCTTGGTTTGCTCTCCGTATGACTTCTGCAACCATGGATCCAATTGAGAGAATTGTTAATCTATCTCCAAAAAGCGTTTGTTTTTCAGGTGAAATCGGGATTGAGTTGGTAACAATTAACTCAGTAATAGGTAATTCGCTCAATCTTTCCGACGCTTTTAAGGAGAAAACTGGATGGACACAAGCAACATAAATATTGTTGGCGTGGAACTTTTTGGCAAGATGCACCGCCTCCACAATTGTGCCACCCGTATCAATTTCATCATCCATAATGATGACATCTCTATCGGTGATGTCACCAATAATTGAGAGAGCTTCAGCCTGCGCTTTATTATCTATCCTGCGTTTTTCAATGAATGTAAGAGGAATATCTAAAACATTGGCATATCGACGACCCATCTTGGCAAAACCCAGGTCAGGAGTTAACAATACTGGGTTATTCATTTGAGGAAGTTTTTTCATTAGGTAAGGTTTAATAATATGATAGGCTGTCAGGACATCTCCTGGAATTGAAAAGAATCCTTGAATTTGCCCAGCATGTAAATCTAAAGTGATATATCTGTCGGCTCCAGCCACTTGGATCATATCAGCCACAAGGCGGGCTGTAATTGGAACTCGTGGTTGATCTTTACGGTCTGATCTTCCATAGCACATGTAAGGCACTACAACGGTAATTCGGCCTGCAGAATCCAGACGCAAGGTTTGAACCATCACTAGTAATTCCATTAAGTTGTTATGTACAGGTGCAGATGTTGTCTGAATGACATAACAATCCTGACCACGAACGCTTGAGTGAAGTTTTACAAAAAGGTTGTCATTTGGAAAGGTAATAATATCCCTACCACAAAGTGGAATGCCCAAATACTCAGCGATTTCATCGGATAAGTCGGGGGAGGCAGTGCCAGCAAACAATTTTATATTGCCATGCAGGAGATCATGCTTCATGTGTGGAGATGCCATTAATACCTACCTTTATTGATTATACTTTTCTTCCCATTCTGGTCTCAAAATACTCATGACCAAAATATCTGAATAAACTCCATGTTGATAATGTCCATCACGGAACCGTCCTTCTTGCACGAAACCAACTTTTTGATAGGAGCGGATTCCTCGATAATTTTTTTCATACACTTGCAGCCAAATTCGATGTAGATTCAGGGTTTCAAAACCATGCTTGAGCATAACCCGTATGGCTTCAGTTCCGTAACCTTGGTCCCAAAATTGCTTTTCGCCTATCATAATACCAACTTCAGTTTTCCTTACGCGCCAGTTAATGTCCAAGAATTGAATGTTACCAATTGGTTGCCAGATTTCCGGATCTTCTTTATTGATCTCAATAACAAAAACATGCTCTGCTGCTGGTTTTTCAATCATTTTGTTATACCAGTGTTCTTCCTCCACGCTTGACACTGGAAAATGCTGCATTAAATTCTCAGTAACCTCAGGATCATTTATCCATTTTAAGAAAAGCGGTATGTCGCTGGGCTCTGAAGCTCTTAATCTGATTTTGTTGCCTATTAAGTAAGTCATAGAAACACTGCTTTATGGAGTCAATCGGTTAGGACCGCGGAAGAGGTATACTGCCTCGCGGATGTTAGGTAGATTCAACATGATCATGAGGAGACGGCTTAATCCTAAACCGAATCCACCATGAGGAGGACAGCCATAACGGAAGTAGTTGAGGTAGGTCTCAATTGGTCCTGTTGTCAAGCCCTTAGCTAAGGCTTGTGTTTTGAGAATTTCATAGCGATGTTCACGTTGAGCTCCCGTTGTTACTTCGAGACCCCTGCCTAACAAATCAAAACTCTTTGTGATGTTAGGTCTATCATCATGTACCATATGGTAGAAAGGCCGTACGGTCAAAGGCCAATCGGTGACAAAAACATAATCATTATCATACTTTTCCTTAACATAATTACCCAGAGCGCGTTCAGCGCCAGGATCCAAGTCTCCCTTTCTTTCTGGAGGAAGTTTATAACCCTGATTTTTCAAGATCTCGTAAGCTTCTGCCATTGTAAGGCGAGGGAAGGGAACTTCTGGAATGATCAGATCTAACCCAAAAAGAGATTTTATTTGATCTTCATGCTTAGCCTTTACTTGCGTATAGCTGTATGCTAACCAATTCTCAATAAATTTCATGACGTCATCGTGGCTTTCTATCCACGACATTTCCATATCCACACCAGTAAACTCAGTCATATGTCTTGACGTGAAGGAGGGATCAGCTCGAAAAACAGGTCCAATTTCGAATACTCTTTCAAAACCTGCTGCCATCGCCATTTGTTTGTAGAATTGAGGAGATTGGGCAAGATAGGCAATAGTGTCAAAATAACCTAGGCTGAATAGTTCTGCTCCACTTTCGCTGGGGGTTCCCATTATTTTTGGAGAATGGATTTCTATAAATCCATGGTCTAACCAATAAGTGCGCATAGCATTCTCCAAGGTTGTCTGAATTTCAAAGACACCTCGGCTAACATCTCGGCGCAGATCCATATAACGCCAGTCCATCCGAAAATCTTGATCAGGTAAGTTATCGCTGAATGGTTCAAAAGGTAGAGGGAGCTCAGCATTATTTTCAACTTTTAGGCTTTCAAGCTGAATTTCAATCCCGCCTAATTTAACAACTTCATTCACTACAACCTTGCCGGTGATGGTTAAGGCTGCTTCTGTTCCAATTGTGGATATCTGATCTGCTATTTCAGAATTGCCTTTTTTCCAATGTGCTACCTGAATTAAACCTGTACGATCACGAAGGATAAGAAATTGCATACTTTTTTGATCACGCAGAGTTTGCAACCACCCTTGAATTTTGACAGAATCACCAATGTGTCGGGGAAGGTCTTTGATTAAAATGCGGTCCATAAAGGAACTCCTAAGAAAGTAAATTAAAAACAAAATTTATTATAAGCTAATAATCGTTTTACGGCTGCATGCGGTGCAAGCTCTCGGTTATGCAGTTGTTGCATCGTCTCTTGGATAACCGAAGGAGGAATATTTTCTGCCATTTGCTTACTGAGTTCATCTCTAATCAATCCCTCCACCTCGAGAATTAAATTTTCGGTGTCTCTTCGTTCCCACAGAGAACTCGTTTTAAGGTAACCTCGGTGATCTGAAATAGCCTTGAGGAGCTCATCCATACCTATCTTTTCGATGGCAATTGTACTGATGACGGGGGGATTCCATGAATTTTCAATATCATTTTGTTTTGTTACAGGCGAGTTAGTGATGCCAAAAAGATGCTTGCGTGCAGGAGGGTTGTAACCAGACCCACGTGCCATCTCAAGCATTGCTTGCAAAGCTCGCTTACTGTTCTCAGCACCTGGTTTGTCTGATTTGTTAACAACCAGGATATCGGCAATCTCGAGGATACCGGCTTTTATTGCCTGTATTTCATCACCCAAACCTGGCGCTTCAACAACAATAACAGTGTGAGCCAGTCCGGCGATCTCAACTTCCGATTGGCCTGCTCCAACCGTCTCGATCAGGATGATGTCATACCCTGCAGCATCAAGAACCTGGCTGACAGCTGTAGTTGTGTGTGCTAAGCCACCTAAGGCACCTCTGGATGCCATTGAACGAATAAAAATGCCAGGATCCCCGCTGAGATCACGCATTCGGACTCTATCCCCAAGTAAAGCTCCTCCTGTATATGGACTACTTGGATCGACAGCAATGATGGCAACTCTGGGAGCCTCCAAACTCTGTCGGAGCCTTATTGCTAGACTGTTTACGAGAGTACTCTTCCCTGTTCCTGGAGCGCCGGTGATCCCGATAAGATAAGCATTTCCAGTCATAGGGAATAAAGCTTCCAATGCCTCTTGCCCCGCAGGGGTATTGTTTTCAACTTGGGTTAAAACCTTCGAGAGGGAAAGCTTGTTTCCCCCCTTAAGTGATCCAATTAAAGACATGTCAACCACAAAATTCAGGCTTTATTTACAGCAGATTCAATATCTTCACAAACCTTTTGTGTGTTTGTGCCAGGACCAAAGACTGCATGAACACCCTGTGCGAGCAAACCAGGAATATCTGATTCGGGGATAATGCCTCCTACAAAGACAATGACATCCTCCTGACCATTTTGACGAATCTTTTGTACAACTTGGGGAACAAGTGCATTATGTGCACCTGAAAGGATGGATAGCCCAACAACATCCACATCTTCCTGAAGGGCTGCCTCAGCAATCATGTCAGGTGTCTGGCGTAAACCAGTATAGATAACTTCCATTCCTGCATCACGCAACGCTCTAGCAATGACTTTAGCGCCTCGATCATGACCATCCAGACCTGGTTTGGCAATTAAAACTCGGATTTTTTTAACATTCATTGTCTGAGTCCTTCTAGTTATGTGTTAAATTAATTATACCTCGATACGCTTTCTAAAGGTTTTATCTTGCAGAATATTTTATGTATTGATCTGTTCCCATAATGTTAATTATTTCCCCATAGTAGACTCGGTGATAATCCTTTCTAGGATAAGATCGTTCAATGTTAGGGTCCAGAAAATGGGAAGGATCTAGATCCTGCCAATATACTTTTTTACACTCAATACTAAGTTCTGCTTCAACAAAGGTAGGAGATTTAATTAATTGTGAAGGTATCGGAGTTAGACCTGCAAGGTTGATTTTATCCAGATCTCTCCCTGATCGAGATCCAAGGATTTTTAATGCTTCTTTCTGGTTCTCTGGAAAGGCAGTGACTGAAAAATCGTTGAAATTTTCCATAAATTCAAATGTGTATCGGGATGGTCGAACGACAACGACAACATAAGGTTTGTTCCACATGCTTCCAGTACTTCCCCAGCCAATCGTCATACAGTTTACACGGTTTTGTGAAAAATCTCCGCAGGTTAATAACAAGGACTGACGCTCAAAAAGTTTATAAGGGTTAATGGAAAGATTTTCAGGATTTATTTGCTTCAAATTCATGGTTCCTCCAAGATTTTTTTCTAAATTATATCTGGATTTATCCCAGACTAAGCCTAATAAGCAAAAAAGCTTTATATGGATTACCCCTTAAATGTGTGCATTTTTTCTGAAGTATAATTTATAGGCTTCATAGAGAGAAAACCTCTTTTTATATGTTGGAAATTAATGAAAGACTCGTCAGCTAAACCCAATTGGAAATTAATTATTCGCTGGATTGGAACGATCCTTTCCCTTTTGTTGATGGTCTACCTTCTCTATAATGCTGGATTTGATGAAATTCTGATTGCTTTAAAAAGAATTCCCTTGGCCCGGGTGTTCTTAATGATATTGTTGATATTTATTTCTAGAATAGCTACATTTTTACGTTGGCATTCTTTACTTCAAATTGAGAGCTTGAAGATTAATTGGAAGGATAGCTTACGGTTGACCTTTGCAGGATTATTTGCTGCGAATTTTTTACCAACCACAATTGGTGGAGACGTTGTTCGCCTTGCAGGGGCAATGAGGCTGGGCATATCAGGTACTCTGGCGACTGCTTCGCTAATGACTGACCGTCTTATTGGCATGGCCGGTATGGCAGTAATGCTACCAATAGGACTTAAACCCCTAATATCTTACCTTAACTCCCGTGCTCATCAAGATGGGACTGTGCTTGCTTTAGGAACTTTTACTAACCATAGATTTATAGAAAAGACCAAGTCTTCAATTAGAAAATTCTTAGATAATTTTCAATACTGGATTAAACATCCCAAATATTTGTTAATTTCATTTTTCTTCACTTTCATTCATATGACTGCATTATTCTTAATTGTTAAAATAATCGTGACCGAATTAGGTGAGAATATGACTTTTTGGCAGATCGCTGGTATATGGAGTTTGACTTATTTTATTACTTTAATACCAATCTCAATTAATGGATTGGGTTTACAAGAAGTCACAATTACTAACCTCTACACATATTTGGGAGGGCTTAGCAGTGCTGGAAGCCTGACAATAGCAATTATCATTCGTGGTTTATTTGTTATTGCAAGCCTTCCGGGTGCCTTTTTTATTTCTGGTATATTAAGTGGAGATAAATATTCTGATTTGATTAAAAAAAGAGCAGTTGGAGGGTTAAATATTGACAACAGAGACAGGAATTAAACTTCGTCTTTTTCTGCTCACCAATATTATTTTTTCAATTTGGTACATCTTCTCCTTTCTTGATTCAAGGGGAATCTGGTTTTACTTTGTATCCTTAACGTTACTATTATCTTTTCTCTTATTCATTTTTTCTTTTTTTTCAACCATTAGAAGAATTACAATTCCAAAAATTAAATTTCCAAAGATATTGTTATGGGGTGTTTTGTTATTGTTGGCAATATTTGCAGGCACCTTACCATTCACAACCCCTTTCCAAATATTTTTGCATCAAAGCGGTCGTTTGCTGTTTGCGTTGTGGATGGCAGGATTAGGTTCTCTCTTATTTATGTTTAGCCATGAACAAATACTACCAATTTCCCCATTCTTTCTTCTTTTATTAATTTCTGCAACAATCTATCGAATTGGTGCATTCATTCCAGATATCCAAGAAGTTCCCTTTTCTTTGGGCTGGTCAGAAGCAAGCCGTTACTACAATGCATCGCTATACTTCTCAAAACAAATTTATGGAGCAAAAGCTCCGTTACCTGTATTACATCCTTCCAGATATCTGCTGCAAGCAATACCATTCATTTTTGGAGTGAAAAGTATCATAATCCATCGTATCTGGCAGGTTCTTCTTTGGATTGGTATGACATTACTAGGTGCCTATGCATTGGTAATTCGGTTCAAACTCTCCAAACCTATCGTTAATTTTGCACTTATCCTTTGGGTTTTTCTCTACTTCTTTCAAGGTGCTGTTTATTTTCATCTCATGGTTTGTGCAATCTTGGTTTTATTTGGCTTTGACAAGTCAAAACATTTGCGCACATTATTCTTTGTATTTATTGCCTCTATTTGGGCAGGACTAAGTAGGTTAAACTGGTACCCAGTACCCGCATTATTAGCTGTTACCTTGTACATTTTAGAAAAACCTGTAGGCAAAACTAAACTCATGGAATACATAAAATTTCCAGTAATTTGGTTTGTTATCGGTGGGTTGACTGGTTTTTTCACAAATTGGCTGTATGCTCAAATTTCAGGCAACGACCAGTCACAATTCTCTTCCAGCTTATCGTCTTACATGATTTGGGACCGCTTATTTCCAAATGCTAGCTATCCTTTGGGAATCCTTCTGGGGACACTAATTATTTCTGTACCCTTGATTATTGCTATTTTGTTCGCTTTTAGAGAGCAAGGAAAGAAGCCTGTGCATTGGATTAGACGATTCGGATTAATTGGAATTGTATCGCTCTTTCTTTTGGGTGGTGTAGTTGTTTCTGTAAAGGTAGGTGGTGGGGGTGATTTACATAATATGGATGCTTTCATGGTTTTTTACGTAATCATGGCTTTGTATATAATTTTTGGTCATTTTTCAGGAGAAATCAATCTCGAACAGAAACCGCACACGTTGCCTTTTACAGTTGTATTCTTAATCGTTATAGTGCCTGTGATTTTTGCATTGGAACCTCATCAACCTTGGGAATTTCAAAAGGCTTCTGATCAAGCACGATGGACAAGGAAAATTCAATCCGTCATCAATCTTGTGAGTAATGAAGGGGAGGATGTGCTTTTCATTTCAGAAAGGCAATTGCTTACATTCAACGAAATCCAAAATGTAAAACTTATTTCTGATTATGAAAAAGTGATGCTCATGGAAAACGTGATGAGCAATAATCGAATCATTTTGGATGATTTTCAAAACAATATTGGAAATCATGCCTATTCGGTAATCATTACTGACCCATTAGAAACACATAAATTTCCAGATAAATCAGCATTTGGCATTGAAAATAATCTATGGGTTGAGGCTGTTACGATCCCACTTCTAGAAAATTACTCCACAGTATTTTCACTAAATAATGGTGAAGTCAATGTTTTAATCCCCAACAATCGTCCTGACTCTGTCATGCGGCTTAAACGATTGGAAAGACGCCTTTACTAAAATCCAAGAAAATTACATCACCGAGAATGCTTTACCGCTTTTTGAAGAAGATTTTCATATTTTGTAACACTTCGATCTAGTGAAAATCTATCTGCTAATTCACGACTTGCTAAACGAAAAGAAAGTAACCGATCAGGATTCAATAAGAGTTTTCTAAGCGCTTCCTCAAATTCAGCTGTATCTTCTGGGTTTAGTAGGTATCCGTTTCTACCTTCTTCAACGAGGTTTACACAACCACCCACGCGACTCAAGACAAGTGCTAATCCCATTGCCATGCTTTGAACTCCAACAACAGGCAAACCTTCGGATAGAGAGGTCATTAAGAGAATATCGGAATGCCGATAATGTTCGATCACTTGTTCAGGAGTCAACCATCCCGTTAGTGTAATCCGATCATCCAAATTGTGTGATGTAATTTCTGATTTTATTTCATTAAAGAGAGGTCCATCCCCAATAAGATTGCATTTCCAATCTAGATCTGTTATTGATACTAGCACGGTCAACAATTGTGCCATATTTTTTTGAGGTGCAAATCGACCTGCAAACACAATTCTGGGAGGGTTATTTATTGAAATAATTCCTGGATCCAACCCTTTCAAGTCAACCCCGTTTTCAACTACCTCAATATTGACATCATAGCTTTTTTGCGCTAGGTCTTTAGTAAATTCACTTACTGCAGCAATTCCTGCTGCTTTGCGCCAAATCAAAGGGGTAAAAGGGTAAATCCAGCGGAACCAGCGGTTTGTTTTTTCCGGTACGCCACCTGGGACATCTCCCAGGTGAGCAGTAATAATATATGGCACTTTTGTAAACAAATGTAACCAATATGCACTTACACCAGCTGGTACAGCAAAATGAACATGAATAACATCAGGCTTCCAGGTTTTAATCTGATTAAGTCCCTCAAAGAAAGACGCCCAAACAAAACCAAACATAGCTCGCAAGTCTGCGCGAAATGCTTGACGTCTTCCGCTTTTTAACCGAATTACTTTTATTGATTCTTCGCTTATCGTTTTAATTGATTGATTACATTGGGCAGTGAGTACCCGTAATTCATGCCCCCGCTCAGTGAGCCCACGACAGATATCCTGAGCGACTCTGCCTCCACCACCCCCAATAGGTGGATATTCATGCGTCAAAACTAAAATTCGCATGCCAGGCTATCCTATTTTCCAACTTCCTTTTTCCTATCGGGTAAATTGATCAATTCCTTAACAACGTAATTCCGTTTGCCTTGGGATTCGTGGTAGGTTCGGACAAGTAATTCAGCAATTAAACCCATCAGAATAGATTGAAAACCTAAGATGAAAACCATCGTTGAAATTTGGAAGAAAGGTGAATCAAAGACTGAGATTCCCCAACCTAAGCGCCTAATTAATAAGAATAACAATAAAGCCATTGAAATTCCAATTAATAACATGCCTGTTCCACCAAAAAGATAGATTGGTTTATTTGCAAATGCGCTTAAAAACTTTACAACAAACAAGTCCAAGATAACCTTAACTGTTCGTTCCAAACCATACTTAGCTTTTCCAAATCGACGTGGATGATGTTTCACGGGTAATTCAGTAATACGTGCACCAGTGGAATTGGCATAAACTGGAATGAAACGGTGCATTTCACCATACAAGCGAAAACCTGTGATTACCTCTCGTCGATATGCTTTTAAAGTGCATCCATAATCATGCAAAGGCACGCCTGTGACCTTGGAAATCAAGCCATTTGCGATGTGTGAAGGCAGTGTTCTGGTCAGGAATTGATCCTTTCGGTGTTTCCGCCAACCGCTGACCACGTCATATCCCTCATCCAATTTTTGTAGAAGCATCGGAATATCCGTAGGATCATTCTGTAGATCAGCATCTAACATCACAACAGCCTCACCGCTGGAGTAATCAATTCCAGCGGCAATTGCAGCGGTTTGCCCGAAATTCCTTCTAAAAGAAATCACATGTACATGCTCAGTGTCTGCCTCCGCCAGTTGCTCAAGCACCTCCATGCTGCCATCGTCGCTTCCATCATTAATCATGATTAATTCCCAAGATTTTCCCAAAGGGATAATCGTATCTTTGATTGCTTGATATAAAAGTGGGATGTTTTCTTTCTCGTTGTAAACAGGAACTATGATTGACAAATCCATACTATTCACTCTCAGTATTTCTTTAATTTTGAAATTATAACATGCATACAAAGCAGCATTGCCTTTAGTGCTATGGGTAAGTATTAATTTTAGGGTAATTCGCAGAATTTCTACTTGTAAATGTCAAAGAATTCTTCACAAGGTTTTTGTTCATAATCCTTCAAGGGATTGACTCTTGGAATAAGCAATTGATACTTGATGTTTGTGTCTGTTTCTATTGGCTCGTAATTACACAAAATTGGTATAGAAACCCACTTTACCCACAAATCGTTTTCACTTCCAAATCCACCCACATGCTCAGCTCCTTGGTAATAAATATATAGAGGTTCACTTAAAATGAGTGAAAAACGATGTGATAGCATGTCCTTGATGAAAGGATCAAAATACTGTTCATCATCAGCCATTGCCATTTCCATTAAAACTTTCTTTTCATATTCTGGAACGAGGGGTACATGCTTTATCTTTTTAAAAGTTAACAGCTGACGTTGATCGATGAAGAGAATCTCACCTGGTAACACCGAATCAACAACACCCTGGATACCTTTAACTGCGACTTCAGCTTCTGTTGAAGAGGGAATGTCAAGTTGTTTTGCAGAGATCATGCCTTGTAGTCCTGGCAGTAAAACAACCAATAAGAGTAAAGCCTTAAACACAAAACTTTCAGAGTTGCTGTTTAGGATTATTTGTTTTCCACCAGCATGCCAATAGATCCCTGCCAAAATAGGAAGCGAGACCAGGAACATATCCATATTATGCAGATCGCCCCCACCACCAATTTTTACACTAATAACCAATCCAACTACAAAAAAAGCAGCCATTTCGCCGTAGAGTAAAAGTTTTTGCCAGGTACTCAACTTATGATCAATTCTCTTACTTAATTGAATAAGAAATATGATGAGTGGAACTACTGATATAAGTAATCCCAATAGAATTCCTGGTGTATAAGTTGGATTAGGGAGAAGTCTTTTCCATAGAAGTGGTTGACGATTAAGCAAATCGCTAATCCCTGATACAGAAAGAAAGCTTTCTCCAGAGGCGTTTGTTACCTCACCAATCTGGGCAGGTACGACTTGGCTTCCACGTAAAAAGTTGATAAAAGCATCATCAAGTGTCTGTGGTAAAAGCATGCCAATTATTCCTGCTGCACCAGATAATAGTGCCCGAATCCATCTTTGTCTATCGTTATTGACATTATTTGGAGATTTTTCTAAAATTGTAATCATGATTGCCCACATTGCAGGGGCAAATACCCAGGTGAAACGCGAATCTCGCATATAATAAGCGGCGATCGCAACCAGGATCATTCCTAGCCACCATTTTACTTTAGAGGCAATGACAACAACGATTGCTGCTAATACTAAGGGTGCATATATTGGTCCTTGACGGAGAAAGAGGAATGTCCAAAGGCTTGCCAGAAAAATTGAAGTAGACTTTTTCTCTTTTTTGCTGAAAATAAATACGCCAAGTAAAAAATAAGGTATTGAAAAAAGAATGATATTCCATAGTCTGACTGTAAAGATTGATACATTTGGAATTAAAAAAGGTAATCCCCACAATGCTTGCCTACCAGTTGAGATTAAAGCGGGTATTTGCAGTTCGGATGGATAATTGTATCCTGTACTCCCATAGAGCAATGAGTAATCATATAAACGATTACCCTCTGACCAACCGATAGAAAATGGATAATTTGTTGATGTTTGGAGCTCGCTTGCCAGGATATAAATGCTGGATAGCAATATACTACTTACAAGAAAAGCTTCAAATGAATAAAGCCTACACTCATTAATTGTAAGTAGCCAAGTCATAAAGAAAATTGTAGAAAAGAGTAAAAACGATCGAAACCACCAACCAGTGAAGGCAAAGCTTAAAGGTGAATAGAAAATCAACAGGCTGATTCCAACCGCTATAAGAGTTACAAGGGGCTTCCTCAACCAAGTAATGAAAATTTTTACTCTGGAAAGTTGCATAAGTGTATCTCTACACCAAATATTTAAGAAAATGAAAATTACGATAATAAAAACAACCATAATGAGAATAAAAAGTGATAATGGTAGACGGGTTGAATTCTCAAAGAGTGGTTTATATTGAATATAAAGCTCATCGATGACTTGGTAAATAACATATATCAGCAGACAACTGACAATAATTTTAAAAATCTTATAGAAATTTTTATTTGTTTTCGACATGCTCACCTTCAAGCAGGTTCAAATATTGGAGTGCCATACCATCAAGTGTAAATCTTAAATTTACTAATCTTTTACCCTGTAGCGCAAGCGTTTTTCTTAGATCCTCATTTGACAGCAATGTTAAGATCGATTGCGCTAAAGCATCCTCGTCTTCTGGTTGACATAATAAACCAGTTTCCCTATGTGAAATGATATCCCTAACACCAGGAATGTCTGTGCTCACTACTGCAATTCCTGCTGCCATGGCTTCGAGCAATGACATAGGTAGTCCTTCAAAGCGTGATGATGATACAAAGACATCTGCAACAGCAAGAAGATCGGGAATATCCTTGCGATTGCCCAATAATTTGACATGCTCTGCCAGTCCTAACTGTTGAATTTGGGCTTGTAGTACCTGATGAAATTCACCTTCACCTGCAATTAAGAACAAGACATCAGACCTCTGCTTCAAGACTTTAGCAGCTACATTAATAAACAAGTCCTGCCCTTTTTGGGGTACTAACCGTCCTACATTCAAAATAATTTGCATCGGTCCAAACTCGTCCAATTTCCATTGGGCAAGATTATGTTTGATTTTGTTTTCAATTTTTGGGTCAATACCATTAAAAATCACTTTTATTTTTCCTGGATTAACGCCTTCTTCAATTGCTTGTTGTTTAGTAAAGCTAGAGACAGCAACCAAACCCGTGCTGATTTTACTGTTTATTACTAAATTGTGGATTTTTATCTTAAATTTTGACAGGCTAGGATATCGTACATGATGGGATCCAAATCGTCTAGGAATTCCTGATAGCCAAGCAGCTGGCAATCCTAAAATATTGCTATCATGAGTTAATGTCAATATAGATGAGAATTGTTTTTTCTTCATCCAGTTAATCATTCGGAAATAAGCATTAATTAATCGTGTTATCCGTTTAATGGTTGAATCTTGGTTGTTCCAGGCATTAAAACAGATAATTGGGAATTGAAACTGATTTTGCCAGGATTGCAGCAAATTATCTTTGTCGTAAAAAAAAGCCGCAACAACTGACAAATTCTTTGAATGAAAAGCCTGCGCTAAGTCAAGCAGAACCCTCTGTGCTCCACCTGTGGTGATGTTTGTTCCTAAGAGTAGAATTGTCAATTTTTCTTTACCATTTATTTTATATGGTAAGTTTACCTTATCTCTTTATGTAAGGCTCACACCATTTGATCATATCTTCAGGCAGTTGACTCGTTCTAGGAATAAGCAATTGTACCTTTGTACTGGTTTCAGTCACAACTGGCTCATAATAACACAGCATTGGAATAGACACCCATTGGACCCAGGTATTATTCTCAGATCCAAATCCACCTTCATGTTCCACATCTTGAAAGGTTATATACACGGGTTGGCTGACTATCAGAGAAAAGCGATGGGCTGCTAAATCAGCATAGAATTTTTCAAAATAAATTGAGTCGTTTGCCATTGCCATATCCATTAAAACTTTCTTCTCATATTCAGGCACTAAAGTCACATTTTTGATGTCTCCAAAAGTAAGCAATTGACGCTGGTCAATGAAGAGTTTTTCAGCCATTGGATTTTGATCAACCATAGTTTGGATAGTTTTTAGTGTGGTTTGAACTTCTTCTTTGGACGCTATCTGGACTGGTAAGCATACCTTGGCTAGCAGGAATGAGAACAACAAATAATAAAAGCCATTGAATGGCTTTGCTTATTTTACAGATATTCTCTAAGACTTCTTTTCCTCCAGCCTTCCACACTAGAGAAGCTAAGAGTAAAAGAGTTATTAGAAACATATCCAGATTGTGTAGATTATCTCCTCCACCAATTTTGACACTTGCGATGATTCCTACTATGAGGAAAGCAGCCAACTCACCGAAAATGAGTAGCTTTTGCCAAATATTGAGTTTTAAATTAGATTCTCTTTTAATTAAGACCAGTAGGATTATTAAAGGCACAACTGCAAGTAACAGAGCCGGTAATATCCCGAATGGATTGGTTGCGTTTGGCAGTAGTCTATTCCAAAGCAGAGGTTGTTTACTCACCATCTCATTAACAGCACCTAAATTGATTGTACCCGTCACTGTCGATGGATCTTCTGCTAGTTTTGTTCGTAAAAAAACAATGAAATTTCCAATAACCAATCCGCCTAATATTCCACCAATCCCTAAGGTAATTGCACGAAGCCAACGACCAGTCTCATTTTTTATTCCTTTTGGCGATGTCTCTAAGAAAGCGATCAAAGCAGACCACATGGCAGGGGCAAACATCCATGTTTGCCTTGAGTAGAGAGCGTACAAGCCAGCAATTAGGGACACGAAAAAACCGATCCAGGTCGGAAAATACTTGGTCGTATACACTAACATAGCAACCAGGATTAAGGGGGTGTAAATTGGACCTTGATGAATGAACAAAAAGACCCAAAAACTAATCAATATCCACAAGTTCTTTTTTTGGTTTCTGTCAGAAAAAACAAGTAATCCAAATAGGAAGTATGGAACTATGTAGAGAATGACATTCCAAAGCCTGACAAAAAAAATCGATGGATTAGGGAATAAAAAGGGCAATCCCCAAAGTGTCTGGCGACCTAGGTCTATGTAAGCATAAATATCCTGGTCCTGAGGGTAGTTGTAAAGGTGCTTTCCAAAAAGGACTGAGTAATCCCAAATACGATTTCCTTCTGACCATCCAATTGAAAATGGATAAGAGGTTACCGTTTTGAGTTCATTAATAACTTGAAAAAGGGTCCCAAACATAATACCGGCAATCAATAATCCATTAACATCAAAATTAGCTTCTTTTTTTGATGAGAGTAGCCAGGAGATGACAAGGTATCCTGCAATGAAATATCCTGATCTTAGCCATTTTCCATCAATGACAACGCTCCACTTTGAGTAAAGGAAAAACCAAGAAATGGCAATGATAACTATTATTGATGCTAGCCAACGAAAAAATCCAAGACTCTTTTTAAATGTTGAAAACTTTTTAAGAACTCCAGGAAAAATCATGCCAAAAAAAATAAAGAAAAATGCGATCAGTAATACGATTACACTCAAGGCAAAGGTGCCAGGAATTTGGTTTGATTTTTTGAAGAAGGGACTAAAAATTTTAACTAAATCTTGAAGGATTAAAAAGAAATATATTGTCGATATAAAAATTAAAAAAGTTTTCCAAGTAAATGATAGGTTGTAATTTTTAATCTCTTGTTTTTTTATCATTTTTGTTTTAGGTTTTTATTTGACAAGTTCAAGTGTGTATTGCCATGCCTTCAGGGCAAGAGAATCATTTATTTCAACATCATTAAATTCAAGGACCTGTCCTGGCTCAACTTTGCGCTTGATTATTAAATCGCTTACTAAACCAACTGGGAGATGTTCTGGTGCATCTTTTATGGCAATAGCCTCTCCCCGCACCTGGAAATTCCTGTGTTTGCGAGTAATTTTTGTGCCAGGTTCCAAGTGTTTTTTAGCTATTACACAAACACTTGCTGTTGGAGTTTGGCTGTTGTTTAATAAAATATCATTTCCCCGCAAGATTTGACGAATAGTAACGGGAATTTCAAGATGACACAAATGATAATTCCGAATCATTGTATAATATGGACCTTCACCCAATTTGAGGTATTTTAGAGCTGCAGCTTGATTTTGATTGTACTCAGAAGTAATAAAAACTCCTGCAGGAAATTTTCTTTTTGCATGTGGATCACACAACAAATAATCACTTATTGGTGTACCTATTTCTTTTGCTTGTTCAGCTAACATTTCAGCACCTTCATAAATATCATCACTCATATAGCCATACATACCTTGTTTTGCAATGGTTGCTCCTAATCCATTTGCTACAAGAACCTGTTCAATTTGCACTTTTGTTCCATCGGTAAATCCACTCACCTGTTCCAAAGAAATTCCTTGTATTTTTCCCCAGTAGAGCATTTCTTCTAATGTTGGGTGAAGGTTCAAAAATCCTTTTAGGTTGCCATATACGAGCGGTTTGAACCCCATTGTGACCAAATCACGGTGTAAGGCTGCCAATGTTCCGGGTTGATCTCCCTCAGCTTCTGTAATTAACCCTTTGGTTGACAGATAACTTCCAGATGTGATGTGTAGTTCAGCGTCCATAGTAACAACAGGGATCCCAGCCTCCAATACCTTTTCAACCAACTCTGTTGCATAAACAGGATTTCCATTGCACTCAACTACCAAATCACTGTTATCTATAAGTTCCTGTAATGAGTTGGTGAAAATCTTATTGTGTGAAAACTCCTTTAAATTTCTCGTAGTGAGGATTTTCGACACCTCCATGTCCAGGAGACCATCAATTGTTTTTTTTAGACCATTTCCAATGAAACCAGTGCCAATAATTCCTATCTTTGCAATATTGTTTGACGACATTAAAAGTCCTTTAATTTTTTAAGATAAGCTTAAATCTCATTCTTAACTGTAACAGAAATGAGAATTCCTTCTAAGTAAGCCACATTATTATAACTTGCTTTATTTTTACCTATTTTTATTTTTTCTAAAATTTTGCAGAAGTAATGAGTTTCATATTTGTAAAGAATGTGTAGTTTCTTTTTTGATAAACCAGATCTATTTGAAAATCCAGTAGTGAATTAGAAATTGCATGATTTCACTATTAACATCTAAGAATAACTCAAATATTTAAAGTTTTGTTTAGCATCAAGATCTTGTTTGCTTGCATTAAAAACGTTTCTATTAATTTAATAATTAGTAAATATTCGACGAGATATGGCTTCAGTTTTCTTGTGATCTTTTAACTAAATCAAGATCGTGCAATATTTTAATGTTACTTTCACTCAAGAATTTGCAGTTGGATAGATGTTTGACTTGTTTACTTTTCGCCGGATTCGCCTAATTTTAGTCATTATCTGAATGATTGTTTGGTCATTCAAAATGCACAATAATCGATAAGGAATAAATTTTATGTTTTGAAAATCAAACTTTAGCATTTTTAGCATTTTTCTTGTATTTGGAACATCATTGGCTCTCAAATATTCAATGCAAGCTGTTTGATAGATCATTCGCTTGGAGTTATCAATTACTTTGTTAGGAATATTGTCATCCAGTTTCTTTGCATTTTCTAAAACCGTATTGTGAACATCAAGCATTCTTTCCATCGAAATACTTGAAGTAATATTGGATGTATGGACTCTGTCAAATAAATGTACTTTGGAAAGATATGCCAGCGGGTATTTCTTGGCAATACGTAGATATAGATCTCTGTCATCCATAAACCAAATATTGCCATTAAACATGCCTACTTCAAAGAAAATGTCTTTTCTGACCATTACAGTTGAAAATGCCCAAAGATGTTTCTTTTCTATTATGTCGTAAAACACATTTCGAAAATAATCATCTCCTTCATGACGTTCTAATACATGGTTAGTGTAGAAGTTGACTCGTTGACTGCCTGAGGCTACCCAAACAGCTTTCCTTTTTTCTAGTTCGTTAAGCTGATCTTCAAGCTTTTCTGCTGTCCATATGTCATCATGATTAAGGAAGGCAAGAAAATCGCCCTTGCTTTGTTGGGCACCAAAATTTCTTGCATTTGCAGGTCCTCCGTTTTCTATGATGAAGTATCTGAGCTTGGGGGAATTAAAAGAGTCTACTATGTCTTTGATGGGATCAGGAGATCCATCATCAATCAAAATCATCTCAAAGTTTTGATAAGTCTGGCTTAGTACTGATTCTATAGTCTCTATTAAAAATTCCCTGGAATTATAGCAGGGTGTCAATATACTAATGATTGGTTTTGATTTTATGTTATCAGTCATAGTCCCATTGAATTGTTAAAATAATAATATTTCATTTCTTTATTGCACAGTCCTTACCTTGTAGGTATTCTATTGGTCAATTATAACAAAACAGTAAAAACATGAAGCCCTAATGGTAGATCAAAATCTGATTTAGACATTTTTAACACTATCAAAATCAAAATTATTAAGATTGCTATATTTTTCCATTTTCTTACTTTGTGGATAATACTTGTTGACCAAACTTTTTTGGTGAAAAATTCTGAAAGTAATTTATTGGTATTGAAAAATTCTCTTAAATCATTTGAAATAGAATAATTAAAATTTGGTAATATCCAATTGAAAATTAATAAAGTCCAATTAATGTAGAAGTATAAAATTTACAAATTCCCTACAAGATTTAGATAAGCATCAATATTTCGGTCAACAGAAAATTGCTCTAGCCAATCCTTTGTGGCAAGTCGCTTATCTCCTTGAAGAACATCACCAATTGCTTTTGCCATTGCCTCAAAATCACCTATAGAAACAAGATGTCCAAATTTACCGTATCCAAGAATTTCTTCAGGTCCTCCACAGGCTGTGCTTACAACAGGACATTGACAGGCAAGTGCTTCTACTAATACATTAGGAAGCGCTTCGTGAAGAGAGGATATCACAAGTACATCAGCATTGGAAATAATAGGGTATGGGTTAGTCACAAAACCAGGGATATGAACATCATTTGTCAAATTTAGTTGATTTACTGAATCTTGAATAATTGATTTCTGAGTTCCATCACCAAGAATTATCAATTGAGCATCATACTTGTCTCTTACAAGTCTAAAAGCTTTTAAAAGCGTTTTGTGATCTTTGACCGTTTCCAACCTGCCAATTGACAAGATTGTTTTTTTGGTTTTCTTAACCATCCAATTTATTGAGACAGACTCCTGAGCTTTTTGGTAAAGACTTTCATTAATAATTGGATTGTAAATAACTTTAACTTTGGATTGGGGTAATCCCAGATGATTTATTGCGTCCTTAGCACATGTCTGCGATACTGTTACAATGTCGTCCGCTAACGGATAGGTTGCCGAAAACAATAATCGGTCAATTAGCTTGCTGTAAATTGGCTTTTGCTTTGAAATGAGACCATGGATAGAAATGATCACCCTTGGGCGTTTTTTTACGAGTCTGCTTGCAATTATGGATGTAACATTTGGAAGCTCTAAGGCTGAAATGATCGCATCAGGTTGGATGTCTTTTTCATAATGAATTAATTTTCGTAGAGTGTAACGCATTACTGATACATTGAAATCAATTACATTGATCAAAGAAGGGATAGACAGGCTCAGTTCTCCTCGTCTTTGTTTAAGGATTAAGTCGACTAAATATCCTTTAGCGGCTAATCCTTGAGCTAACATAACCATAGTAGATTCTGCGCCTCCACCTTCAAGTGTGGGGATAAAGATGGCAATTCTTTTATTATTCATAGCCGAATAAGAATTTGAAGGAAAAAGGATTTAGATAGTTATTTCTTAACATCAGGATAAACCTTTGAAGGAAATAATTTTCTGCGTATTTTTCGGTACACTTTCATAATTTTTGTTATTGCTTCATCATTAAATAAACTGAGCAAACGATAGGTAATAAACTTTCGATTCTGAAAATTACACTTTAATAATTCCAGCATTTTTCTCATACCATGCAAATCATACGCTCTCAAGTATTCGATACATGCAGTCCGGTAGAACATTTGGTTTGCATCATTAATAACTTTTAAAGGTAAGTCAACCTTTAACGATTTTGCATTAGAAATTAATATATCCTTATCATGCAACATTCTATCCATTGAGGTTTTTGACGTTATATTGGAAGAATGAAATCTGTCCAAGACATGCAGATTTGAAAGATAGGCAATTGGATAATTTTTTGCGATCCTTATGTATAAATCTCGATCGGGCATTGTCAGGAGGCATGAGGAAAAACCGCCGACATTGAAAAACACGTCTTTTTGGATCATCACAGAAGAAAACGACCAAAGGTACTTTTGAGTTAAAATGTTATAAAAGACATTCTTGAAATAATCCTTGCCTTCAAATCTTTCTAGGACAACCTTTGTATAAAAGTTGACGCGATGACAGCCAGACGCAATCCAAACAGCTTTTCGTCTTTGCAGCTCCTCAAGTTGTTCCTCTAACTTTTTCCGAAGCCAGACATCATCGTGGTTAAGAAAGGCAATGTAGTCTCCTGATGCTTGATCTGCGGCAAAATTTAAGGTGTTTGCTGGTCCGCTGTTTTCTTTTTGATAATAATGCAATTTATCAGAGTTGTATGAATCAACAATATCTTTTATTGGATCGCGTGAACCGTCATCCACTAAGATCATTTCAAAATTCTGAAATGTCTGACTTAAGGCAGAGTCAATCGTTTCTCTTATAAACTCTCTTGAGTTGTAACAGGCAGTGAGGATTGATACTCGGGGAGTTGGTTTCATTAGATCAATAGAATTCCTAATAATTAGAATTATTGATGTGTATCTTAGAATTAATTGAATTAAATAATTTCTTTTGATCAATTATAACAAACAAGGTAATTAAGAAAATTATCAACAATCCTATTCGCATACCAAGACTTAACCATGAATTCTCAATTTTAACAATCACTGAAATCATCCAAACAGCTATGAAGGTAGCAAGAGAAGCAAGAACTGGCTTGTAATGTAAATTGATCCTCAAAAGACGATTTGAGAACAGAAGCATGGCAAGTGTGTAGACAGTAACACCAATTACGTCCGCTATAGAAGCTCCTAAAATACCGTAATCTGGAGATAGCATTAAACTGACCAAAATCGTTACCATAACACCAATCCCTGTTGAAACAGATACTAAGTATGATTTTTTCTTTAATGCGATTCCAATGGTGAATGTGTAAGGCAATCCAGTTATGACTTGCTTTAGACATAACAATCCAACAAGGGGTATACCAATTTTATACTCAGCTGGTGCTAGGATGAAGAAGAACTCTTTAGCAAACATCACAACTAAAGCTGAAAGGCTTAATGAAGCGTAAGTGAAATAGCGGAAAACTTTGTCCAATTTTTGGTGAAAGCTTGCACTATTTATGTTTTCCATAAAAACTGGTAGCCAGCCCATGATGAAAGCCGTCACTGCCAGTTCAATCACCTTTGCCGTTTTTGTCGCAATGCCATAATAAGCAATTTGAGATTCTGTTGTATATTGTGTCAGAAGGATACGATTGATGGACATCATTCCCCAGTTTAACAATCCACCTGGTAGCATTGGTAAAGCATATGCTGCCATAACCCAGAACCATTTCATCGAAAAAGTAAAACCAAGGTGCTCACGGCATAGCCATGCACTGGCAATTACCACGAATACGCCTGAAATTACTTGAGCAGTAAAATATCCATTAATTCCCTGCTTCAAGTCTAGAATAAAGAGCAAGATGAGGAGAAAATTAACCAGCGCATAAGCAATATTCAAAAATAAATAGGTTAGAGGTTTTCTCTGCATGCGAAGTACACTGGCCAAGATCTCTTTTAGTGCTGTAAATGGTAGACTGACAATAGCCAAGGTAATTGCATAGGCATAGGTATCAGTGTTAAAGAGAACATTTGAGAGTTGCCTACTAAATAATGAGGTTAACCACACTATTAATCCGCCAAAAACGACAGTAAACCAAACCAGACTGGAGACCATATTTTTTCGATCTCTGTAAGCATCATTCGAGACTTCATAAAAGTAGCGCATCAATCCCGACACGAGATTTAGTGAGATTAATACTAAAAAGTATCCTTGAGTAGCATTGACCACGTCCACAATCCCTACTTTATCTGATGCAAGGATTCGAGTAATAATTGGAATGGTCACTAATCCGACAAACTGCGCCAGAGAACCGCCAATCCCATAAATGACAATATCACCCGTTACTTTTGGAAATGAATTGCGAAGATGTCGCAGAAGCTTCTTTATTTTATTCATTAATACCCTTAACTTCTGAGACATGTAGATTTAGTGGTAATTTCATTAATTCAAGATATTGATCCACAATTTTTTCTTCTTCAAATTGATCCAGCCATTTTGGATCAATAACAACTGGAGGTTTTTGCAGGTTCTCGCCGATTGCAGTTACTAATCTTTCCAAGTCTCCAACCGGCACAAGTTTACCGAAGCGTCCACCATCCAAAATTTCTCGTGGTCCGCTGAGGCAGTCTGTGCTCACAACGGGGCAGTCGCAAGCTAAAGCCTCCACTAATACAGTTGGAAGCCCCTCATAATTTGATGAGAGGACAAAAAGGTCAGCTTTTGCCAGGTAATTATAAGGATTAGATACAATTCCAGGCATCAAAACATGTTCTGATAACACCAGAGAATCAACCATACTCTCAAGCCGTTTTCTTTCAGGTCCTTCTCCCAGAATGATCAGACGACATGGCATTTGTTCATGAATATTTGCAAATGCATTGATTAATAATGGAAAATTCTTCTGTTCGCTTAGACGTCCTATACCAAGAATTATGGGAAGATCATGATGAATGAACCATGGATGATCCAATGGTTGGTTTTTCTTTTCCATGATAGCTTTATTAAGGATAGGATTGAAAATTACAGTCAATTTTTTACTGGACTTTTTTGTAAACAAAATAAAATCTTCTCCCACTGCCTTTGATACTGCGATTATGCCATCTGCCGATGGATACAAGGCATTGATCAGAAATTTTTCTAACCATTTCTTTATGGGTGATCGTTTAGTCTGGGATTGTGTATTGTCCAGCCTTATAAACAGTTTTTGTGGATATCCACTGATCATGCGTGCAATTATTGCGAAAAGGTTAGATAGATCTAAAGCAGAAATCATCGCATTTGGTTGATTACCTCGCAAATAATGAATAAGCCTTGGCAAGCAATGATAGGTAGAGGGGGATTTCAAGTCAACTACTCTAATCCTTGCATCAAGCTTGTCTAGGTATCCTCCCTTGGCTTTTACTAAGACAAAATCAATGTCATATCCTCTCCTTACCAAGGCTGATGCAATCACAGTCATCATATGTTCAGCACCGCCAATTCTCAGGTCAGGGAGAAAGAATGCTGCTTTCAGCTTTATTTCGCTTGTTCTTTTTCTCTTTTGTATTAATGACATTCCAAATATCTCTTAATGAAGATGATTATAACCTGTCAAAACTTAGCTAAAGCTTTGGTTTCCAAATTTGTCCATTGTGGGTGTAGATTTAACATCAAAAAGGCTGCCATGTGTTGACAGCCTATAATAACAAATATTTAAACGCACTAGTTTAAGGTTTGAAGATGAAAACTTTATAAACTATTGAGTTTCTTTACCAATCGAGCTTTACGCCGTGCAGCGTTATTCTTATGAATAACACCTTTTGCAACAGCCTTGTCCAATGCTTTGATTGCTTTTTGGGTTTCTACCTCTGCTAGCTTTTTATCGCCTTCTTTAATGACAGCCTGTGCTTTTTTGATGAAGGTGCGGGCTGTTCCGCGGTATACACGATTGCGCAGACGTTGCTCTTTGTTCTGTTTGTTGCGTTTGATTTGTGACTTTATATTTGCCAAAATACTGCCTCCGAATGATTTTCAAATAATAACAGCCCGATATTTTACCGTATCAATTTAGATTTGTCCAGTGAATCAATCTATCTGTTAGCGTTTTATAGTAATGTCCCCTTATCGTTAAGTTAAAATGTCCCCTTGGA
>CAZJLN010000013.1:0-26602 GCA_964546745.1 uncultured Anaerolineaceae bacterium
ACGTCGGCAAAAATAATAAGATATTTGTTGTAAGTTTGAAATGATAATCTCCAACCCGCTTCATTTTTCTTGGACTATAATAACCATAATTCAATGAGGTTAATAAAGGATTTTATGATTAAGACTAAAGACCTGACCAAGATTTTTACCCTTGGCAAAAAGGATAAACAGGAAATCCTGGCAGTTGATTCACTGACATTGAACGTCAATGAAGGTGAAGTTTTTGGATTTCTTGGACCGAACGGAGCAGGAAAAACCACGACCGTACGTATGCTGACGAGCCTGATTGGACCGACCAAAGGGAGTGCGGAGGTGGGAGGGTTTGCGCTTGGTAAACAAGATATTGGAATCCGCCGCTCGGTAGGCATTTTAACAGAAACCCCTGGCATGTACGAGCGTCTATCTGCTGAAAAAAACCTGAGCATTTTTGCCAAACTGTATGATGTTTCTGATGTGACTAGCGCTGTTACCAAGTACCTGCAAATGCTCGGATTGTATGAACGACGCGCCGACCCCGTGGGCAGCTTTTCCAAAGGAATGCGTCAGAAGCTCGCCATTGCAAGGGCTATGTTACATGAACCTAAAGCACTATTTCTGGATGAGCCGACCAGTGGCTTGGACCCGGAAGCTGCAAAAATGGTAAGAGATTTCATCGAGAGCCTGAAAGAGCATGGGCGCACGATTTTTATGTGTACCCACAACCTGGATGAGGCCGATCGTTTATGTGATCGAATTGGTATCTTCAAACAACGCCTGATCGCCGTGGACACCCCACAGTCATTACGCCAACAGCTTTACGGGCGCAAAGTTGTTTTTCATCTACGCACTATTGACCCTACATGGGTTGATTTGATCAGGCAATTGCCTAACATCAATAGTGCTGAAGAAGTGAATGGCAAGCTGGTGGTAAGCTTGGACCACCCGGAGCAGGATAATCCAAAGATTATCCACAAGCTGGTCGATGCAGGTGCAGACATCTTGTTTGTTGGCGAGCTGCGTCATTCGTTGGAGCAAATCTACCTGGAAATGCTACACTCTCGTGAGAAAGAGAGGCAAGCATGAAACATATTCGAACCATCATTGAAAAAGAATGGGCTGAAGTCTTCAAAAACCGCATGGTGATCATGATGCTGACACTACTGCCCCTTTTATTTACTGCCCTTCCGCTGGTGATGCTGACAGCTATTGGGGGCACAGTCGGAGACATGCAAGGATCCAATCCAGATGTCCCTGCCGGATTTTTAGAAACCTGCAAGGGATTGAATGCAGGGGAATGTATGCAAATCTACCTAGTTAACCAATTCCTAATCTTATTCATGATTATGCCGATCATGATCCCAGTCACCATTGCGTCTTACAGCATCGTAGGGGAAAAGACAACACGCAGCTTGGAACCGCTTTTGGCGACCCCCATCACCACTGTTGAACTGCTGGCAGGTAAGTGCCTGGCAGCTGCTATTCCTGCAATTATTATTAGCTGGGCATCTTTTGGACTGTTCCTAATTATGCTACCGATCTTAGGCATATCGGCAGGTGTGCGTGCATATATTGGCGGACCTGTTTGGATATTAGCGGTCACTGTGGTTGGACCACTGATGGCAATCGCGGCAGTTAATTTTTCATTGTTTGTCTCTTCACGTGTGAATGATCCGCGCGTTGCAGAGCAAATCTCTTCAGCAATCATTGTGCCAATAATGGCAGTGATGTTTGCTCAGTTAGCAGGCATAATTGTGATCAATTTGACCTTTATGATCATTGCGATTGTTCTCATCGCTTTGGTTGATGTTGGTATGATCTATTTGGGTGCGCAAATCTTTGAACGTGAAGCAATATTAACGCGCTGGAAGTAAGGTGAAGGATGCGAATTAATTATAAAAAGTTGGTAATTTTAATAACAGGATTGTTATTCATCCTGTTAAGTGTGCAAACAGTTTTAGCGCAGGAAGATGGTTACACTGTTAATCTAAGGCGTGATTTTGGTTATGGTGCTGGGACGGATGTGCGCGGTACTATGACCATCAGCTTGAAGGGGGATGAAGCACAGGTTGGAAAAGTTGTCTTCTTGATAGATGGAAAGGAAATGGTAACCGTCAACCAAGCACCTTTCAAGTTTCAGTTTGATACAGACAAACAGGGGGCCGGCGTTCATGATCTGAGCGCCTCAGTTTTACTTAAAGATGGAAATACAATGACAACCACAGCAATTCGATACAAATTCGTGACACAAGAAGAACAAAACAGTGGCATGAAAAATATTTTACTTCCTGTTGGAGTTATAATAATAGCTTCTTTTGGAATCAGCATATTGGTTCAAACTCTTGGTCGCTCCAAAAAACCGTTAGCTTCCAATTCGCCGCGCGATTATGGACCGTTGGGAGGTACTATCTGCCCCAAATGCGGACATCCGTTTGCGCGATCCATTTTGGGAATTAACCTAATAGTTGGAAAATTGCAACGTTGCGACGGTTGTGGGAAATTTGTTCTCAGCCAACGGGCAACGCCTGCAGCTCTGGCAGCGGCTGAAGCGTTGGAAAATGAGATCCATTCTGATAAAGTTGAACCTGTAAGGGCGGAAGAGAAAACAAACAACCAGGTAGAAGAATCAAAATATATAGACGAACTATAATGGCTCCGTCAAAATTAAATCAAAGACGCCCCGAAGTGTATTCTTGCGGGGCGTCTTTGATATTTATGGATTTTTCTTCAATGCATCAAGTCGTTGTTCAATCCAACTTTTTTGTTGTTGAAGGAATTTTTCCTCATCTTCGAGTGAATAATTAGCTGGTTGAAACCATCCAATCCCACGTCCGCCCCTCCGCATTCCGCGACCGCCGAAGAAACCCCTTGTTCCTCCTCCGCAAGGGCCGAGCCCTCTACCAAATGGACCATTTCCAGTTGGTCCTGTACCATCAAAACCAGGCATTTTTACTCCTTTTATTGTTTCACTTCAATATACTTTTAATAATTTGATTAACCTTTTCTAACTCACCTTGCCAATTAATAAGGGCTAAATTACCTTTATCTGTCAGGTGATATGTTCTGCGTGGAGGACCTTGGGTTTGATCAGTATCCCAATAGGATTCGATCCATCCAAGTGCCTCCAATTCTCGCAGAGTTCGATAGACGACACCGGGGTGTATTGTGCCCATGTCAAGCGCACTCAAATCTGATAATAGACTATAGCCGTGCCTAGGTTCTTTCTTTATTAAAAACAATAAAACTGGCTCAAGCATTGAAATTATCAGCGGTGAATGACTAATCTGATCAGTTTCTATATGATTCATTGCCCAACCCCTACGTTGTCTTGGCATATTTTAGAACCTCCATGTTTCTATTGTTTCTTGTATTATATCAAACTATTAACTAATAGTCAATAGATAAATAATGAATATTCTCAATAAAGTAATTATAGTACTAATTAAACAATCAATTATTTTCAAAATATAAAATAATTTACTATATTACTATGAATTGATGTTATACTACAACCGATTACTTGACACGGAGAATCGATCTTATTAGATTGAAAAATGACCAAACTTTATGAACAAGGCTAATCACGATAAACTTAACAACAAGTGGTTGGATACTTCTGCAGAAATGCTCGTCGGATCCAACTTGCGCCAATTTCGAATCAAGCAAGGTTATTCATTAAGGGCTTTAGCTTATAATAGCAGTCTTAATATCAACACATTAAGTATGATCGAGAATGGCAAAACATCACCCTCTGTCAGTACGCTTCAACAGCTTGCCCTGGCATTAAAAGTGCCTTTATCTGCATTCTTTGAATCTGAGAGGATTGAAAAGCAGATCGTTTTTACACCTGCTGATAAAAGACCTCGAATTTGTATAGGTAGTACTTTATTAGAGGATCTTGGTAAAGATTTAATAAATTTATCCGTACAACCATTTGTAGTTAGCCTTAACCCAGGCATGGGAAGTGGCAGTGAACTCCTGGTACACACTGGGTATGAATTTGTCTACTGCCTGAGCGGATGTATCCAATATATTATCCAAAACCAAACCTATGAGCTTCACAGAAATGATAGCCTTCTTTTTCAGGCACACTTGCCTCATACTTGGGAAAATAAAGGAGAAGAACCTGCTCAAATAATTATTGTGTTTTACCCATCTGATGAAAATGAAAAACCGGATGGACATCATTTCTCAATACAATCTATGAAAAAGGAAATAAATATGAAAATAGCAGTTATAACCGATAACGGAAAAACTATCAGCCAGCATTTTGGTCGTGCTCCTTATTACCTGATCCTTACAATTGATGAAGGAAAAGTCACAGAACGTGAAATGCGCGAGAAGATGGGACACTCACATTATGTGAGTCAACATGAAGCGCACGAAGGTCATAACGTTGGTCATGGTATGGATGCCAGTTCGCATGGCAAACATCTAAACATGGCAGAAGCCATCGCTGATTGCAAAGCTTTGATCTGCGGTGGTATGGGAATGGGCGCTTATAACAGTATGCGTAGCCTAAACATCCAACCTGTAGTTACGGATTTGGTGGATATCGATGAAGCTGTTAATGCTTTTATTGCAGGCAAGCTGATCGATCATACCGAATTGTTACATTAGACCCTTTGTGATTACTACTTTTGTCTGTTTATAAATAGCAATTTACGATTATCAGATGATATGGAGGATTAATGATTGTAATAGTTTCATCCCAGGGAAATACCATTGAAAGTCCTGTTAACGAGCGCTTCGGGCGTACCCCCTATTTAATAAAAGTTGATACAAATACCATGGAATGGCAAGCGTTTGAAAACCCAAGTGTTCTTAATGCACATGGTGCTGGCGTAGCAACCTCACAATTTGTCATTGAGCAAAAAGCTGACCTTGTTATGAGTGGTGATTTTGGACCGAATGCAGTTAATGCCTTAAACTCGGCTAGTATTGTTATGGAAACCTTTACGGACAAAAATATCACAGTTCTTGAAGCAGTTAATAGTTTAAATAAGACAACTCAAGTCTCATAAACCTACTTACTTAAGATGAAAATTGTTGTTTGCAGTGGAAAAGGTGGCACAGGAAAAACAACCATTGCCACAAGCCTAGCGCTTAGTCTGGTAGATCAGGTAAAGACCTGGTATGTGGATTGTGATGTGGAAGCGCCTAATGGACATATCTTCTTAAACCCAGAATTAACTGAACAAATCGAAGCAGGTATTAAAATTCCTAAGATAAATCAGGATCTATGCAGTGCTTGTGGAAGATGTGTTGAAGTATGCCAATTTCATGCCCTTGCTTTGATCGGAGGAAAGATTCTCGTTTTTCCACAGTTATGTCATGGATGTGGGAGTTGTACGTGGAATTGCCCTGATGGCGCAATTGAGGAAGTCTTAAATCTGATTGGTGTTCTCGAAGCAGGGAAAACACGAGAAGAAATTTGTTTTACACAGGGTCTACTAACGATCAGTGAACCTATGCCCACTCCAATAATTCGACAATTAAAGAGATGGAAAAAGCCTAAAGATGGAGCAGTGGTAATCTTGGACTCACCACCTGGCGCATCATGCTCAGTTGTGGAAACTATTCGCGGGGCTGATTATGCTTTGATCGTAACCGAGCCCACACCATTTGGACTGCACGACCTAAGACAAGTTTTAGGTATTCTGGATGATATGCATATTCCTTTTGGCGTTCTCATTAATCGCGATGGCATTGGAAATGAAGAAGTAGAATGTTTTCTGAATGATAAACACATTCCTATTCTCATGCGTATTCCATATGCAAAAGCGTTAGCTGAAGGCCTCGCTAAAGGTAAAAATCTAATTGAAATACAACCGGAATATTTCGAGCAATTTAAAAAATTGTTTACTTTAATTAGTATGTCGGCTTTTAGAGCAAAGTCATGAAAACCTATAAGCAGCTTGTTGTCCTAAGCGGAAAGGGTGGAACGGGCAAAACGAGTATTACTGCTGCTTTTGCTCATTTAAGTTCACATGCTAAAGGCAATTGTAACAACCTCTTTGTCGATGCAGATGTTGATGCTGCTAATTTGAGTTTGTTATTAACACCTAAAATTGAAAGATCTAATGAATATTGGGGCGGTTCGCTTGCATTCATTGATGCCAACAAATGCCTCGGTTGTGGAGACTGTGTGCTTGTATGTCGCTACAATGCTATCCTTCCAGACTCTAAAAACAATTCGATCTATTGGATAGATCCAATTGCTTGTGATGGATGCGCCGCTTGTGTTTATGCCTGTCCACAACAAGTTATAAGCATGGTACAACAGCAGGAAGGTCTATGGTTTGAATCTGAAACGCGTTTTGGAAAACTATTTCATGCCGAGCTATTTCCTGGTAGAGATAATTCTGGAAAACTAGTTACCCTAATTAGACAGAGAGCAAAACTTGCAGCTGTTAAATCAAACTCGAATCTTATTATCATTGATGGACCTCCTGGGATTGGTTGCCCTGTGATTTCAGCTTGTGCAGGTGTTGATCTCGGTCTACTTGTAGCTGAGCCAAGCCTATCTGGATTGCATGATCTGAAACGAGTACATGGGGTTTTAAAGCATTTTAATATCCAATCCCTGATTTGCATAAATAAAGCAGATATTTATGAAGAGGGTACTCGATTAATACGTGAGTATGCTGATTCTGAAGGTATCAATGTGATTGGAGAAATTTCTTTTGATGAGCATTTACCCCAAGCTATGGTAAAAGCATTACCTGTTACAGCAGAGTATCCAGATTGTGAATCTTCAAAAGCTATCCTAAAAATGTGGGTACGCGTATTTGATCTACTCACTCAATGAAAGATTGGATTATGTCAGAAGAAGAAAACAAAATCTATCAATTGATCATAAAAAGATTAGGAGAGGTCATAGACCCAGAAACCGGTGTTGATGTTGTTAGTATGGGACTCATTCCAGATCTAAATGTAAATGATGAAGGTTTGGTTAAGTATACTTTCAGACCGTCATCACCACTTTGTCCAATTGCGGTTCTGTTAGCATTAAGCATTATTTGGGCTATCAATCAGGTGGAAGGTGTATCTGATCAGGAAATTACTGTCGTTGATTATATACAGGCAAATGAACTTAACGAGTTGCTAAAAGAGGAAATTAAGAAAAGTGGTAAACATAATCTTTAATGAGGCAATATTTGCCCTTAACCCTTTGGAGTGGTAAAATCGGATTGCTAATAATATATGTTTTGGAGGTTCTATGGAACAGCAAATAGCTGGTTTTGCTGTAAAGAAAGGTCTTGCACAGATGTTAAAAGGCGGCGTTATCATGGATGTGGTTACACCGGACCATGCACGCATTGCAGAAGATGCAGGTGCGGTTGCCGTGATGGCATTGGAGCGGGTACCGGCTGATATCCGCGCAGATGGGGGCGTTGCCCGAATGTCGGACCCTGAATTGATCCTGAAGATCAAAGAGTCAGTTAGTATTCCGGTCATGGCAAAATGTCGCATTGGACATTTTGTTGAAGCACAGATTTTAGAAGCCTTGGAAATTGATTATATTGATGAGTCAGAGGTGCTTACCCCTGCTGATGAAGCCCACCATATCTACAAACACGATTTTAAAATCCCCTTTGTGTGCGGTTGCCGCAATTTGGGTGAAGCTTTGCGGCGTATTGGTGAAGGCGCTGCGATGATCCGTACCAAGGGTGAAGCTGGGACAGGCGATGTGGTTGAAGCTGTACGGCATGCTCGCACTGTTTTGGGCGAAATTCGCACGCTGCAGAATATGCCTGTAGAAGAGCTGATGACCTACGCCAAAAATATTAGCGCTCCTTATGAGCTTGTGGTGGATGTGCACAATACAGGCAAGCTGCCAGTAGTGAACTTTGCTGCTGGCGGAATCGCTACCCCTGCTGACGCGGCATTAATGATGCAAATCGGCGTGGATGGTGTTTTTGTGGGTTCCGGCATCTTTAAGTCTGGTGACCCTGCTAAACGCGCTGCTGCAATTGTTAAAGCAACGACCCATTATCGGGATGCGAAACTACTGGCAGAGATCAGCCGAAACCTGGGTGAACCCATGGTAGGACGTCAGATCTCAAGCATTCCTGACCAGGAATTGATCGCTGGACGCGGTTGGTAATTTTTTATCATTAAAATAATGAGAATTGGTGTACTTGCCCTGCAGGGTGATTTTGCTGAACATATAGCAGTCCTGGAAAAGTTAGGAGTGTCGGGTGTTGAAGTTCGCCTGCCGCACCAACTGGAGGGCATAGATGGTTTGATCATCCCTGGAGGTGAGTCCACCACCATTGGCAAAATGGCAGCGGATTATCATCTGTTGGAGCCATTAAAACAATTTGGCGAAAGCAAGGCGATTTGGGGAACCTGTGCAGGTGCCATTTTACTTTCAAAAGATGCCCATCGTAGCCAGCCTTTGCTTAACCTGATGAATATAACGGTTAAACGCAATGCCTTTGGCAGTCAATTAGACTCCTTTGAGATTGATCTGGATGTGCCATTTTTAATTTTGAAGGATGAAGCCCCCATTCCTTACCATGCAGTTTTTATTCGAGCACCAATCATTGAAGCAGTGCATGGAAAGGCACGCGTTTTGTTAACCTTGCCCGATGGACGTATTGTTGCTTCCCAAGAAGGCAAGCTCCTGGCAACTTCCTTTCATCCTGAGTTGACTGGTGACGCTCGCTTTCATCGATATTTTATGGAGTTGGTCCAATCGCAACCCGACCTTTAGCCTGGCATGATCTTCCGGCTTATCTGCAACCTCCTGATAGGTTGATTCCCCTTGACAGTATTCAGCATATTACACGTGGAAGTCCCCTGACAGTTCGAAACATCTTTTCAGAATTTAACCCCACCTTAGACCAGACAACGATTATCTATGAATCGGAAAATTCCTCCAAAAACCTATTGGGGCAAGTATTCCATGAAATTGGTGCGCAATCTTCACAACTGACTTATTTGATAGCCGACCAAGATGATGACCCAGCTCAGGTAGCGACCATACTTGAAGATTTATGTCGCATCAGCGCTGAATGGGGTGCTTATTATGTGATGGCAGATTTAGATATTGAATCTCCTTTCCTGAAAGCCTTTCGCTGTGTTGATTTCAACATTTGGGCAAAACAGCACCTCTGGCAGATTCCTTTGGAAGAAAAAACGATCGATCATTACGCTCGTCAATGGCGTGTTTGGCAAAAAGAAGATATCAATGCCATGCGGTCGCTCTATCAATGTCTTGTACCCAAAATTTTTCATAACCTTGAACCGTTGAAACAACACAACACCTTGGGTTTGCTTTATCAAAATAATGAAAGCGAGATAAAAGGATATGTGGATTTGGTTTATGGACCTAAAGGAATTTGGGCTTTGCCAATGATCCATCCCGATTGTGCGGATGACCCCGAGATTATTATCAATATGCTTAAAGCACTGCCCAAACGCGGCAAGCGACCTGTGAGCATCTGTATACGCTCTTATCAACCCTGGTTGGATGATTTAATGCAGCGCCTGGATGCCTTCAAGAGTTCTGAGCAAGTTTTGTTAGTTAAATATATGGCCGTTCCACAAAGGGTGAGCGCCACCCTTGACCTGGCAGAATTAAAAAATGGCAGAGCGGATAAAAGCCTCCCCGTTGCCCACATCAAATCCAAGTAAGACTTAAATATCTCGATTACTCTTGAGGATTATACAGTTCATATTAATTGCCACATCCACCCTGTTTTGGGATAAAATCAAGATGGAGATTTGACTCTCCAAAAATATAGAAAAGGTATATCAGTTATTAAATGACGCAAACACAAAAGATTACAGATGACCTGGAAGCATTATTAGATGTATTACCTCCATCTGTTGCAGAAAAAGTTCGGGAATTGGATGATAGCGAAAATTTGCTTGAGGTGATCTTAGACTTAGGAAGATTCCCTTCTGCACGCTTTGTAGGGCGGGAAATTACGCTTTTTGAAATGGAAGTCCAGCCTGAAGACATTTCCTATGTGACCAATCGCATCAGCGAGTTTGATGCGGACAATCGCGCTGGTTTGGAGCGCACGCTTCACCGCATATCTGCTATTCGCAATCGCCGTGGACATATTGTCGGCTTGACCTGCCGGGTTGGCAGGGCGGTCTATGGCACCATCGATATCATCCAGGACTTGATTAAATCTGGCCTAAGCATTCTGATCTTAGGACGGCCAGGCGTGGGTAAAACAACTATGCTGCGCGAAGCTGCCAGGATTTTAGCGGAATCCCGACGGGTGATTATTGTGGATACTTCCAATGAAATTGGCGGGGATGGAGACGTACCTCACCCAGCAGTGGGCTCTGCCCGCCGCATGCAGGTTGCCAGACCATCTTTGCAGCACGAAGTCATGATCGAAGCAGTTGAAAACCACAATCCAGAAGTGATTGTAATTGATGAGATCGGGCGTGAGTTGGAAGCACAGGCAGCTCGTACCATTGCGGAGCGTGGTGTGCAGTTAATCGGCACTGCCCATGGCAATACACTGGAAAATATCTTGCTTAATCCAACGCTCTCGGATCTGATTGGTGGGATTGAATCCGTGACACTTTCCGATGATGAAGCGCGACGGCGAGGTACACAAAAGACTGTGTTGGAACGACGTGCACCTCCAACCTTTTCAGTCTTGGTGGAAATCCAAGATCGACATCGCATTGCAGTCCATGCTGACATTGCTGCTTCTGTCGATGCATTATTGCGAGGTTATCCTTTACCGCCCGAAATTCGATATCGCGATGCAGAAAATAAAATCCACATTCAAAAAGCCACTCCACCTGCGGTTGTGACTGCTTCGCAAGTGTTAAAACGCAGTAACGGAATGGAAAAGTCTCCTTTCCAGCGCAGCAATGGGGAAAGTCATACCAAACCAAAGTACGAAACTGTCATTGATGATGGCGAAGAGCCGCTTGAGAAACAAGTAGTCGGCAAACAGAAGAGTTTATATGCATATGGCGTAGCCCGCAACAGACTGATCCAGGTGATCAAGTACCTTGGCGTGCCTGCCAAAGTTGTGCGTACACCACAGGAAGCAGATACCTTCATTACTCTACGGCGTTATTATCGCGAAAGACAACAGCCAATTATCGACGCAGAAGAACGCGGCATCCCGATTTTTGTCCTGAAATCCAATACTGTACAGCAGATGGAACAATTTCTGGCTGATATGTTTGATGTGCATGTTCCTGAGGAGCAAAGCCACTATTATTCTGATCCGGGCGATCAGACCCAGGCAGCTATCAATGCGGTATTGAATGGTGAAAAATTCATCGACTTACCGCCAGCTAGTTCAACCATACGCCGGCTTCAACACGACATGGCACGTAACGCCAACCTCATTTCCCAATCATTTGGAAAAGAACCTAACCGTCATGTCAGGATCTATAGGGATTAATCGCAATGTTCATCACACTCGAAGGACCAGAAGGAAGTGGAAAGACCAGCCAAATACCCATTTTGGCGGAGTATTTGCGCTATCAGGGATTTGAAGTTGTAACCACACGCGAACCAGGTGGCACACCCATCAGTGACCAGATTCGAGATGTGTTGACAAGCATGAAAAATACTGGCATGGTGCCACGTGCTGAGATTTTGCTTTTTTTGGCGGCACGTGCCCAGTTGGTCGACCAGGTCATAAAACCTGCACTTGCAGACGGTAAGGTCGTTTTATGTGATCGCTACGGAGATTCCACCTTGGCATACCAAGGCTATGGACATCAGCTGGACCTTGACACATTAAAGCGCATGCTGACATTTGCCACCGATGGGCTTAAACCTGACTTAACTTTATATCTTGATATTGATGTTGAAGCCGGTCTACAACGAAAAATCAAAAAGGATGAGTGGAACCGACTGGACGCTTATGAGGTAGCATTTCACCAACGCGTGAGACATGGTTATCACTGCTTAATGGCTGATGAGCCTGAACGCTGGGTGATGATTGATGCCAGCCAGGCGATGGAACATGTTCAAAAACAGATGCAAGAAACAGTCTTAAACCGACTGACATTTGGATAATTATTCTTAAGCAAATAATCTAATGCAACTATCCTGGATAAGCCAGGTTGATGTAAATAATGAAAGGACCATTATGTCTATTAGAAAAAGTATTGTCGCAATTTTACTTGTTAGTATTGCCCTTACGGCCTGTATACCAATAACAACCCCAGTCCCAACCGAAATTGCTACGGAAACGGCTGAGCCTACAGCCGCTCCCTCAACTGACCTGTCTCAAGCCACGGTTGAACTTGGCACTGTTGTTCCGACAGAGGAATTGCCTATAGAAGATGCCGATGGAAAGATGGTATGCAATGTTATTCCTGGTTTGCTGTCACCCGATAATCCGGAAGGGGCTGCGAATTATGAGGTTATCGGACCTGTGACTGAAGCCGACACGCAAAAAGGCCCACAGGATGCTAAACTGACAATCATTGAGTATAGTGAATTTCAATGTCCATATTGCAAAGGTGCATTTTATGAAATTGAACGTTTTAGAGAAGCTCATTCCGATGAGGTACGTGTCGTGTATCGTCACCTACCACTTAGTTCCATTCATCCTAATGCTAATCTTGCATCCCGAGCAGCTGAATCAGCTGGCAACCAGGGAAAATTCTGGGAAATGGGTGATGTGCTTTTTACAAATCAAGGCACCTGGTCATCTCTTGATGATGCAGCTTTTAAAACTTGGCTTGAGGAACAAGCAGAAGTACTGGGATTGGATTTGGATCAGTTCTTAAGTGATCTTGATAGCGAACTCATCACACAAGAAGTGTCACAAAGTTATGAAAAAGCAATTTCAATTGGATTACAAAGCGTACCTACTTTGTTTGTGAATGGTGTTTATGTTGGAAATATGGATTTTAATGCACTTAATAACCTTCTTTTAGTTTACGAGCATGAAGCGAACACCTACAAGGAATGCCCTCCATTCTTGATTGATCCAGCTAAGACTTATACAGCAACCATCAAGACTGAAAAAGGTGATATTGTGGCTGAGTTGTTTGCAAATAAAGCACCCCTAGCAGTTAATTCCTTTGTATTCCTCTCTCAAGAAGGCTATTTTGATAATGTCTCCTTCCATCGAGTATTGAAGGATTTTGTAGCGCAAGCTGGGGACCCCACCGGAACTGGCTGGACTGATCCAGGCTATCAATTCCGTAATGAGATCAATTCGGATCTTATTTTTGATGGTCCTGGCATTTTGGGAATGGCAAACTCTGGAGCAGATACAAACGGCAGCCAATTCTTCATTACCTATGCTGCTGCAGCAAACTTGACTGGCAGTTATACTATATTCGGCAAACTCATTGAGGGTATGGACGTTCTTAACAACTTAACTGAAAGGGATCCATCCACTAATCCCACTCAAGAAGAAGGCGACTTAATATTGAGTATTACTATCGAAGAAAAATGATTTCAAGCGGAAAAGGGACTGACATTCCAAATGTAAAAAAACGCGAAGGGCGTTTTATATTACAAGCAGTGCTAAGCCTTTTGGTCAGCTCAAGCTGCTTTGGTCTGTCAGTCCTTTCCCTTTTTATTGTTTCAGGGGAAAATATTTTTGCTGGCGAATTAGCCTCACAGGGCATGGTCTTAACTATCGCCTTGATCTTTTTGGCAATTGGATTGATGATTCTTCCTGCTGGAATCAGTGCCATATATCGCATTCGCGACCTGGATTTACCTGGCTGGTTAAGAAGTAGTCCAGATCGTCAAAGATTTTTCTTGCGTTTTTCCATACCCCTCTGGCTTATAACTCTTGCCTCGGGTTGGTTAATGGGTAATCATCTGCAGATAGGCAAAATTCTTCTTTCGATGCTGGGAATAATCGCAATAAGCATACCAGTATATTGGCTGGTCACTTTTGGATCGTATAAGCTAAATGCCGGCAGTGTTCAGCGCAAATATGGATTGCTTGCATTGGCATTGACAGGTACACCCATCTTGATCATCACTGTTGAAGTGGTAGTATTGTTGGTTGGATTGTTGGGATTCTCAATATATGCTGCCAACAAACCAGAACTCATGGATAATTTACTCCAACTAGGAATGCGCCTGTCTGCGGCTGGTTCGGACCTGGATAAAATGCTAGAAATTCTTCAGCCATATTTGAGCCAGCCTTCTGTGATTTTTTGGGTGTTGGCTGCTATATCCGTATTTGCCCCCCTGATTGAAGAATCATTAAAGACTCTTGGAATTTGGTTTCTGCCAAAGCGTCAATTAACCCCTTCGGAGGGTTATGTGGCAGGGTTGATCAGTGGCGCTGGTTTTGCATTGATTGAGGGCATGTTCAGCCTCGTTAATGCAACTGACGGACAAACTTGGTTGTTATTAATACTTGGGAGAGTGGGCGGAAGTTTAATCCATGTCTTTATGGGCGGATTAATCGGTTGGGGATTGGTTTCAACTTGGCGTCAGGGGAACCCATTGAAATTTATTGGGACATTTTTATTGTCACTTATTATTCATGGACTTTGGAATGCAATAGCAGTTGCAGCTGCTATTTTGCCAGGGCTCTTTCAAATAGGGTTTATTTCAGATGCGATGTCCTATTCGTTCTCTTACCTGCCGTTGATCTTTCTTGGAATTTTGGTTTTCATATCCTTTATTTTATTTTCGTTGATGCTTCGAAAAAGATCCCATCAGTTGGAGGTGACTGCATGAATAGAAACAACATGATGAAACTTGTTCGTTTTGTGGCAAAGTTAATCGTCAACCTCACTGTCGAAGGATATGATGAAATTCCTCAAAGTGAGGGATTTTTACTGACGACCAGTCATATCAGCCGGTTAGATACGCCTTTTCTAATGCTATCAACACCTAGGGAAGATATTATTCCGATTTTAGCCCGGGATTACCAAAAGCGCGCATTCTTCCGCTGGTATTTAGAGTCCATT
Organism: uncultured Anaerolineaceae bacterium; assembly: GCA_964546745.1. Taxonomy (GTDB): domain Bacteria; phylum Chloroflexota; class Anaerolineae; order Anaerolineales; family Anaerolineaceae; genus CAZJLN01. Next base: position 14,878 of record CAZJLN010000013.1, read on the forward strand.
GGCGTGATTTGGATGAATCGGTATGAGATGGATTATGCAGCCATCCGTGAATCAGTCTCTTATTTGAAAAAAGGTTGGATTGTGGGAATTGCACCAGAAGGTACACGGTCAAAAACCCAAACCCTCCAGGAAGGGAAGTCTGGCGCTGCATTACTTGCAGAAAGGGCCAAGGTACCCATTGTTCCAGCCGCTGTGCTTGGATCTGCTGATATGGCGAGCCGTTTGAAGCGTTTAAAAAAGATGAATGTAACTGTACGCTTTGGGAAAGCTTATACACTACCTCCCTTGGACCGCGATAATCATAAACAGTGGTTAAACAATTGCACAGATGAAATCATGTGTCGCATAGCAGCCCTATTACCAGAACACCAACGCGGTTTTTATCAGGATCACCCACGCTTGAAGGAATTACTGGAAGTCGCTGAATGAAATAGATTTATTTCCAATGCAATCAACACTACCGCAAACTTTACGAGATCCAAAAAATATTCATATCCCTATATTCAAACCATTTTTCTGGCTAGCCTTTGCTGTTTTAGTTGGCATTCTGTTTGCTAAATGGACCGAAATATCATGGATTGTGTGGGTAGTGTGTGCGCTCATCTGCCTGATCATTTTACTAATTCCTGTTTTCTTTAAACGCAGAAATCAAGGTGAACGTTATCTCCCTTTTTCGGCTGTCCTGTTATTTTTCTTCCTAGGAGCAATGCGCTATCAACTTGAACAACCAATCATTGCCCCAGAACACAGTGCTTTTTACAACGAAAGAGGTTTGGTGGAGGTGATTGGGGTCGTCATCAAACCACCCGAGGTACATGACAGTAGTATAAACCTGGAGATTCGCGTTGAATCACTCATGTCATTAAGTTCAGATACCCCTATCGTCCAATCTGATCAAATCCGTGGGAAGTTGATGCTTCAAACTATGGCAGGTAGTGATTATCGATATGGTGACCGACTTCAGATAGAAGGAAAGCTGTCAACCCCCTCTGATAGCGGAACTTTTAATTATAGGGAATACCTTGCCAATAAAGGTATCTATAGCCAGGTTTCGTTTGCCAAAGTAAAAGTACTTGAACGAGACACGTTAAATCCGTTTTTGGCCAAAATTTATCAGCTCAAAATCCGTTCCCAGGAAGTATTGCAAGAAATATTTCCCTCTCCTGAAGCCGAACTCCTTACCGGCATTTTGCTTGGTAATGATAACGGGCTTTCCAAAGAACTTCAATCCGCCTATCAATTAACTGGAACGACGCATATTATTGCTATTTCTGGATTTAACATTGTGCTATTGGCTGGTCTAATTACCCGTTTTTCATATCGATGGTTTGGACCTTGGAGCGGATCATGGATAGCCATTATGATCCTTGCTTTTTATACTGTTTTAGTTGGGGCACATGCATCGGTTGTACGCGCTGTCTTAATGGGCAGCCTGGGCATATTAGGCTCCGTGATCGGGCGCAAGGGGAATGGACTTAATACATTGGGATTAGCCGCAATGGGTATGTGCTTGATTAATCCATTTCTGCCCTGGGATATTGGTTTTCAGCTCTCTTTCATGGCAACCTTAGGGCTTGTTTTGTACGCCGGTCCCATGCAAGCTCGTTTAGATGATTTCTTAAGTCGGCATCTTCAAGAAGGTACAGTTAAGCGTCTATCAGGTCATTTAACGGAGTACTTTTTGTTTACATTTGCTGTCCAGGCTTTAACTCTTCCCTTGATTGTCTGGCATTTTCGAGAAATATCTTGGACCTTTTTGGTGGCAAATCCTTTTATCTTACCTGCTCAACCTCTTGTAATGGTTTTAGGTGGCATTGCCCTATTGGGTGGTCTCCTTGCTCCTGAATTAGGGCGAATTCTAGGTTGGCTTGCATATCCCTTTGCGGCATATACCAACAGGGTTGTTGAATGGCTGGCAAGACTTTATCCTGCAAGCCTCAATCTCCAAAGAATTTCGTTCTTTTGGATAGTCCTTTACTATTGTGTTTTCCTTTTTCTAACCCTGCCAAAGGGTGACACAAAAGGTATAAAAAAATTGGCATCACCCAATGTGTTTCTATTGGCACTGAGTTGCGGCGCTTTTGTCATTTGGTCTGCTGTATTTTCTGCTCCTGATTCAAAATTACATATGACTATTCTGCCTGAATCGGATAGCCCAACAATTCTGATTGAAAATACAGAAGGGAGGTTGATCCTGCTTAATGGCTCGATAAGATCATCTTCTTTACGAGAAGAAATTGGTAAAACCCTTCCATTCACCCGGCAGGAGTTGGATGTACTCATTATTCCACTTTGTAATCAGGATAATATAAGTGGTCTGGTTGATTTTCAGGATCACATCAAAATCCGGCAAGTCGCTTGGGCATGTGACTCGGATAGAATCCACGCCACTCAGTTACTCTATCAAGCTTTCATGGAAGATAAGATTGTTCAGACCACACTTAATCAAGGAGATAGGATTGAGCTGGGCAATGGCGCTTTCATGACTCTGCTTCAGGTAAACTCAGAGGTTGCTGCTTTCAGTCTGCAATGGGAAGAGATTAATTCCATTATGATCTTTGGTGATTCAGGTGAACTTGAGGGAGATCTTTACGCTGATTCACCTATTCTAGTCATGCCAGGAGACATATCGTCGAAAGATTACATGTCCATTCTAAAAGTAGATCCAAGGCTAACAATTCTCACTTTTGATCCAGAAAGCTTACCAGTCAATGATAGCATGCCTGATGTAGATTTATCAGGAAGAATGATGATCTTTCGGTCGGATCTAACTGGACGAATTCAGATCATGACCGATGGACAACAAATTTGGCTTGATACCGAGAAAAAATAAACACCAGAATAATAATATTTTTGATATCATATGGGAATAATTATCGGATAGAAATATGACAAATTTTATAAATAAACCCCGTGTTGCCATTGTGCAATGTCACTCATATGATTATGCTGAGCTTGATTTAGCTGTCAGTAAAGGTCTTGACCTCTTGGGGGGTGTCAACAGTTGGATCAAGCCAGGTGAATCTCTCCTTCTTAAGCCCAACATTCTAATCGGTGATCCACCCGAGAAGAGCACAACAACCCATCCGGCAGTGATGCATGCAGTAGGTAAAGCCTTCTTAAATGCAGGCGCTAGGTTGAGTTATGGCGATTCACCATCTTTTGGTCCACCAATCGTGTCTGCAAATCTGAGCAAACTTGAGAGTGCTGCAGAGAAATTGGCTATTCCACTGGCAGATTTTACTCATGGTAAGATTGTTTCTTTTCCGCAAGGCATATTGATCAAGCAATTTCTCATTGCCAAAGGAGCTTTGGTAGCAGGTGGGATCATTTCACTGCCTAAGTATAAAACACATGCATTGATGCGATTAACCGGCGCGGTCAAGAACCTTTTTGGCTGCATCCCAGGTATGGCTAAGGCTGAGTTTCATGCTACCTTGAAGGATAAGACCCAATTTGCCACTATGCTTTTTGACCTCAGTCGTCTCTTAAACCCGCGCCTGAGTGTGATGGATGCTGTCATGGGGATGGAAGGCAACGGACCGCGCAATGGCAAATCAAAAAAAATTGGGCTTTTGTTGTTCTCTGATGATCCAACCGCCTTGGACATGGTCATGGCGAGACTGGCAAACCTCGATCCCTTGTTGGTTCCCACGATTGCAGTTGCTGAGCGCTTTCAACCCGGCAGATTGAATCAGATTGAGCTTCTCGGGGAACCGATAGAAAAACATATCATGCCTGATTTTGAGGTCAATCGAAAAGTAGACAGTTCTGTTCTCAAGAATGGCATGTTTAATCAAATTTTAAATCAATGGGTATCACCCAGACCAATCATACTTCCTGATAAATGCACTCGCTGTGGAACATGTGTGGACATGTGTCCAGTCAATCCAAAAGCGCTGACCTTTTCTGGGGATGACCACCAATCACTACCAATGTATGATTACAATTCATGTATCCGCTGTTACTGCTGTCAGGAAACCTGTCCTTCTGAGGCGATTGTCGTAAAAACTCCGATGCTTGGCAAGATGATCCGTTGAACAAAACGTAAAAAATGAAAAATTATATTCATACCGTATTACATCCCGAGCTCTATCATGAAGGTTGGCTCAAACCCCCTTTCTTTGAAGGCTGGTACTTAAAAGTAGTGGATGCGAGCCAACATAATGCTTGGGCATTTATTGTGGGTGTTTTTCGACAGCCAGAAGTAGAGAAAAGCGAAGCATTCATCCAGGTATTAGAAGGAAATACAGGAAAGGTGTATGTTTTTACATATCCTTACGCCGCTTTTTTAAGCAACCCCGATCGGTTTGAAGTAAAACTCGCTGAGAACCTTTTTAGCCTAAATGGCATGCAAATAAACCTAAAAAACACTGAGGTTGAAATTTCTGGGGTATTAAAGTTTGAGAAGGGGAAAAGCTGGCCGGTTCACTGGTATTCACCAGGCATTATGGGACCCTTTGGTTGGATAAACCACATGGAATGCTATCATGGACTGGTCAGTTTTGATCATGAGATTACTGGAGACCTTTTTGTAAATTTGGAAAAGCAGAGTTTTAATGGCGGCAGGGGGTATATTGAAAAGGATTTTGGCAAAGCTTTTCCTCTCTCTTGGATTTGGCTCCAGACAAACCACTTTTCTAAAGAAAAGACAAGCCTATCGGCATCCATCGCTGTCATTCCATTTTTGGGTTTGCGTTTCAAAGGTGTAATCATTGGCCTTTGGCATGAAGAAAGGTTGTATGCGTTTACTACCTACAATGGCTCAAGAATCAAGTCAATTTCTATTGGTGAAAACAGTGTGAATCTTGTGGTAAAGCGCGGTTATTGGAGGTTAGAACTTGTTGCGGAAAGAGTGGGTGGGGGGATCCTAAAGGCACCTGTGCCTACTGGGATGGATAGGCGCATTGTTGAGAGTCTAAATGCTCACATTAATATAAAGCTGTGGAAAAAGGATCAATTGTTATTGGATGATGTCGGTTATCGTGCTGGGATGGAAATCGTCGGGGACATGAACCTAATCGGCAAATAATCTCATAGCTCATACCTCAAATATTTAAACCCAAAATTGTCATATTTCATGATATAAACATTTCTTGTGCGCAATTTATTTTTGTTAATTTCCAGTATCGACATCAATGATTTGGTGTTATATATTTGGTTTTTATTTTTTGATATTTATTGGTGTAAATAGGAGTTGATCATGGATAGAAAAGTAGACAAAGCCACCCGCAAATCCCGCTGGTCATGGTATTTTTATGATTTCGGAAACTCGGCGTATGCGTCAGTCGTGCTCTTAGCGGTTTATTCTGCCTACTTCAAAAATGCGGTTGTTGGTGGGGCAGAAGGTACAAGATTGTGGGGTATTTCAGTGGGAATTGCTGCAATTCTGGTTGCTATTGTTTCCCCAATTCTTGGCACAATTGCAGACTTCACTAAAGCGAAGAAAAAGTTCTTAATGATCTTTACTGCGATGGCAATCATTTTTACTGCTATGCTCTTCTTTGTGGGTCCAGGTGATGTGTTCATGGGAATGCTTTTCTTCATTCTTGCCGAAATTGGATACAGAGCAGCCCAGGTATTTTATGATGCCCTTTTAACGGATGTGTCAACCCCTGAATCGATTGGCTTTGTTTCTGGTAAAGGTTGGGCAGTTGGGATGATTGGCGGGATCATTGCTTTATTAATCGTTTTGCTACCCATCCAGCTGATTGGAAATCAGGTGATCCCCTATGCATTCCTGATCACGGCTGTTTTTTACCTCGCATCCTCCATTCCTACTTTCCTTTGGGTGGAAGAACGGCAGCAGCCAGAAACAATTCCAGCTGGTGAAACGACCATCAGTTTAGCCTTTAAAAAACTTGTTCAGACCTTTCGAGATGTTAAGAATTATAAAGAGTTTATTAAGTATATGGTGGCTTTTTTGATCTATAACGACGGTATTATGATGCTCATGGATTTTGCTGCCATTATTGGTGCGACACTCTTTGGTATGGAACAACTCCAACTGATAATTCTTGTCATTATCCTTCAAATTGCTGGTACCTTTGGTGCACTTTTATTTGGACGCATTTCTGACAAGAAAAGTAGCAAAGAGGCTATTATTTTTTCACTAATTATCCTGATTCTCTCAATCACTGGCCTATTCTTTATTAAAGATATCAAGATGTTTTTTGTAATTGGTGCGCTTGCCGGCTTTTCATTGTCTGGTGCACAGGCAGTCAGTCGAACGATGGTTAGCCAATTAGCCCCAGCCACGAAAACCGCAGAGTTTTACGGGTTTCTTTCCGTTGCTGGACGGACTAGCACATTTGTGGGTCCACTCGTATTTGGTACAATCTCTTTCAGAGCCAATAACTGGTACTTAAAGAATGGTTTTGATGCTGTTACTGCAGAACAAACTGGACTTTTATGGGCAATTTGTTCGATTATTGCTTTCCTCTTTGTTGGCATGCTCATTCTCTTAATCGTGCGACGAGTAACAGCAAAGGATCCTATTGTTTATAACGAATAAGTATTTAATGATCATTAAAAGAGGACACAACCATGTCCTCTTTTTTTTTTACCAATTACCTTATAATAAATATTAACAATTATAGGTAGCCAGGTGGTTTTGCCATGAACAAACGTCTATCCCTATTCACAAAAATTATTTACGGGACAGGGGATTTTGGGTACAGTCTCAATAACTCAATTATTACAGCAATATTTCCAATTTTTATGATGGATGTGGTTGGAATTACTGCAGCACAGGCAGCTGCAGCCCTCTTCATTGGAAGAAGCTGGGATTATATCAACGACCCTATAATCGGTTACCTCTCTGATCGCACACGGACCCGCTGGGGACGCCGCCGACCTTATCTCTTGTTTGGGGCTTTACCTTTTGCATTAACCTTTATTCTGTTATGGATCAAGCCAAGTTTTATTACCCAGCCAGCCAATTTAGTGATCTTTTATGCCTTAGCCTACCTGGTTTACGAAGCCAGTGCAACCTTTGTCTACATGCCATACTTTGCCCTCACCCCTGAGCTGACCCAGGATTATGATGAGCGTACTCAACTCACAAGCTTCAGGATGCTTTTTAATATTTTTGGGGGTCTGACGGCGTACACAGTTCCTATGTTAATCATTGGCAGCATGATACCTGAAAACGCCAATCGTGTGATATTAATGGCAGCAATCCTTGGAATGGTTGCAGCATTGCCATATCTTTGGGTATTCTTTGGAGTCAGAGAAAAACAAGAATTCATAGAACAAGAAAAACCGACATTAAAAGAATCTCTAAAAGCTGCCAGAAAAAACAAACCCTTTCTCTTTGCATCAATGATTTATCTGTTTACATGGATTGTGATCATTCTATTAGAAACAAACATGATGTTTTACATCAAGTATGTTGTACAGCGCCAATCGCAAAGTTCCCTGGTAATGGGCACTATTTTTATAACTGCCATCATCGCGTTACCATTTTGGAACTGGCTGTCGAAAAAAGGCAACAAACGTAAAGCTTACATCATTGGGGTGGCATTTTGGGCTGTAGTAATGTGTTTATTAATCTTGGTAACACCCCAAACCCCCATGTGGGTCTTGTTGCTAATGTGTGTGTTGGCGGGAATTGGGCTGAGTGCAGGGCAAGTGCTGCCCTGGGCGATCATCCCAGATGCCATTGAATGGGATGAGTATCAAACAGGCGAACGCCATGAAGGGGTTTTCTATAGCTTAATCACACTACTTGGGAAGATTGCAAACTCGGTAGCAGTACCGCTTTCACTGCTATTGCTAGAATTTACGGGTTATGTGTCCAATGCTGAAGTTCAACCCAAAAGCGCATTAATTGGTATGAAGATTATCATCGGTCCTATTCCTGCACTTCTATTAATATCCGGGATCGTCTTTGCTATCTTTTATCCCCTAAGCCGCGAGAAATATGCTCATGTAGTCACTGAACTGCAAAGGCGGCGCGAAGCCAGACGTTTGGGAAAAACTCAACCAACAGTAGATGTCACAATAAAGTAATCCATTGTTATTAATACAATAAAACTAATTATTGGAAAGAGAAAGGGTAGAGGTGGGATTTTCTATAGTTACGTCAAACACGATTTGTCGTAGACTAACTTTCAGTTTGGGATATACTCTAAGGAGATTTTACGATTAAACCTTAAAAAAGGAGCAGCAATATGAAAATTCTCATCACCGGTGGAGCAGGTTACATAGGAAGTACAATCGCCTCAGCTCTCCTCGACAACGGACATACTCCTATCATCTTGGACTCTCTTGTGACTGGGCGTAGAGAATTCACCCGTAGTCACATCTTTTATGAAGCCGACATTGCAGACCAAGCTGCGGTGAAGCAGGTGTTTACTGATCATCCGGATACCTTTGCTACCATTCATTGCGCAGCGCTAATCATCGTTCCCGAATCAGTCAGTATGCCTTACGAGTATTACCGTGAGAATGTGGTTAAATCCATGAGTTTTTTCATGCAATTATCTGAGCTTGGCTATCCACGATTAGTGTTTAGTTCAAGCGCTGCAATATACGATATTGTGCCTGGCTTTATGGTAACTGAGGAATCCCCTCTCAAACCCTTAAGTCCTTATTCTCGGACCAAATACATGATGGAGATGGTATTGCGCGATTTCAGCCATGCTTATAATCTAAAGGGCATCGCCTTACGCTACTTTAACCCCATTGGTGCTGATCCAAAAATGCGTTCTGGAATCCACGTAAAAAATCCTTCCCATATCCTTGGAAAATTAGTTGGAGTTGCCTTGGGTGAGGAACCGGTTTTCAACCTGACGGGTGTCAATTGGCCTACCCGCGATGGTTCTGGCATACGGGATTATATTCATGTCTGGGATCTGGCTTGTGCACATATCAAGGCTGTTGAACAATTTGATGAAGTGATTAAAAAAGCCAGTGAGCCAGAAACCCACTATGCAGTCATTAACCTTGGTACAGGCAAAGGAATTACTGTCAAAGAATTTTTATCTTCTTTTGAAGAGGTGATCGGTAAGAAGCTGCCAGTGTCCATCCAACCTCCGCGACCCGGGGATGTGGCTGGATCTTACGCAAATGCAGACAAAGCATTGCAACTGCTTAATTGGAAAGCTGAACTACCGATAACACAAGGGATCTCTGATGCGCTTAAGTGGGGGAAGCTTAGAGATCAAATGTTATCTTATTAAACATTGCCTATTGTTAATGACTAACGAAAGGAGAAAAAATGAGAGATCGACTATCTGAAGCCATTAAAGGTCATGATGTTGAGTATGTGGACATTCGCATAGAGGACAATATCAACACCTGGGTTGTATTTCGTGGCGCTGACCTGGATAGCATCGGGTCATCGCGCACAAAGGGTGGTATTGTGCGTGCTCTTTACAAGGGAGGATGGGGTTACGCCACTTTCAACGACATCAATGATCTAAAGAAACAAGTACGAGAAGCATGTCTGACAGCACGGTTGGTTGGAAATGGTAAAACCTATCTGTCTCCAACTGAAGTTGTGGTTGATTCAGTCAAAGCTGAACTTGGAGAAGATTTCCGCCAGGTTCCGCTGGCTGATAAAAAAGCGCTGATGGATGAATATAATAAAATCGTCCTTAGCCATCATGCAAAAATTCAGACTTCAAATGTGCGCTATGCAGACAGCTTCAAATCGGTTTGGTTTGCCAATTCAGAAGGTAGCTATATTGAGGAAGAAGTTCCTGATGTCAATATCTATGTTGGTGCCACTGCCCGAGACGGAGATGTTGTACAACAAGGCTTTGAGTCCGGGGGTGGGGCAGATGGATATCAAAGTGTGGAAGGGTTTCATGAACAAGCCGCTTCTGCCGCTCAAAGAGCAGTGCTCTTAATTTCCGCACCCCCTGTCTCAGGTGGAAAATACACAGTAATAACAGATCAGATTATGACGGGTGTTTTTACCCATGAGGCCTTCGGGCATCTGAGTGAATCAGATTTTGTTTATGAAAATCCGCAAATGCAGGAACTCATGCAAATTGGTAAACGCTTTGGTGCAGAGGGATTGAATATCATCGATGATGGTTCCTACCCGGGAGGATTGGGCACTCATCGCTATGATTCTGAGGGTGTGCGTATGCGGAAAAATTACCTTATTAAAGATGGCATCCTAGTGGGGAGGCTACATTCACGTGAGACGGCTGCCAAAATGGGTGAATCACTCACCGGCAATGCACGCGCTTTGCATTTTCAACATCCCCCCATTGTCCGCATGACGAATACCTACATAGACAATGGAAATGTCCCTTTTAACGAAATGATCAGGGATATTGATCTTGGTGTTTATGCAGTCAAGATGATTGGTGGGCAGACTGCAATGGAAATGTTTACATTTAGTGCCGCTTATGGATATATGATTCGAAAAGGTAAGATTGCAGAACTGGTTCGGGATGTTACCCTTACGGGCAATGTCTTTGAAACGCTACATAGCATTGATGCGATCGGGGATGACCTGCAGTGGGAACCCAATGGGCCAGGAGGGTGTGGCAAAGGAGATCAACATCCACTGCGTGTGGGCTTGGGCGGACCCCATATCCGCATTCAGAATTGTGTTGTAGGAGGTCAACAATGAGCCTGAATATAATTATTTCAAAAGCAATGGAAAGGGCACAGTCTGCGCAAGCATTGATGCTCACCTCAGAAACTAGCTCGGTAGATTTCCAAAACGACCGTTTGAAATCTGCTGAATCTTCTCAACGCACACAAATCGATGTTAAGGTAATTGTGGATGGTAAAGTGGGCACTTCAAGCACGACCGATCCACAGGATGTAGAGGGAGTGGTCAATCGAGCACTTGATGCAGCTCAATTTGGCAGCCCAGCGCACTTTGATTTTCCTGAGGCACAAACCTTGGAACCAGTAGAAATATTTGATCCAACCCTGCTGCCGCTTGAGAAGCCGGAAATGATTAGCATGGGGCAACAGATGATGGATATGATCAAAGCTTATAATCCTGAAATTTTATCCGGGGCGTTGGTTCAAAAAACCATCTATAAATTGGATTATGCGAATTCCAAAGGGGCAAATTACAGCGCAGAACACTCTGTATTTAATGTGGGTACTGGTGGAGAGCTTGTCAGGGGCACGGATATTCTTTTTGTAAATAAGGGTATTGGACAAAAGCAAAGAAAGGTAGATATCGAGGAGATTGCTACTCAGGCAATCGAGTATTTCCGCATGGCAGAAACGATTGTTCCAATAGAATCGGGTGAGTATCCTGTAATCTTCACACCTTCGGGACTAATTGCTCTTTTCCTTTCTCTCGGACTGGCCATCGATGGTAAGAATGTGTTGTTGGGTGCATCACCACTGCGCGAGAAAATTGGGCAACAAATCGCACCCCCCGCCTTGACGATTGTGGATGATCCGACCATAGCCTTTGGTCCCCGAACCAGTGCGTTTGATAACGAAGGAACAACGCGAAAAGTGACCCCAATCGTTGAGAAAGGCATCCTGCGAAATTTCATATATGATCTTGACACTGCGGGTCGTGCTGGTACTCAACCAACAGGACATGGTAACAACCGTCAACTTTCTAACCTGATGATAAATCCCGGAGCTACCTCTTATGACGAAATGGTGAAGGGAGTTGAAAAGGGGCTTTTGGTCCATGAATTTCTCGGTCTCGGACAGGGCAATCCTATTAATGGGGAGTTTTCTCTCAACTTGTTCTTGGGTTATAAAATTGAGAAAGGCAAGCTTG
>CAZJLN010000014.1:0-25273 GCA_964546745.1 uncultured Anaerolineaceae bacterium
AAGGGAGAAACAGAAGCGGGTGGACTTCTTTCATATAATTATGTTTCTGGTGAGCATATTACCCATTTTGAAGAAGGACGTCCTTTGTTCGTGCGTGCTCCTGAAAGCCGTTTCACCTTGGCAAATTTCATGCGGATGCATCTTTTTTCCGCATTAGGTACCTTAAAGATTGGTTTAGATATACTTTTTGATCAGGAACAGGTCAGGGTTGACCAAATTCTTGGACATGGGGGCTTCTTTAAAACAAAGCTGGTCGGACAAAAAATTATGGCAGCTACCATGAATGTACCGGTTTCTGTGATGGCGACGGCTGGAGAGGGCGGGGCATGGGGGATTGCACTGTTGGCATCATATTTGCTAAGAGAGAATAAATTCGTGACCCTTGAAGACTATCTAGCCTCAAAGGTATTTTCAAAACAGGAACTCACTACCATCTTGCCTGAGACTCCAGATGTAGAGGGTTTTAACTCATTTATGAATCGATTTAGAAAAGGATTAGCCATAGAAAGAGCAGCTATAGAAAATCTTCAAGAGCTGAAGATCGATTAAAGCATTGATCAACGACTATTATTGGTTTGAGGAGAAAGAGATGATTGATAATTCACAATTAGAGATTTGGTTCGTCACTGGAAGCCAGCATCTTTATGGCGATGAAACCCTTAAACAAGTAGCGGACCACTCCAAGATCATCGCTACTTATTTAAATCAGGCAGCAGAAATTCCAGTGTCTGTTACATTCAAGCCTACATTAACAAATTCAGATTCAATTAAAGCACTGATGCAAGAAGCTAATGCCAGTCTGAAATGCATTGGATTGATCCTCTGGATGCATACATTCTCCCCGGCTCAAATGTGGATTGCAGGGTTAAGTGTTCTTAAAAAGCCTTTCCTACATTTGCACACACAATTTAACCAGGAAATTCCTTGGGCTAACATTGATATGGATTTTATGAATCTGAACCAGTCTGCGCATGGTGATCGTGAATTTGGATTTATGGTTTCTCGGATGCGTATGAATCGAAAAGTTGTTGTTGGTCATTGGCAGGATCCCATCGTAGTATCAGAGATAGGATCGTGGTCAAGATCAGCGGCTGCCTGGCAAGATTGGCAATCCCTGAAAATTGCCAGGTTTGGCGACAACATGCGCGATGTGGCTGTCACAGAAGGTGATAAAGTGGCTGCGCAGATGCAATTTGGTTTTAACGTCAGTGGATTTGGGGTTGGAGACCTCGTAAAAGTCATTAATGAAGTCTCTGAAACATCAATCACCAGCTTGGTGGATGAGTATCTCGACACTTATGAGGTTGTGCCTGAACTCCGAAAATCTGGACAACGGTATGCATCCTTACGAGAAGGAGCACGGATCGAATTAGGAATGCGGGCATTTCTTGAAAATGGTAATTTTCACGCCTTTACGACTACATTTGAGGATCTGAATGGATTAAGTCAATTACCCGGTATGGCAGTGCAACGTTTAATGGCGGATGGATATGGCTTTGGAGCAGAAGGGGATTGGAAAACTGCAGCACTTTTAAGGGCAATGAAAGTTATGAGTGCCGGGCTTCCAAAAGGGACCAGCTTCATGGAAGATTACACTTATCATTTTAGCTCCGCAGGAGATAAAGTCTTAGGAGCACACATGTTGGAGGTTTGCTCTTCTATCGCAGCCACTAAGCCTATCCTAGAGATCCTGCCTCTTTCTATTGGCGGAAAAGCAGACCCAGTGCGTTTAATTTTTGACTCGCAAACAGGACCAGCTGTTGCAGCCTCGATGATCGATTTAGGACAACGTTTCCGTCTAATACTAAACCAGGTAGACGTTGTGCCAACTGATGCTCCTCTGCCCAAGTTACCTGTTGCCCGAGCGTTATGGCGTCCACGGCCTGATCTAAAAACAGCAGCATCTGCCTGGATTTTGGCAGGAGGAGCGCATCATACCAGCTTTAGTTTCGACGCAACTGCAGAACAATTAGAAGATTTTGCGGATATGGCTGATATCGAATTAGTTCTTATCAATGAGAAAACCGAATTAAATTCCTTCAAAAAAGAGTTGCATTGGAATGAAGTATATTACGCCTTGATGAAACACTAGGTTTTATTAATGATTAAGCAAACAATGCCGACAAAAAGGTCGGCATTGTTGATTTAATTAATGAATAAATTCCATCTCAAAATAGATAAGACAAAGCAAAATTATCGGGCAAAAAAGTGAAGTTTACCTTTATCATGAAAAATGCTCTGCAGCTGCTAGAGCAGCTCCTACGATCCCTGCCAAGTTTTCTAATTTTGCTGGGACCACACGTGTTTCAAGATTCAAGTATTCTTCATACTTTTCAAAACGGGAACTAACACCCCCACCCAGGATAATGAGATCTGGACTGAAGAGGTTTTCATATATAGTTAAGATCTCATTGAGAGCCCCTGCCCAATGCTTCCAAGAAAGCTTCTGAGATTGGCGAGCTGCATCTGAAGCGCGGTGTTCTGCATCTTTTCCACGAATTTTCATATGACCCAGTTCGGTGTTTGGTAACAGTTGTCCATTGATAAAGAATGCGGAGCCAATACCCGTACCGATCGTGAGGAAAAGGACAGAGCCCTTGGAAAGATCCTTGCCAATGCCAAAACGCATCTCTGCCAATCCAGCAGCATCTGCATCATTCAGAACGTAGGTTGGGAGTCCGGTAGCATGACTTATGACTCCTGCAACATCTGCCTTGATAAAAGCTTTGTGTACATTGGCAGCCGAATAAGCAATGCCATTCTTAACAATGGCAGGGAAGCCTGCACCAATGAATTGGTGTTTACCTAATTTGCGTGAAATACCAGCGATTATGGCACCGACTTGCTTAGGTTTTTGAGGTTCAGGCGTAGGAATTCGGATGCGTTCTGAGGCAAGAACACCAGTCTGGATGTCGACTAGGGCACCCTTGATACTTGAACCCCCAATATCTATTCCAAGAATTTCCATATTTGCTCCTTTCAATTTAATTTCATGGGCACTGATTGGCAAGATGCTCTTCGTAAGTTACAGCGAAATTGTGCGCACCTGAGCCATCACAGGCAGCTCTAAAATAATAATAAGGTGTATCTTGCGGACTGGCAACAGCTTGAATTGAGGTTAATGATGGGTTCGAAATAGGTGCTGAGGGCAATCCGAAGTACTGATATGTATTATAAGGTGAATTGACTTCTAAATCTGCAAAGAATAAGGGAGATTTCCACCAGGTTTGGGCATCAGCTTGGTAACCAAGGGCATATTGGACGGTGGGATCTGTCTCTAGCATCATGTTTGCTTTGAGGCGATTTAGAAACACTGAAGCGATCATTGGTTTTTCTGAATCTATTTTCGTTTCCCTTTCAATGATAGAAGCCATTGTAACTGCCTGCTGAAGAGATAATCCCTGAGTAGATATTGCTTCTTGAAACTCGGGTGTTATGACCTTTAAAAAGCGCAAGAGAAAATGATGAATCAATTCTTCTGGTGAAATTTCTCGAGACAAGTAGTAAGTACCTGGGAAAAGGAATCCCTCCAGTGTGGAAGGTGTCGAGATTCCAAGGAGAATGGAGAATTTGTAAGGTGGATTTTGGGTAATGCTCAGGAATTGATCAGGTGTAATTTGCAGACCTGAGGTAGGCAGAGAAGCAGCAATTTCTTCAAGACGCCAGCCCGGAAGAATTGTAAAAGGAATTTGCCGGGCATAGGGATCCGTAAGGATCTGAGCGACCTGTTTTGCACTCATCGAAGGACTGAGAGAAAAAATACCGGTTTGAAGGTTGCGGTCAAAACCAAAATAAACCAAGAAAGTGGTGAAGGTATCTTTTGAGAGGATCATCTCAGCTTGTTTTAGACGATCGCAAATTTGATCAACACTTTCCCCTGTAGCAATTTCAAAGGGTAAGGTTTGAGTTTGACTGGGGTCAGGGGGAGATAGCGACTCTTGGTTTCGAACGAGGTGCAGGGCTGATACACTTTTTTGTACAAAGGGAAGGCTTGCTGTTGGCAAGTCATAAGTTCGTTGTAGGCGCAGAGGGAGGATGACAGTGATTATTAATGCCAATATCAAAATTGCAAACAATATCATTAATAACGGAACAAACAAGCAGCTGGATTTTGATTTAATGCGATTCATCTGGATATTGTATCGTCTTAAAGGTGTTAGAGTCCAAGAAATCTTGCAGGAGAAGGGCTGCAGCAAGATGATCCTTAGGTTTTTGACGCTTCTTTTTTGAAAGTCCGGAATGGATCTGGACAGAGGATGCAAATTGAGTGGTATGGGATTCATCCCACAGTAGAGTTGGAATTGAGGATAACTGATTAATTTCAGCCTCCAGGCGAAGTGAGCTTCTTGCACGAGCCCCCACCTGCCCATCGGACTGCAGCGCTTGACCGATAATGATTAGATCTACCTGGTGCTCCTGGCAGATTTGAATAATATGGGCAGAATCAATCGTCCTAGAGTGATGGATCAGAATGCCTAAGGGAGTGGCTAACTGTCCCGTAGGGTCGCTAAGGGCTAGACCAATCCGCTTTTCTCCAGGATCAACAGCAAGGATTTTCATAAAATATCATCATGACTCAAAGAATTATTGCTTGAGTCATAAAAAATTATACTTCAGTTGAAAAAGCTTGGGATGTAAATCTTGGTACAATGATAAACAATAAATTATTTCATCCATAAGCTGATGGAAAGCTAAGGAAGGAGTTGATATGGAATTAAAGGGAAAGACTGCTTTAATTACAGGAAGCGGCGTGCGAATTGGAAGAGCAATTGCCACAGTGCTGGCAAAAGAGGGATGCAACCTGTGTTTACATTATCATGGTTCTGAAGATGCTGTCAACTCACTTCTTGCAGAGGTACAAGAATTAGGGATTAAAGCCGTTACCATTAAGGCGAATTTGATATGCTACGAGGAGACTATTGGCGTTATTCCTAAATGTCTCGAATCATTTGATAAGGTTGACATCCTGATCAATAATGCAGCGCTTTACTTAAATGCAAACGGAATGAAAACTACTCAACATATCTGGGATGATCAGTTCAACTTGAACCTCAGAGCAGCTTTTTTTCTGACGCAGGCATTTGCCCAACAAATTCCCCAAGACGGAGTCGGAAAGGTTGTAAACATTGTCGACGCAAAAGTGCACCGAGAGAGACCTGACCATTTTGTCTATCGCTTAACAAAAGCTGGGATGATTGATATGACTCACATGTTTGCGTTGGAGCTTGCACCACGAATCTGTGTCAATGCGATAGCATTAGGAGTAATGATGCCTCTAGCAGGATTTGAAGACGCAGATATGGGTGCACTGGCAGAGAGGCGTATTCCCTTAAAACAAATTGGATCTCCGGAGATTGCAGCTGAGAATGTTTTACACTTACTCCGACAAGATTTTATGACTGGATCAGTATTAACTGTAGATGGCGGAGAATATCTTTAATTTTTTTTACAGGTAAAAAGGTGCTTTTTCTTGTCTAAAAGGATCTAGTAAGTATTCACTCTCTGTCAATAAACCATAGAAACCTTGTTATCATTCATGAACGGATAGGAACAAGAACAGTTCTTTCATACCAATCCCTAAGCTCTTCCGCAGTAATGCCAGCATTTTGAAATTGGGATGATCTGATTTCTTTGTGGTTGTGCTGAAGGAGAGTTTCGAGGTGGAAGTCACGGTAGTATCCTGGCAGATAGTCATGATAAATGCCATGATCAGTAAGACTGCACCAAGGAGCAAGGCAATAGGCAGTATCCTTTGTGATCTGAATGGGCTTGAACTCTGGAACAGGTTGTTTTTTACAATTCAAAATTATTTCTTCATATGACTTCAACTGATAGTCTAAATCAAAATAAATTTTAAGCTGATCAATATGGGCTGAGTCCAGACGCTGATTGGTTTGAATAATGCGCGCAACTAAATTGGCACTCGTTTCAATGTCCTCATAATCAACTTTATCAATTAGTGAATCTGGTAATTGTGTGCGATGTGTTCCTACGCGAGCAACAATGGAGGGAGTACCACAAGCTAAGGATTCATATGCAGTATTACCAAATGCTTCCACAAATGAGCCCAAACAGAGTGTTAAGCTTCCTAGTGAATAATATTCGGGCATCCTTTCTTGTGAAAGCCATGGATGAAACACAAAATGACCATTGAGGTTTTTTTCTTTAAGTGCCATTCGAAATTTATTGTAAAATTCTTTTTCTTCAGGAGATGCCATTTCAGATATCCAGTTTGGAACAAGGACTTTCAAATTATTTATCTTGTAATCCTTGATGAGTTTTTCCGCAACCTTAAGTGTCTGAAGTAATCCTTTGGATTGCTCCGGTCGATGAGGGTGTAGGATAATACAGTCATGTAGAGGATCCAATCCAAGTGACTGTGCCAGCAAACCAGAATCATAATAATGAAAGTGAGAAAAATCTATTCCATTTGGAATGACATGAATCCTCTCAGCCAGATCAGGAAACAACCTGCAAGCTGATGCCTGTATCACTTTTCCAGAATAATTGGACACAGCTATGATCTCATCAGCCGCCGAAAGGAATGTACCGAGAACAGATTCTGGGTATACATTATCACGATAGGAAATAATGGTTGGGATTGAGGTGTGCAAGAAGGGGAGCAAGAGTTCACCATCGTGGATGTAAAAACGATCGGCATCTTTCAAGAATTTTTCGGTAATTTCAGCAATGATAGCTAATTTTCCAGGAGAAATATTATATGGATTAGGAAAGGGCTGTTTAAAGGGTAGAACTGGATGGACTGTAACATTGTCGCTCCAAGTGAAAGACTGATATGAGCCTTGAGCTATTGTGCATATGAGGGTAATCGTATGTCCTTTCTTTCCTAAGTAGGAGGCGATGTTGTATAAGTGTTTAGAAGCTCCCCCAGTGACGAAGTTAGGGTAAATAGGATTGATTGAGAACATTAAAATATGCAACTTACACACTCCATTATTAATAAATAAGAGTAAAATCTTGATAAAGGAAATATGTTTATGGACAAAATAATCATCACCAATCTGCGCGCAATGGGTATTCTGGGCATAAAACAAGCTGAGAGAGAAAATCCCCAAGAGCTGCTTATTAATTGTACGCTTTTCAAGGATATTCGTAAAGCAGCCATGACAGATTCAATCTTGGAGACAATTAATTATTCAACTGTAGCGAAACACATCCTAGCGATGGTAGCTAATAGTCAGTTTTACACAGTAGAAGCACTCTGCGAGACATTATGTACACAGCTATTGAAATACTTTAGACCAGGTGCTGTGCGGCTTAGAGTGGAGAAGACCCAGGTAGTAAAAGCAGCTGATAGAGTTGGCGTTGAGATATTCAGGTGGTTTCATTAAGTTATTTACTCCATTTCACCCCAAATCAAACAAGAAGTGACAGAGAGATGCAATTTGAGGTTAATTTTCCTTTAAAAATGCAAGCTCTGTGCTCCGCGAGAAATGTGATTTAGAAACTCCATCCTTGTGCTAATTTCTTTTCTAAATACCCCTAACATTGCAGAGGTTGTCATACGGGAATCTTGTTTTTTGACACCTCGTATCATTGAACACATGTGCATTGCCTCTACAACTACACCTACACCAGCAGGCTCGAGAACAGCATCTATAAATTCTGCAATTTGTTGTGTCATCCGCTCTTGCACCTGTAGACGCCGGGAGAACATATCAACTACGCGCGGGATTTTTGACAATCCAATTACTTTCTTTGTTGGAATGTAGGCAACATGCACTCTGCCGAGAAAGGGCAGCATATGATGTTCACAAAGGCTGTAGAACTCAATATCTCGAACAATCACCATTTCATCATACTTCACATCAAAAAGAGCGTTGTTAATTAACTTTTTTGGATCAGTTCGATAACCTGAGAGCAATTCCTGGTATGCTCGTGAAACCCTCTTTGGGGTATCTAATAAACCTTCGCGTTCAGGATTCTCACCAATCGCCACAAGAATATTTTTGACTGAATTACTAATATCTTCGACATCGATTTCAGAATCACAAAATAGATCTGCTATTTGATTTATGTAATCTTCACAATCCATGGATAAACTCCTGATTAATAAAAAGCCTGCAGTTCACAAGTAAGAACTGCAGGCAAATTTTTTGCCTTAATTAACTTACAACTGGATCAATTAACCCAAATGTGCCATCACGCCTTTTGTATAAGACGTTGATCTTGCTAGTTTCTGCGTTATAAAAAACAAAAAAGTTTTCGTGTCCCAGAAGTAGCATTTGCTCAAGGGCTTCATGTTCAGACATCGGTACCAATGCAAAACTCTTTCTTCTGACAATTGAAAAACCCTCTTCTTCTTCCGTATCTTGAGGAAGTGGAGTAATTTCCTGACCAGCAGCCGGGATTCCATCACCACGATTTCTCCAATGCTTGCCTTTAAATCTTTCAATTTGTCTACTCATTTTTTCGACTGATTCATCGATCGATGCGAACATATTATCTGCTCGCTCCTCAGCACGAAGGATAAATCCTTTTCCGCGAATAGTTAGTTGGGCAACATGTCGATCGGATGCATTTCTTGCCGTTTTTATATATGCCAAATCAACTCTACATTCTCCGATTTCGTTCAAATATCTTTCAAGCCTGGACACCTTTTTCGTGACATAATCCTTAATGTGATCTGTCAATTCGAGATCTTTTGAATATATATCAATTTTTAAAGCCATGGCATCCTCCTATAATAGTTTTTATGATTATACAATAATTAAACAGTCCTGTCCAAATCGCTAACAAGGTGATGGGATTTAGCAAGTGTAATTGCCAGGACTTTGTCAGCATTTGCTATTTTTAATGCCTTTGCGCATGCATTGAGTGTCGCTCCGGTGGTAGCGACATCATCAACTAACAAAATTTGCTTGCCTTTAACTTGTTCAAAATTAGCAATAAAAGCGTTTTCCACATTTTGCCGTCGCTCATAAGCGCTTAATCCGACTTGTGAGGAGGTTTCTTGTGATCTAAACAATCCTTGGGGTGCAAATTTACATTCTAATAATAGCGAAAGCCAAAAGGCTAATACAGCAGCTTGGTTAAATCCCCTTTGGGCTTTTCTTTTCCTACTTAAAGGAACTGGAATTACTAAGTCTGCAGACCAATTTAAAGCGCTGACCTTATGATAAAGAAGATTGGCAAGAGGTTGTCCAAGAGTGAAAATCCTTTGGTACTTTAATTGATGAATTGCTTTGCGTATTGTTCCTTCATAAAAAGCAACTGATCGTAAAATATCGAAAGACGGGGATTGTCGACGACATTCTTTACATAATGTACCCACTCTTAGAGGGGCTCCACAAATCTGACAGACTGGGTCCTGAATAAAATTAATTTTATCGAGGCATGATTCACAAATGGAATAATTATCTGCTCCACAAACAACGCATTCGGGAGGAAATAACCAGTTAATCCCTTCCAAAAAACCCGAGTAGACTGTTCTTGTTATCTGGAATTTATTCATAGAAGATTGATTTATAGTGCATTTATTGAAAAAATTTGCTTAAGGTTGTCTCATAGAACATAACAATTGCAGGATAAAGGAGAGAGATAACTGTAAATAATATTAGGAAGACTAAAATAACTATCAGCGCATATTCTAGAAATCCCAATCCTCCTTCATTTGATTTTTTTGCCATTCCTGCCTCCGATATATTTCAACATCAAAATTATAATGCAATAAACTCCCCAAAATCCCATATATTATCTATTGTACTAAATCGATTTTAATCATACAATAAGAACTAGATAAACCAATAGTATTTTTGTTTCAGGAGGAACAATGAGTGATATTTTAGAACAAGTTGTTGGTGATCAAGATTGGTTCAAGAAATTAGTTGGCAAGATCCCAGGATTCAAAGGTTATATCGAGCGAGGAAATCGGCGCTCATCAGATAAGCTCTTGCGGGAAGCAGTCGCAAACGAATATGAGGTTTTGTATCAAAGAGTTTCTGGACTGCAAAGGGATCTTATTTCCCAAGGTGGTTTAGCTTATATTGATGACCTCGAATCAGCCGCTATCAAATTGCGCCAGTTTATTGATCGTGTTCGGACTGCATCCTATGGATATGCAGGGCTCTTTGATGCAATAAAAATCAAAGAGGATGAATTAGCACGTGTGTATGAGTACGATGGCAAATTGCTCAGTATGTCTGAAGATATAGCGAGTGCAATTGACAATGTTGAAACATCGATGGGTACGGATGGATTACCGGCTTCAATCAAGCACCTGATCAATCTTTCCCAAGCTGCTGTAGAAGCATTCAACAAGAGGTCTGAAGTCCTGAAAGGAATCAACCTACCCACTGAATAAATAGTGGCATTGATAAATAATCAATAGAGAAAATGGAGAAATAATATGGCTAGAATTTTTGATGTAGTCGAATATCCCAGTGAAATGACGGATGAAATCGTCCATCGTTTCCCGGAATCTGGACCAGCTGATTTGAGGATTGGTTCACAGGTGATCGTTAGGGAATCACAGAATGTGGTCTTCTTTCGCGATGGAAAAGCTCTTGACGTTTTAGGACCAGGCAGACATACAATAACAACTGCAAACATTCCGTTGTTAACTAACCTTATTGGTAAGCTTTTTGGAGACAGAACTCCATTTGTCGCAGAAGTTTACTATGTGTCTATGCGGGAATTTGCTGACCGTAAGTGGGGCACCCCACAACCAATAATCGTAAGGAATCCAGGTGTTGGTCTGGGTGTTGCTCTTCTCCAAGGTTTTGGAACCTATAGCTTCCAGGTTAAGGATCCTCAACAGTTTGTAACTCAACTTGTGGGTGCGCAGGGTGCTTATCGGACTTCTGATATCGAGAACCGACTTCGCACTATGCTTTTATCTAAATTACAGGATCTTTTAGGCGAAACAACCGCCAAAAGCAATGTGCTTGAACTGATCGGATTAACTGATGAACTGAGTGCTGGTGTTAGAGCAAAAGCGCAAGACGACTTTGCAGCTATTGGTTTGTTGTTGAAATCATTCTATGTTGGAAACCTAAAACCCTCTGACAAATCAGCTGAAGAGCTACGCCAGATGGGTATGCTTGACATGGCAACATACACACAGCTGCAAGCTGCAGATGCAATGCGGGATGCAGCTCAGAATCCCTCTGGAGGCGCTGGACTCACAGCAGGCATCGGCGCAGGAATGGGTATAGGTAATGTGCTTAGCGGTACTTTAGCTGGAATGACTCAACCTCAACAAACACAGCCATCTTCAGGAGTTCCAAGTGGTATTCCAACCATGCCTGAAGTAATGACTCCTTCTGAAGCGGCAAGCTTTCTTAAGGTCTCCGAAGAAGATGTGATTGCTGCAATTTCAGCGGGTGATTTAAAAGCCCGAAAAATTGGTAGTGCATTTAGAATAAGTAAGGACGCTTTACAAGAGTTTTTGAAGGGTTAATTGCCCTAATGAATAGGGTCTGGTTTTGAAAAGACCAGACCCTTTTTTAGTGCTTTCCTCTGCATGTTATAATGTTTTGTGAAATAAAAAGTAAATAATTATTATTTGGAGTTTGATGAGACTTCATGAGTATCAATCAAAACAGATTTTTTCACGAGAACAAATTCCTATCCCCCAAGGCAAAATCGCATCATCCCCAATCGAAACCAAACAGGTCGCTGACGAAATTGGTTATCCCGTTGTTTTAAAAGCACAGGTCCTTTCAGGTGGTCGCGGTAAGGCTGGTGGCGTCAGATTGATTAGATCTTCATCCGATGTTGAAGAAGAAGCAGCTAAAATTCTTGGCAGCCAAATTAAAGGTTTTGCAGTCAGAAGTTTGTTAATTGAAAAAGCCATTTCATTCAAACAGGAATTGTATTTAGGAATTACACTAGATCGCACTCAGGGAAAACCTGTGATTATTGCATCTGCAGAAGGAGGGATTGACATTGAAGAAGTTGCTCGAACAGCGCCTGAAAGAATTATCCAGATAGATTTTGACCCTCTGATTGGACTGAGAGACTTCAATATTCGAAGTCTGGCTACTGAAATCGACTTAAAACACGCTTACTGGCGCGATTTTCACGCTATTGCTAAAGCTTTGTGGCAAATTTATTTAAAGAATGATGCAACTTTAGTGGAAATCAATCCATTAGTGATTACAACCGAAGACCGAATGATTGCACTGGATGGAAAGATAACTATCGATGACAACGCATTGACTCGTCAAAGGGAATTTATAGATTTAAGAGATTTTTCAAGTGAAACCCCTGACGAACTAGAAGCAAGAAAATTTTGTCTTTCATTCATCAGACTCTCAGGTAATATTGGTTGCCTAGTCAATGGTGCTGGTTTAGCTATGGCTACAATGGACAATATTCAATTGTTTGGTGGAAGTCCAGCTAATTTTTTAGACATTGGTGGGGGAGCGAATTCAGAGAAGGTTTATGCAGCATTAAAAATCATCTTGAGAGATCCAAATATTAGAGCAATCCTAATTAATATTTTTGGAGGCATTACTCGATGTGAGGAGGTCAGCAAGGGCATCATTGCGGTGACAGCAGAGCAAGAAATAAAAGTACCCATGATCATAAGATTGATAGGTACTAACTCGGAAGAAGCTAAAGCAATGTTAGCCGGAGCTCAACAAATTACAGCTGACAGTCTTTACAATGCAGCCAGGTTAGCCGTTGAAGCTGCCAGGACGGTGATTCTATGAGTATCTTAATTGACAAAGGATCTCGCATAATTATTCAAGGTATTACAGGGAAAGAAGGGCTTTTCCACACTGAACAAATGGTTAATTTTGGAAGCAATATTGTGGCTGGCTCCACTCCCGGTAAAGGTGGTGAATGGATATTAGGTGGTAAAGTTCCAGTTTTCGATTGCGTGCGCATGGCGGTAGATCTAACTGGGGCAAATACTAGCGTGATATTTGTACCGGCTATGAATGCTGCAGATGCAATCCTAGAAGCTGCAGATGCCGGCATTGGATTAATAATTTGTATTACAGAAGGCATTCCAGTCAAAGATATGATGATGATCAAGTCTTACATAAGAAACATAAATACTCGGCTAATTGGTCCTAATTCACCAGGCGTACTCTCACCGGGAAAATCTAAAGCAGGCATCATTCCTGGAAATATATGTGAAACAGGCAATGTGGGAGTTGTGTCTCGATCTGGTACCTTAACTTATGAAGTAATTTTTGCACTTCAGCAGCACAATCTGGGAGTAAGCACCTGTGTAGGAATTGGAGGGGATCCAATCATTGGTAGCAATTTTGTTGATATCCTATCACTTTTTGAAAACGATCCTGACACTGAACACATTGCTCTGATTGGCGAGATTGGAGGATCTGCTGAGGAAAAGGCAGCAGATTTTATTTCCCTAGAAATGACAAAACCAGTTTTTGCTTATATCGCTGGGTTATCTGCCCCACCAGAAAAACGCATGGGACATGCAGGTGCGATTATCGAAAAAGGTTCTGGTAATGCTATTGATAAAATTAATGCATTAAAGAATTCCGGTGTGAAAATTGCACATCATCCCGAAGAAATTCCAGAATTAATTTTAAGTTCTAATGGATTTAGAAAAAAATAATATAAAAATAAGAGGAGCAAACAAATTGCTCCTCTTGTCATATTATAGAAAATTTATTTTGCTAATAGTTTGTCAATATATTCAACAGCATCTCTTACAGATTTGATGTTTCTTGCTGATTCATCAGAAATAGAAACATCAAATTTTTCACAAAATCCATCAATAAGAAAGAATTGATCCATCGAATCAGCTTTGAGATCCTCAATAAAGCGGGTATCCAGGTTAATTGCATCTCCGTCAATTTTTAGTACTTCCATAATAACTTCTTTTACGACATTAAATGTATCTGACATATATTCCTCCAATAAAATAAGAACTCTATTGCACTAATTCACTCTATCTAGCTATCATTTTTTCTAGTATTATATAACACATGTTAACAAAAAGAGATACAAACACTTCAGATCGAAAATCAGACCACATCCGAATCAATCTTGAAAATGATGTAAAATCTGGTCTCACAAATGGCCTTGAGAGGTGGCAATTTATTCACCAAGCACTCCCTGAGTTGGACTATGATCAAATAAACTTACGAACTTCCATATTTGGTAAAACACTATATGCTCCTTTGCTAATTTCCTCAATGACTGGTGGTGCTAAGAATTGTAAAAATTTTAATGAGATATTTGCCAAGGCTGCCCAAGAGACTGGAATTGCAATGGGGGTCGGTTCACAACGGGCTGCACTTGAAGATCCAACTCTGATCCATAGCTTTGAGGTTCGAAAATATGCACCTGACATCCTCCTATTTGCCAATATTGGGGCTATTCAATTAAATTACGGTTTTGATCTTGAGACATGCAAACGGGCAGTTGATATGATTCAAGCTGACGCACTATACCTTCACCTTAATCCTCTACAAGAGGTACTCCAGCCTGAAGGGAATACAAATTTTCGGGGGTTGATTAAAAAGATTGAATCAATCTGTTCAGGATTAACCTGCCCAGTTATTATCAAGGAAGTGGGATGGGGTATTTCAGGTGAGATAGCAAGTACTTTATTTGATTTAGGTGTTTCTGCCATTGATGTTGCAGGAACTGGTGGCACTAGCTGGTCCCAAATTGAAAGTTTTCGCGGTGACGAAGAAAACGCTACAATTGCTGCTAGTTTTAAGGATTGGGGGATTCCAACTGAAACATCTATTCAGTTATTACGGAAAAGCGCTCCAAACATGATGATTTTTGCGTCTGGAGGGATTACAAATGGCGTTGAGGTTGCCAAGTGCCTGGCACTAGGTGCTATTCTAGGCGGTTTGGCAAGACCTTTCTTGCAGGCAGCTGATAATGGTGAAGATGTTTTAATAAAATTAATAAATCGCATCAAAAAAGAAATTAAAATTTGCATGTTCTGTACAGGGAAATCCAACTTAAACGAGCTTGATACCTCAACCCTTATGCCCAGGTTATAAGATATGAAAGATCTACTGAAGCAAGAGATAATCAATGATCTGGAAGCTTACTTACAAGAATCGATCTTTTCCCAGTTCACAGAAAATCAATCGACTTTTTCTGATATGATCTCATACCATATGGGGGTGGGAAAGTATAAAACCAACCATAAGCTTGGCAAACGGATTAGGCCTTATCTTATGTTGTTAATCTTAGCAAATTGTGGCGGAGATTGGTCAAATGGTTTACCAGCTGCCGCAGCAATAGAATTGATTCATAATTTCTCCTTGGTGCATGATGATATACAGGATAGAAGTCCGGAAAGACATGCGCGACCAACAGTTTGGACAAAATATGGTGAAGCACAAGCAATCAATGCGGGAGATGGATTATTTAATCTGGCATTTGACCTGTTAAGTCAATTAAAATCAAATTTTTCCTGTAAGACTGTTCTTCTGGTTCAAGAAATTCTGCATAAGGCAGTTCATGATTTAATAAACGGACAGGTAATGGATCTTGAATTTGAGAAGCGCGAAGAAGTGAGTGAAGCAGAATATTTTGAAATGATCAAGGGAAAAACAAGTGCTCTATTGAGTGCCTCTACACAAGTTGGTAGTCTGCTTGGACAATGCGATAAAAATTTGATTACCGAAGCAGATAAGTTCGGCGTTAATTTGGGTTTGGCTTTCCAAATTTTGGATGACATTATAGGCATATGGGGAGATCCTGAAATAACCGGAAAACCGATTTACAGTGACATTTTGAACCGAAAAAAGAGCCTACCAATAATCTTTGGTCTTCAGCAGATACCGGAATTTAATCAGAAATGGAAATCAAAGGTATTTTCTTCTGATAACATTCCAATCATGGCAAATCTCCTGTTATCTTCAGGAGCAAAAGATTATTGCCAAACAATGGCTGAAAATTTTACAAATACATCTTTACAATCTTTGCAAAAATTAAAATTTGGGGACTCCATTTACTGGCAAATGATTAATGATCTCACCCTCGAACTATTATCCAGAGATAAATGAATAAATACAACATCAATATAGCATACATCATATCCCCACATGGATTTGGACACGCTGCACGAGCCTCAGCAGTGATAAATGCATTAACAAAAATCCACCCTGAATTCACTTTTCATATTTTTACCAGTGTACCTCAGTGGTTTTTTCTAAATTCATTGGATAAGTCCTTTGTTTATCACAACATGAAAACAGATGTCGGGGTAGTTCAGATATCCCCCTTCAGTATCGATCTGGCAAAAACTTTAAAGGAATTGGACTCAATGTATCATCCAATTAACCAAATTAGTACCTTACTCACAGAACAATTATTGAGGATAAATTGTAAGAGTGTTTTTTGTGATATTGCACCTATTGGATTGCTTGCTGCCGAAAGATTAGACCTTCCCTCTTTTCTGATCGAAAATTTTACGTGGGATTGGATATATCAATCCTACCATTCTTTCTCTAACGACTTCGAATATTGGATTGACACCTTGAGAGGGATATTCTATAGAGCAACTTGGACTATTCAGACAGAGCCTTACTGTGAAAATCGTTTGGATGCTAACCTTAGCGTGTCTCCTGTGAGCAGAAGCCCGAGGAAAACTTCAATAGAGATCCGAAATGATCTAAATATTCCACAAGCCGCCAAAATCATTCTTTCATCTTTTGGAGGCTTTGGAGAGAACTCTCAACCCATAACCACACCTTCTGATCGACAAGATTTAGTCATGATCATTCCTGGCAAATATTCTCATTTACAAAAGGATGGAAACATCATTCATTTGCCTTTTGTATCGAATTATTATTATCCTGATCTAGTAAATGCTTCTGATCTTGTGATCGGGAAAGCAGGATACTCAACACTTTCAGAAGTATTTTATGCAGATGTTCCTTTCGGACTAATTCAAAGAAATGATTTCCGCGAATCGGTGATCCTTGAAGACTACATCATGAATCATATGGTCGGTAGATTCATTGATTATCAAGACCTATCGACTGGTGAGTGGCTCACTAAGATAGATGACTTGCTTAATTACACCAAGAAACCTAAAAATTTAGTCAATGGAGCGATCCAGATAGCTGAATTTGCCAGTAAAGTACTTCAATTTTGAGTATCTTTTCTTAATAGATCAAGACTACCTTGACACAATAGTGCTACTGCTTGAGGCAAACAAGTCTCATCAATATCGAATTTGGGATTATGATGCCCGAATACCAATCCCTTTTCTTGATTAGCAGACCCAATTAGGATGTAGCATCCTGGAATCTTATCAACAAAAAATGAAAAATCTTCCGATCCCATCGTTCGGAATTGAGAGTCAATATCTTTGAAAAAGTCCATCTCCTTAACAATCTTTCGAAATTTTTCTGAAAGATTTGGATCATTGATCACAGGTAAGGTAATCTCATTGTAAGAGATCTCAGCCTTGCAGTTGAATGCCTTAGCGATATTCTGAATAAGCGAGGTGAACTTTTGAATGATCAAATCATAGACTTTGGGAGTGAAACTACGTAAGGTGCCAACGAAGATTACTTTTTCAGGGATGATGTTAAATGCTGTTCCCCCATGGATACGTGTCACACTAACAACCCCACTCTCCAACGGAGGTACATTGCGAGAAATAATGCTTTGAAGTGCTGTGATAATGTGTGCACTTGCCAGGATGGGATCTATGGTATTTTGTGGCACAGCACCATGCCCCCCCTTTCCTTGAACAGAAACCGAAAAAACATCGGATCTGGACATGACAGGACCATCGCTAATTCCAACCCATCCGATCTCTTTATCATTCCACAAATGGATTCCTAAGACATAATCTGGAATAGGATTCGACAGAACACCATCTGCAATCATCGCTTCAGCACCACCATCACCCTCTTCAGCAGGCTGAAAGACGAACTTTAGTGTGCCGAAAAGTTCATCTTTGTGTTCTGCCAACAACTTTGCGACCGTTATACCAATTGCAGTATGTGCATCATGCCCACAAGCATGCATCTTACCAGGATTCAATGATGCATAAGACACGTCATTTTCTTCTTGCATCGGTAATGCGTCCATGTCAAATCGAAGCATTAATACTGAACCAGGGTTTTGACTCTCCAATAGTCCAACGACACCGGATCGACCAATACCTTCTGTCACACGATAACCAAAACTCCGCAAAGAATCTGCTACAATTTTCGATGTTCGAGGTAATTCAAAGCTAACCTCAGGATGTTGATGGAGATCACGCCTAAGTCCGCTAGTAAAATCAAATAATTTCCAAGCTTCGTCCAAAAAATCCATAACTATCTCCTAAAACAAATTCTACGGAATTTTTCAAAATAAACTATTTGTTCGTTTTCATCTTTCTCAAGCCAACTTTTCATCCGAGTGACAAAATCATCAGGATCTCCGATTTGAGAACGATGCTGCAGTAAAGCATTTATGCGTGCTTGCCAATAATCAGTGACATTTAAAATAATGTTTGGCTCGCCAGTTAGACTCATCCAGACTTCCTCTACGGTATGTGGCGCATTTCCAGATTCTAACAAATCAGGAGAGAAAAATGGATTACCTGCAGCTGGAAATACCGCATCTATCACCGCTTGACCTGCAGCACGGTGATCAGGATGATTAATGTACCTGCGATTAGCAAAATAATTGAGTGGGTCACAGGTCACAAGTATGTCAGGCCTTACTTGGCGAATTTCTTTGACAATCTCAAATCGGACAGTCAAATCAGGGATCAGATATCCGTCCTGAAAATCTAAGAATTGAACCTTCTGAACTCCTAATACTTTTGCTGCATTAATCTGCTCTTGTATTCTGATTTCTGCAATTTGATCGATTGTTAGAGATAAATTGGTTGATCCTCGCTCCCCTTTTGTCAGCAGGCAGTATTCAATGATATGCCCTGCTTCAATCCATCGAGCAATCGTTCCTCCCAAAAAAAATTCCGGATCATCTGGATGTGCAAGGATGATCAGGATTTTTTTCTTACCTTCCCAGTTCGCATCAGATTCTATCATCTTCGACTTTTTCTTGATTGTCTCCCTTTTTTGGATCTACCTGGACGCCTTCTTTGATTGATATTCTGGGTTTGTTTCGAATCTGTGTCAGTCGTTAAGGTTGAAGTTGATAGTAACTCATAATCCGTTTTAAAATGATCCTTTTCTTCCTTAACTACTGGCTCTTGAACAATAATCTTCCCTGTATCAAGTTCCTCTTTTGTGAATTGCTTTGGACCCATTTCTGGAATATCAACAATCACTGACTGACTAAGTGGCAGTACTTGTATCACTCTGCCTTCTCCAAGAGGAGTCTGAATGATTTTTTTCCGTTTCGGAAGGGTCTTACGGGCTTCCTCATAAAATTCATATTCATACAAAAGGCAGCAGCGCAATCTTCCACACATCCCTGTAATCTCAGAGGGGGTTAAAGATATATCCTGACTCTTTGCCATTTTGATCGAAATAGATTGGAATTCCATCAGGTATTTAGAACAGCATCGTGTTTCCAATCCACAAGCTCCCATCCCTCCAAGTGCTTTAGCAATATCGCGAGGTCCAACCTGCCTTATCTCAACTTTTACTTCTGGAAATTTTCGTGAAATTTCCTGGTGAAAAGTTTTAATATTGAATTTTGGATCTGATTCTGTATTGACATAAAGGGTTAGGCGAGTTGCATCAAATGAATATTCGGCAGATGCAATCTTTATACCTTCTTGTCGACTTTCAATTAGGCTTTTCCGAATCAGTTCTACAACTTCGTTTTCCTTTACAACCATTAATTGTCTCAGCATTAAATCTCGAGGAGAAGCTGGTCTTTCAATTAGTTTTATTTCTTCTTGAATCGAACCAGGATTTATATGAATTTGCGCAACTTTTGCTAACTGCAACCCTCTTGTTGTATTGACTATTACGTGAGAATTGGTGTTCAAATCCGGAAATTCAGATGCATCGAAATAATAAATTTTTCCTATTTTTTCAAATTGAACCCCAATAATGAAAGGATTTTCCATGGTGTCGAATTATATCATTCTAAATTTTATGAACTTGCTAGAACACTTAAGGCAGAAGCAATTTTTTGCGAGATCTTAAGAAATTCAACAGCTGCATCAGACGTTGAGTTAAATAAGACGATAGGTCTGCCTTCGTCCCCACCTTGCCTAATTGAGGGATCTAATGAGACTGTGCCAAGCAAATTTAATCCTGCAAGAGTGGCTAGTTGTTCACCTCCACCCTCTCCAAATATCCTTAATTTGCTTCCATCAGGCAATGTTAAAAAGGACATATTCTCCACAATACCTATAACAGGAACCTCAAGTTTCTCAAACATCTTAACCGCACGATATGCATCATCTAAGGATACCTGCTGGGGAGTAGTGATTACAACCCCCCCTGAAAGTGGAATCGTTTGCACAAGAGATAATTGTACATCGCCAGTTCCAGGTGGTAAATCAACGATTAGGTAATCCAATTCTCCCCAATCCACTTCTGTCAGGAATTGTTGAATGGCAGAATGAAGCATGGGACCTCGCCAGATGAGGGGTTGCCCTTGTTCAACCATAAAACCAATGGACATCACTTTAACGCCATACGATTTTGCTGGTTGAATTTTTTTCTCATCCATCATGGGTGGTAATTGTGATATTCCCATCATCATGGGAATATTTGGTCCATAGATATCAGCATCAAGAAGGCCAACTGTGGCACCGCATTGTACCAAACTGACCGCCAAATTGACAGCAAAAGTGCTCTTCCCTACTCCACCCTTTCCAGAACCGACGGCAATAATATTCTTAATCTTATGATTTTCGTTTGCTTTTAGTTTTTTGTCTTCGCGCACTTTAGCTTTCATCGAGATATTAACTTCACTTACACCCTCAATCCTCATAACAGTTGTTTTAGCATCGTTTTCAATTTGGTGTTTTAATGGACATGCAGGTGTAGTTAGAATGACCGAAAAATTAATTTTTCCACCATCAATAACAATATCATCGATCATCCCCAAGCTAACAAGATCCCTGTTCAATTCCGGATCCAATACTTGGGATAAAGCTTGTAATATGCGTTCTTTCGTTATTTCCATATTTTTCCTTTTAGTTCCTTTTCAATTTATATAATCCTTCATATTTTATCTTAATCCAGCCGGATAGAAAGTCTTGTATCAACCTGATAACCTTCTTGATTCTTATTCAACAGTGACCGATTTTGCTAGATTTCTGGGTTGATCTACATCTAAGTTCAAATCACACGCGATGTGATAAGCAAACAATTGCAATGGAATTGAAACAGCTACAGGACTGATCCGCCATGGACAGGGTGGTATCCACATAATGTGATTTGTTAAATCCTTCACTCTTTCATCGCCATCTGTCGCAACTGCAATCACCTCACCTCCTCTTGATTTCGCCTGCTCAATTTGACTGACCATTTTGTCGTACCACGGGTCACTTGGTGCTAATGCAATAACAGGAAGATGCTTATCGATTAATGCAATTGGTCCATGTTTCATTTCTCCGGCGGGATAAGCTTCTGCATGGATATACGAAATTTCTTTTAATTTTAAAGCACCCTCATAAGCATATTGATTCCTCGCCCAAGATAGAGCGTGCTACGCATATTTCTGAAATGGCTGGCTAATTTTGCTACTTCTGGCTCTCTTTCCAAACATTTGCTTACGAGTGATGGAGCTTTAATCAGCTCTCGTACTAGTTCAGAACGTTTTCTAGTTGAAATAGATTCCCTCAAGTCAGCCAAGTATATTGCTAACATGAACAAATCTAATAACGGTGCGGTAAATGCCTTTGTAGATGCAACACCGATTTCAGGTCCAGTCTGCATGGATATACAACCATCAGCTATGCGCATTGCTTGAGATCCTATTGCATTCACAATAGACCAGAGCTTTGCTCCTTTTTTTCTCCCTTCCTCCATAGCAGCCAATGTATCTGCAGTCTCACCTGATTGACTAATTGCAAGGACAACCGTGTTTTTTGTCACGATAGGATCAGCATAGCGAAATTCAGACGCTACCATGACCTCAACAGGAATTCGGGTGATGTTCTCGATCAACACTTTTCCCACCATACCAGCATGAGCGGCCGTCCCGCATGCTGTAATAAATATCTTCTCGATGGATTTGGCTTCTTCTTTGCTAAGATTTAATTCAGGAAGATTCACTTGATAGGTCTTAAAATCAACTCTTCCAGCTAGAGTCTCTGTAAGTGATCTGACTTGTTCATGGATTTCTTTCTGCATAAAATGCTTATAGTTCCCTTTTTCCGCAGACACAGAATCCCAAGATATGGTATGCACTTTGGCTTTTACCTTTTTTCCATCCATTTTTTCAAGAGAAAAGCTATCTTTTGAGATAATAGCCATCTGGG
The DNA here is from genome assembly GCA_964546745.1 of uncultured Anaerolineaceae bacterium. Lineage (GTDB taxonomy): Bacteria > Chloroflexota > Anaerolineae > Anaerolineales > Anaerolineaceae > CAZJLN01. The sequence continues at coordinate 22,343 of CAZJLN010000014.1, forward strand.
AAGGTTCTAAAAAGACAACTTTGCGTGTATGTTCCAAAATCGCTGGTAAATCCGAAGCCACATAATTTTCGTTCTCTCCAATACCAAGCACTACCCCACCTGCATTACCCATCCTAGCAGCTATAATCTTATCAGGCTCATTCAAGGAAATCACCACAATACCATGCGCACCTTTGATAATCTTTAATGTCTGTCGTACTGCCCCTGCCATATTGCCATAAACTTGGTAGTACTTTTCAATTAACAGCACAATAGTCTCTGTATCAGTATCACTTTTGAATTCAACCCCCTCGACTGTTAACTCCTCCCGTAAGGATAGATAATTCTCCACGATTCCGTTATGTACGACCACAATTTTCCCATCTGAGCTGGCATGCGGATGAGCATTGCGAGCATTTGGCTCCCCATGTGTAGCCCAACGTGTATGTCCAATGCCTAGGTTTCCATGCATCGGTTTTTCCAGAATTAAAGTCTCGAGTCGATTTATTTTTCCCGCATCCCTTCGAATCGATATAGAATTGCCTTCGATAATTGCTATACCAGCCGAATCATATCCACGATATTCAAGACGCTTCAATCCATTAAGAATAATTGGGGTAGCATCTTTCTCGCCGATGTAGCCAACAATTCCACACATAATTCCTCTCTTCCTAAACACAAGCAAGTAAACCGAACAGGTTATTGCTCGTATTAAAATCGTTATTGTCTTATTTGTTCAGGAATTCAGATAAAGATCTTCATCTGGGGGGCATCCGCCGATCATTCGATTTTCCCAAGCAATTTGGTTAACCTCAACTTGCGAAGAGGAACCCCCACCCTCGTCAACCATCCTAAGATAGTCCAGGCGCTTTTTTCCTGAAAAATTCTTGTCTAACAAATAAACGCTAGTATTATAACTTAAGAAATAAAAAATTCTTTCCTTATTCAAATTTTCTCAACTGAATAAGATCCTCATCAGTATCTACATCCACAGTCTGGATTAGATCGTTCCATTCAAAACATTCAGGGGAAAATTGAGAAAAGATTGCACTTCCTCCTTTTGCTCCTGATATGTGATTCAATGCTTCAAATGTGGTTCGGTCAAAATAAACTGGATTTACCCTTTTTCCATTGATTATTGGTGCAATAATCTTACTTGGAGTTTGATATGCTCTTTCAATAAGTGCCCTAATAAATTCCACATTGATCTGAGGTTGGTCAGCCAACAAAAACAATACGCCACCGATTGAGTCAGGTAAAGCATTGATACCTGCTTTTACTGAGGTTGATTGCCCCTGCTGCCAATTAGGATTCTCCACAACTATAACTGGATAATCTTCAACCTCTTTATTGACTTTCTTTCCATATGCACCAATCACAACAACAACTGGATCTAAACCGGCAAACAAAGCGGTCTCAACCACTGAATTGATAAATGTCTTCCCACGCCAAGGTAGCAATTGTTTCGGTGATCCCAATCGAGATGCTTCTCCAGCTGCCAGAATGATCCCGGCAATTCTTTTTTTGCAGAAAAAAACTTCGCCTTGCTCCATAGAACCAATTGCAACACTTTCATAACACTGTATTAGTCTATCAGCCAAACTATTAGCTACGCGCATTAGTTCATCGTTTTCTACCTGATTAACAAGCAAAAACGACTTTACACCTAATGGAATCCCCTTCTTCCCACCATTTGGCGAGGAAAGCAATTTTTCTATAGCTTCTATAGAGATACTTTCTCCCTTTTTCAAACCGGTGATATCCGTAAATATTTCATGACGGTGCACATATTCATGACTCAAAACCTTTCCATATCCCGACATGCCTACCACTGTGACAACCTTCGTCACAAAATCAGGTATCACAGGCTCATGTGCAGCCGGTGCCTTTAAAGGTTTACCTCGGGAACCATCTGCCTCGATAAGCAATGGACAATTCTCGGATGCAGCTAATTGGACTAAATTAGATATTTCTTTGGGATTTAATCCCTCCAGTCGATTATCATCATTTGATTTCCCAGTTATCAGGGTAATCCCTTGAATATTTTTATGTTTCAGTGTCTCAAAATCATGATTTTCATCAAGAATATAATGGAAATCAGCAAGTTGAGATTGCCATGTTCCCAAATGCGTTGTGATAGTGACCAAGACAGGTCCTTGGATATCTCTGGCGACATTAAAGATTGCGCTAGTTTTTCCACCTGCCCCCGTAAAAGCAATCCTATCCCCTTCACTAACATGAAAAGCATCCACCAAACGCAAGTTTTACCTCATGATACTAAACCAGGGAATTTCATATCAATTGCTCTTAGCACCCCATCGCCAATTATCAAAGCTTTGTCAGACACTTTTGAGCACAAACTTGTGTCCAAGCGAGGATCAATATCCCCAATCTTCATGCCTTCCTTCACAGTTAATCCTTCTCTCAAAAGCCCCCGAACTAATCCAGTGATTTTGGCATTGACTGGATGATGATCAATCATAGCAACCAGATCTCCCTGCCTCACAATTTCGCCAATCTTTATTTGAGGATTAAGCACACCACTGACAGGAGCCCGAATAACCCTATCTATACCAATTTTGTTAACCAATGCAGGGATTCCAGTGTCAGGTTCTGCACTTCCCTTCCAAATAGGAATACCCAAATTAGGTCCTCTGTTAGTTTCAATCACTACGTCACAATCTTTTCCTGCAAAAAATCCCGGGCCAAGTCCAACGAGTAAAATATCAGACCAATTCCGAATTACTTGAGGGCATTTCTTCATACGGGCATCAACAATCACCATGGGATGGATCAAATCAACGGATTGGCTTTCTGGATCGACCAAGACAGGGATTTTTTTTTGTTGGAGGATAAGATCAATATCATCCGGGTTGCCTATCAATTGGGCTTCAACTTCTTCAACCTGAGTTGCCCCTTCATAAACAGCTTCCGAAAAAGAAACAGTGCGAC
>CAZJLN010000015.1:0-10804 GCA_964546745.1 uncultured Anaerolineaceae bacterium
TTCAATATTCCAGATTTCTACGAAGGTCCGCGAACGATGGGTTACGATGAGCTCTACCTTTATTGGGGTCATTTTGATTACATGTATGTCATTATATATCCCTCAGATCGCGAGTCTGAGGTGATGTCCATTCTGGGTCCACATTCTGACGAAACCTACAATCTTAAAGCCGCTGCCGATGAAGCTTCCAACCGCATCTTTACCTCCACTGACAGGGAACTCTTCTTTGCCTGGTATAGCCGTGGATCTATTTTGGTACAGCTAGATGATTATTACGGTGCTGCCCTGGCATATGATGAGGCCTTCAGGGTGTATAGCGAGCTGCCGGTTGATAAAATGAAACGACCCTGGCGCATGCTCTGGTACCAGACCGGACCCTACTACGCATACTACTATACAGGCAGATATTATGATGTACTCAGCCTTGCCGATCAAACCATCGGTTCGCAAGAGTTGTTTGGTTTTGATTTTCAGCCTGCCATTGAAGAAACCTGGGTCTGGAGGGGGCGTGCAAAGGCTGCGCTGGGTGATACCAGCGGGGCTATCGACGACTTCCAGGAAGCGTTAAAATGGCATCCGGATTGGTGGGTGGCGAGAAACGAACTACTTGCTTTGGGAATAGAACCGTAAAGAGTACAATGCTCTTGCACTATCAACGATGGGACGCTACGCGAAGCGGTAAATGTTAAAACCCAAAGTATACTTGTCCTAGACGAATGAGACTTCAGTGTATTAAAAGGCTACCAAAAGCAATTTTTTCCCGGGATTCTTTGCGATCCCTGCGCTATAAACAAATCCTGTTTGATATAATTTCCGCATGATAAAGATACTACATTTCGCTGATGCCCATATTGATATTGCCCAGGGAGGTCGACACGACCCAGAGACTGGTCTGCCAGTCCGTGTGCTTGACTTCCTGAAATCCCTTGATGAAATTGTAGATGCAGCGATCGACCAAAAAGTTGATCTGGTGATATTTGCCGGAGATGCCTACCGGGATCGTGCCCCCCAACCTACATACCAGCGGGAATGGGGACGCCGCATGATGCGCCTGTCCCATGCCGGCATCCCAACCCTTATTCTCACGGGTAATCATGATATCTCCCCTTCCGCCCAACGCGCACATGCTCTCCAGGAGTTGGACACGCTGGAAGTGCCACATATTCGGGTGATCAATAAACCAGCCTTTTTGCAGCCTGCCGACCTTGAAGGTCTACCCCTGCAGGTCATCGCCCTACCATGGGTTACCCGCTCAGGCTTTTTGGCTGCCCAACAGTCAGACTCAAGTCCAGAAAACCAACCCGATGCTGTGGAAGAGCTCCAAATCGGGCTTACACGCTTTCTGCAAAGTTGCCTTAAAGATGTCAATCCAAAATTGCCCACAGTGCTCACCGCTCATGCTTCTATTGAAGGGGCATTGTATGGCAATGAACGCACGGTCATGCTTGGAAAAGATGTTGTCTTGCCGATGGGATTGGTGCGTGAACCTCAGTTTGATTATGTTGCTCTCGGTCACATTCATAAAGCCCAGAACCTTAATGAAGGTCTCCATCCACCCGTGATCTACCCCGGGTCCATCGAGAGGGTTGATTTTGGCGAAGCAAAAGATGACAAATTCTACGTGATTGCAGAGGTGGAAAAGGGCAGCACGCGCGTAAACTGGCACCAACTATTACATATCCGTAAATTCATAGATCTGTCAATCGAGTTGGAACCCAACCAACCCGTCAATGAGCGCCTGCAAGCACTTCTTCCCCCTGCCGACCAGCTCAATGATGCAGTTGTGCGCCTGGTGATGTCTTACCCACGTGAGATTGAAGCACAAATTGACGAAGCTTCTTTGCGCACTCTAGCAGCACCAGCTTTTGAGTTCACCCTGGTCAAAAAAGTTCAAAACAACTTGCGTTTGCGCCTGCCGGAAGACCGCGAGATAAGCAGTTATTCTTCTGCCGAGTTGTTGGATATATTCTGGCAATCCCAGGACATTCCAAAAGAGCGGCGCTCCCAACTGGCATTTCTTTCCAAGTCGATCATTGACCGCGTTGAAGGTGGAGAAGTCGAATAATCCCCTATGATTCTCACGAAAATTCATCATTTGTAAGGAAGGTTTTTGTGTGAATTAAATGGAGGCTCTCAGGATGGCATCTACCATTTTTGCCATTCTGGTAGTAGCCCAAACGTCATGCACCCGCAAGATATTTGCCCCACGAATCATCCCCACTGCCGCGGCTGCTAGGCTGCCTTCCAATCTCTCGTCCGGTGGCAAGTCCAAAGTGTAGCCTATAAACGACTTGCGTGATGCTCCTAATAATAATGGATAGCCTAACGCTACAATTTTATCCAGGTGATTCAACAAGGTTAGGTTCTGTGTGACGGTCTTGCCAAATCCAATGCCAGGATCCAAAATAATTTGTTCGTCCGATATGCCTGCTGCATGCGCCAGTGCTACGCTTGCCATTAATTCATTTTTTACATCTTCAATCAAGTTTTCATAAGAAACGCCAACATAACGTCCCCCCAGGCGCTCTTTCACTTCCGTACTATTTGGCGTCATGCGGTTGTGCATCAGGATGACAGGTGCATGCCATTGGGCAATAGCGCCCGCCATCTCTGGATCTGCTCGCAGTCCCCACACGTCATTGATCCAATCCGCTCCTGCCGTTAATGCTGCCTGCGCCACACTCGCTTTAAAGGTGTCGATTGAGAGGATGACCTCAGGTAATGCTGATTTTAGTGCCCTTACAACTGGAATTACGCGACGCAATTCCTCTTCCTCACTTGTTGGTTGTGCACCTGGACGTGTGGATTCACCACCGATATCCAGTATTTGGGTGCCATCCGCTACAAATCGTTGTGCTTGTTCCAAAGCGGCTGTGACCGGATCCACCTGCCCGAGCAAACCATCGCCGGAAAAGCTATCTGGTGTCAGGTTGAGAATGCCCATGATATACGTTTGCTTGCCCCAATCCAAAATGCCGTTTCTTTCCATAACTCACCCTTTTCTAAGGAATTAGCCGCCGAGCCTCTACCAAGAGGTCAACACGCTGAAGTTCCCCACGCATGCTGAACAAATTCAGGTTAAAGTCTATCTGTTCATCGGCCTCAAGGACTGACTGTGATTCCCAACGCCGCACACCCACGACCTCTCCATCACTGTTATACCCCACAGCCAAAATCCAAACGCTCTCAGCCGGCTGTTCTCCCTCCTTGAGCTGTAATTTACCATGGATTGATGCCCTATTTTTATCCTCGCTGAATTCAATCTGTGGTTCAAGAATCTCAATAGCAACATAACGGGTATCATCAGCAGCTACCGGGAAGGCCACATCGACCACAAAGCTTATCTCAGCGTTATCTAAATCAGACTGCTCCAGGTACACAATGATTGGTTGGGCGGTGTCTGCTTTAAGCAAGTTAAGCAGCATAATTCCACTCTGCCTCCGCACATTCCCAGTTCCCAAATCCGTCAGGGCTAGTACCCCGCCCACATTTTCGAGGTCAGCGTCGGTATTGTTCTCCACCAAGACAAAACAAGTTAGCCCGCCCAAACCATCCGGATAGCATAGCGGGTCGTGCAGCTTGGAATAGAGCGCAGTAGGTGTTGGTGTGAATATTACCGTCGGGCTTGGAGATACTCCGGGCTGCGGGGTGAGCGGGATCAGCAGCTGCATGCCAGCTCCCATCCAGTTGGGCAGCACGGTCGGGTTGGCAGTTTTCAACGCTTCCAGGCTGACGCCATAACGCAGTGCAATTCCAAACATATCATCCTGTTCTTTGACGGTGTAATATACTGGCGTCCAGGTCGGGGTGATGGTAGGTGAAGGCGTCGGAGTTACGTAATCGGTCGGGAGGGGGGTCAGTGTAGGTGTGTTTGAAGGATAAGGTCGCAGCGTCCCTGCCAGTGTCTTGCCAGGGGTGACACCTGGGGTCACTGCTTGCCGTGAACACGCAGTCATCACGAATAAAACAGGAAGGATAGCCAACCATTTTCGCATGTGCGCATTATACCAGCCAATAACATGGGGTGAAAATCATCCAATCCTGAGGTTTGGTAGTTACACAAGACTGAAGACAACTCAGCTAGGTGATAATCCGACAAGTTGTATATGAATCTTGTTAAATCTTCTTATCCACCTCTTGAATTCCCTCTTTTGTGGTAATATACTTGTTTGCAGTTAACTGGAGGCTCGTATTTAATTATGCCAACTTATACTTATCACTGCGAGAGCTGCGGCGTTCGCTTTGACCAATTTCAAAAATTTACCGATGAACCGATGACGATTTGTCCGGAGTGTGGTGAGATTGCCCTGCGTAAGGTCTATCAACCTGTCGGCATTGTCTTCAAAGGTAAAGGTTTTTACGCTACAGATCACCGATCTCCTTCCGGTCAGACCCATACTCACAACGGATCAGAGCCCAGCATCGAACCCAAATCGGAAAGCGTCAAACCTGCTGAGAATAGCACTCCCACAGAAAGTAAGTCCACTGCAAAAACAACAGCTGCCGAATAGACAGCTTTTTTTTTCAATTTGCCCAAATCCGTCTACCCCCTTTTCAAGTATTGTAAAATGATATTAAACGGAATTGTACGTTGAGGAAGAAAAACTATGACTGAAATTCTCAAAGACCTTGGCAATGGCCTGCTATTAAGGCGTTCAAGCCAGGATGATACGGATGCGCTGGCTGTTTTCAATAGCAAAATCCATGCGGAGGACGAAAACGATGCCAAAGGCCTGGTTTCCTGGACCCGCGACCTGATGAATGGTCACCATCCTACCTTTGGCATGGATGATTTCACCGTCGTGGAAGATACCACTGACCACAAAATCGTCTCAGCCTGCTGTCTGATCTCTCAAACCTGGACGTATGATGGCATTCCCTTTGGCGTTGGACGTCCCGAGTTGGTCGGCACCTTGCCGGAGTCCCGTCATCGCGGTTTGATTGCTGAACAATTCGAATTCATTCATCAATGGAGCGCGAAGCGCGGCGAACAGGTCCAAGCCATCACAGGTATTCCCTATTACTACCGCCGCTTTGGTTATGAAATGACTCTCAATCTTGAAGGTGGAAGAGCAGGCTATGCCCCCAACGTTCTGCCCCTCAAACAAGACGAAGCAGAGCCCTATACTTTGCGCAAAGCACGCGAAACGGACCTGCCGCTAATCGCTCACCTCTACGAGATGGGCTGCCACCGTTCCCTATTAAGCACTCGCTGGGACATGGCACAATGGCAGTATCTCCTCAATCACACCGATCCATACAATGTCAACGGACGTCTGCTTTATATCATCGAAGATTCTGCCCATATCCCTGTAGGGTATGTGGCTGTCCCAGGTGTCAAATGGCGTAATATGATAGTCATCACCAGCTTTGAACTCCTACCGGGCATCTCATGGTTCAAAGTCACGCCCAGCATTGTGCGCTGGCTTTGGAGATTGGGTGAGGAGCAAGCTAAGGAACAAAACCTCAAACAGGAGGCTTTTGGTTTCTGGCTGGGTGAGGATCATCCGGCTTATATTGCTTACGGCGATCACCTACCCCGCACACGTCAGCCTTATGCCTGGTATATGCGAGTGCCTGACCTGGCAAAGTTTCTACGGATCATCCAACCCGCCCTGGAAGAACATTTACATGGCAGCCTGGTGGAAAACTACAGTGGAGATCTCAAACTGAGCTTCTATCACAATGGTCTGCATATGCGACTGGAAGAGGGAAAAATCGTTGAGATTGAAAACCTGGTAGGAGGAGAATTGGGCAGGGGCGTTGAAAGCGAAGGTGTTGGGGCTGCTTTCCCTGATTTAACCTTCCTGCAGTTGCTTTTTGGCTGGCGCAGCCTGGAAGAGCTCAAACACCTCTTCCCGGATTGTTACTGGAAGAATACGGAAGCAAAAATCCTGCTGCAGACCCTATTCCTCCGTAAAAGCTCTAACCTTTGGCCGATCTCGTGAACTAAACCTTCAAGTTTTGGTCCATGGCAGCTTGCATACGAGAATATTCTGTGCTTCTGGCATAAGCTTTTAAGGCATTGATCCGGCGGATGATCATTGGATGAGACTGGAATAGTTCTACAAACTGATTGGCGAGGATATCATCTTGGGCATCGATTGCCGCCATGGCATGCTCAAACTCAGCCTGGTTGCGGATGTTTGGCGCTGCCAGCCGTACGAGCGCACTGACTGCTTTATGCAAATCGCCACATGCCAACAATCCTGCACGATCACTTGAATATTCGCAGGCACGATTCCACCAGCGGAAGGCAACCTGAAGAATGATGGCTGCACCAAATGGAGCAGGGATACCTGCCATGCCGCCGAGAATCGTGTTTAGCCAGGTGTGCCCCAGCGCCACATGCCCCATCTCGTGTCCGATTACAAACGCCATCTCATCGGCTTCCATTACCTTGAGCATTGGCTCATAGACCACAATCACTTTGGGGTTGCTAAGCCCGAAGGTATAGGCGTTCAACTGCTTACTGCGTACTAAAAAAAGATCTATCGCGCCAGGTTGCAAGCGCTGCTGACACACCTTCGCCACCTGGAACAGCCCAGGAGCATTGTCTGGGCGAACCTGGTAAGCCTGCTGCGTCAAAGATTGGTGATGAGAACTGTTGCCAAAGATTGCTAAAACAATCATCCCAAAAAAGAAAAGAGCACTGAGACAGGCTGTCACTGCTGCCGAAAGGACAATTACACATACTACGAGGATGATCGTAACCACCAGGATGAGGACTTCATTTTCGTAACGATAAGCAGTGGATTTGAACATAATGGGCTTCCTTTTATTGAAACGGCTGTTTTCCTGATTGTACCCCAAGAAAATAAAAACGCACCCCTCCCCCCGAGTGCGTTGTACTCTATGTTATAAGCGAAAAGAGGCTTAGTTACGGTTCATCGTGACAAAAACCAGCGGACGGCGCTTGGTCTCATCAAAGATGTAAGAGCGTACCATGTTTTCCACTTCCTTTTGTAGGTTGCTGTTGGATCCGCCTGCCGCCCTGCCAATGCGTACTTTCAGGTCATCAAACAGATTAGTGGCATCTTCAGACGCCATAAATCCACGCGCAATGACCTCTGTGTCGCGCAGACGTCCGCTGCCCTTATCGATTACCAGGCTTACCAGGATGATGCCATCCTGGGAAAGCTGCTCACGCTCGCGCATCACCGAGCGGTCTACGTCTCCTACGCCGCTGCCATCGACAAAGACATAACCGCCAGGTATGCGATTGCCTAACTTGAGCTGTCCGTCGGTGAACTCGATTACCTGCCCATTTTGCACAATGGCAATCTTGCTTTCATCGATCCCAACATCCGTTGCTAGCTTGGCATGCTGCTTGAGCATTCTCAGTTCACCATGAATGGGAATCAGGTATCGGGGTTTAACCAAATGCAGCATCAGCTTGATTTCCTCCTGGCTGGCATGCCCGGAGACATGCACTGGTGCAATGGCTTCATAGATCACTTTGGCATCTTGTTCGAGGAGCTTATTCACTACACGGTAGACCATCTCCTCATTGCCGGGAATGGGATGAGAAGACAAGACAACGGTATCGCCAGCTTGGATGTCAAAGCGCTTGTTAGTGCCGTTTGATAGCCGTCCCAGGATAGAAGAGGGCTCCCCCTGTGATCCTGTGACCATAAGGACAATTTTGTCGTCCTTCATGTTTAATGCGTTTTCCACAGGAACAACCACCGAGTCATCATAAGTTAAATAGCCGAGCGTTTTAGCAATCTTGACGTTTTCGGTCATGCTCAAGCCGACGAAAGCTACCTTGCGATCGTGCCGGCTTGCTGCCTGGATTACCTGCTGCATGCGCGAGATCAATGAGGCAAAAGTTGCTATGATGATGCGTCCCTTTGCTTCCTGGAAAACCTTGTCCAGGGCACTATCAATCACCCGCTCTGATGGGGTCCAGCCCGGACGTTCAGCATTGGTGGAATCGGACAAGAGCGCCAACACCCCGCGCCGTGCCATCTCTGCCAGCTTGGCATAATCCGTTGGCCAGTTATCTACTGGGGTATGGTCAAACTTGTAATCCCCGGTGTGAACTACCAAACCAGCGGGTGTTTCAATCCCCAAACCAATGCCATCGGGGATGGAGTGACATACGTGGAAGAAATCCACCTTGAAAGAGCCGATTTGAACACTCTCGCCTGCCTTTACTGTTTGCAGTTTGGCTTTCTTTGAGTAGCCGCGTCGTGCAAGTTTTACTTCTACCAGACCGCGCGTTAGCGGGGTGGCGTAAATGGGGGCATTGACATAATCCAGCAGGTGGCTGATGGCACCGATATGATCCTCATGCCCGTGGGTGATGATGATGCCTTTGACGCGATCCCCTTTGTCCTTGAGATATTCAAAATCCGGGATGATATAGTCAATCCCGATCATATCATTATCAGGGAACATCATCCCTGCATCTACCACAAGGATATCTTGACCGTATTCATAGACGGTCATATTTTTACCAACCTCGCCTAATCCCCCCAAGGGGATAATGCGTAAAGTTTTCGATTTCATTAATTAAAATTCCTTTTTTAGTTTTATTCAGGCATTTACCTGTTAGGTTCAAAATTTTATGGGTTAAAAAACATATCCCCTTAGGGAACAGCCGGCTGGGGACTTTGAAGATTGAGCATGAAGACCTTGAATTGTTGATGCATCACAAACGAACTCTTAAAGCATGGCTGTTAACACAGCCGGACATTTTTAAAACCCGCCGAAGTATAGCACAGGCAGAGAAGCATGTCAAACAAGCCACTAAAATTAAACAACGCTGTGGAATTGCACATTCGGACAGATTTTTAAACAAAATTCTAATACTACGATCCTGCGATCACCCCTCTGGGATGGTATAATCCTTACGCTTAAATAAAGAACAAAGAGAGAATATATCATGGTAAAAACATCTGCATCCTGCCCGAAATGCCGTCAGCCTGTTACAGTTGAATTACAACGTCTGTTTGATCTCAATACTGACCCCCAAGCCAAGGAAAAACTACTTTCCGGCTCTGTTAACCTTGTTCACTGCCCAACTTGTGGGTATCAGGGTCCATTGCCAACACCAATTGTCTATCATGATCCTGAAAAAGAGCTGCTGTTGACTTTCTTCCCGCCCGAAGCTGGCGTACCCGTTAACCAGCAGGAAAAGACGATTGGCCCGATGATCAAAAAAGTGGTGGATGACCTGGCACCTGAGAAGCGCAAAGCTTATCTGTTTCGACCGCAAACGATGCTGACGCAACAGCGCCTCTTCGAGCGTATCCTCGAGGCAGATGGTATCACCCCCGAGATGATCAAGGCTCAGCAGGACCGCATCAACCTAATCCAGCGCCTTGCGATGGCTAGCTCTGATGCGCTACCGACTGCGATTCAGCAGGAAGACGCTTTGGTGGATGATCAGACCTTTACTATTCTTTCGCGCTTGATTGAGGCTTCCTCTGGCGCTGGGGACGAGAACAGCGCGCGCCAACTGGCAGCCCTGCAAAAAGCTCTATTGGACCATAGTACTTTTGGTCGAAAGGTTGCAGAGCAGAGCCGTGAGACGCAAAAAGCCATTACTGACCTGCAGGAACTTTCCAAAAAAGGAATCACCCGAGAAAATCTCTTGGATTTGGTAATTAACGCATCCGACAGTGAGATTCAACTGGCAACAATTGTTGGGATGGCGCGCGGTGGGATGGATTATGCCTTTTTTGCCCAGCTGAGCGAACGCATTGAAAGATCGCATGGGGATGAGCAAAGCAAGCTTTTGGCTCTGCGCGAAAAATTGCTTGTGATGACACAAAAAGTGGATGAGGCAATTCAACAGCAGGCAGGTGAGGCTAAAGCTTTGCTGGACGAGATCCTGAAGGCTGAAAAAACCGAGGAAGCCACACAACAGGCATTGCCTAAGATGAACCAGGTGTTTGTGGACCTGATCAGGCAGGAACTGGCTCAGGCTCAAAAGAATCAGGATAAAGCCAAACTGGAAAAACTTCAGATTATCGTTGGTGTAATCCAGGCAGCTGGAACTTCTGGAGCTTACATTGAGCTGATCGAGCAACTGCTCCAGACGCATGACGAGGCAGGGATGAACACCATTTTGGAAGAAGCCGGTGAAGTGATTGATGAGGACTTTTTACAGTTCCTGACAGGTCTCATCAGCCAGGTGGAAGCAGACGCCAACCAGGCAGAGATGGTAGGGATGCTCAAACAGGTGTACAAAGCTGCTTTGCGCTTTTCGATGCAGAAGAATCTTAAATAATTTTGCTATGGGATAAGGGGATTGTCCAGGCGCAGACCGTGCCCGCGAACGGTCACCAAGTATTCTTGATCTGGGTCGACTTGTGAAAGACGGTCGCGCAGGCGGCGGATAAGTGCATCAAGGGCTTGTTCACTGACCCACTGCGTCTCTTCGCCCCAAACAGCGCGAACCAGGTCTGTGCGGCTGACGACTTCGCTGGGGTGTTCGTAAAGCAGTTGGAGCAGGCTGAACTGGGCACTTGATAGCGGTGGTTCAAGCTCCTGGTCCAAAACCCAGACGCGCTTGGCAGGAATATCGATACGCAAACGATGTTCTTCCACAGGACTGATGATAAAGTCTTCCAACGGCAGGGTTGCGTCGGAACTAATAAACATGAATTGCTGTGCCAAGGCAATTTGGACCTCGTCCCCCTCTTTTAGTCGCACGCTGCCATCTACGCGTTTCGAGTTGCAAAAAGTACCGTTCTTGCTACCCAGGTCTTCGAGCATAACACCATCTGTATGATATGTGAGGCGGGCATGCTGACGTGAGACCTGGCGGTCTGGGATGCTGATATCACAAAAG
>CAZJLN010000015.1:10814-24621 GCA_964546745.1 uncultured Anaerolineaceae bacterium
CTCTCCCTGCCGATGGTAAGCTGATCTTTGACCGCCCATCGGCTACCGCCAAGCGGCCCTCCCTGTGCAATAAAGATTGGATATTCCTGATTTCTCATAGCATTTGACCATGTAGGCACATTTTTTTGGATGTGTACGCCATTTTTGGTTTATCTGTTATTATTATAGTACACAACCGTCCATCGACGCCGAATCGAATGTGGACAAATGCAGCATTGTGAGCAGATTATGATTTTTTATGAGAGAGGTTGGCTTTTATGCCTGTAAAGCAAACAGTTGGGGCAGTCCTCAATAGGCGCTACCGGATTGAGCGCATCATTGGTCAGGGCGGCTATGGCTGCATCTATCTGGCGGATGATATACGCTTGGAGGGACGCAAATGCGCTGTTAAAGAGGTAGAACATGACCCCGCCATGATGCCGGAGATGCTCAAGCAGACGCGCGAGCAATTCATGCGCGAAGCCACGGTGCTTGCACGGTTGGACCACCCCAACCTGCCGAAGGTTTCTGACTTCTTTTCGATTGGAGATTCGGATTACCTCGTAATGGATTACGTCCCGGGGGACGACTTGCGCACGCTGATGCTCAAAGCCAGCCAGGCGGGAAAATTCCTACCGGAAACAGATGTGCTTGGCTGGGCAGGACAGCTCGCAGATGCCTTGATCTACCTGCATAGCCAGGAGCCAATCATCCTGCATCGCGACATCAAACCGAGTAATCTTAAGCTCACCCCCAACGGCATCATTAAGCTGGTTGATTTCGGGCTGGTTAAACTATTAGCGCCAGGAGAGGTAACCATCACCATCCTGCAGGGACAAGGCACCGCACTTTACACTCCTTTGGAACAGTATGGCGGGGAATCCGGGCATACCGACGCACGCACTGACATATACGCCTTTGGCGCAACGCTTTATCATTTGCTTACTAACCAACCGCCAGTTAATGTGCGCGACCGCTTTTTGGACCCGGATAGCTTCGTTCCACCGCGCGAGATCAATCCCAGCATTAGCCCGCGTACTGACCGCGCCATCCAATGGGCGATGGCATTGCACCCAGACGAACGACCCAAGAACGTCCAGACCTTTATACGGGCGTTAGGGGACGATGCCGCGCTTTACAGCCAATCCCCCCGTAAGAAACCTACCCGTAATAAACTTTTACAACCTCTGGAAACTGCCATGCTCGCCGTTGCCGGTAGCCTGGCACTTTTGGGGTTAATTTTGACACTCATCCATAACTTTTAGTTTTTTCACGTTCTTTATTAATTAAGACAGTAAAAAATTGGGGGGACTTAAGGAAGTAATATTCACGCTTATTCCAAAATGAAGAACTACCAGCAGGTGTTATATAACACCAGTAAGAATATTAATAGGACAAACCCTTTTGAACCCTCCATCTTTATCCTCTCCCTTTATTTAGGTAATTCTTCTACATTATCACCCTGCAAGGGAGAGGAATAGGACTTTTTGCGATTTATAGGTTAGGTTCAAGCTTGAGTGGTGGGAAGTTATTTTATAGATCTAAAGGTGAAGTTCAAAACTCTGTCAGTCCACACACCCCTTGGTATGAGTTGGGGGCTGCAAATTTTGTTTCACGGCTGGAGGAAGAACGAAGCAGCGCCAAAAAGTACTCTGTAACACAGGCAAGAAGGAGAATCAGGTATTTTTATGATAAATCTAATTAGGTGGAGTTTTCCGACGGTCAGCTATTAGCCACCAAACCAAGGATGCCAACCAACCCAATGCCAACCCCATAAATACGATCTGCAAAACAAAGAGCGTACCGGATTGTCTAACCCAAATTTGTGTGCCTTCAAAGCCAAGATTTGGAACTAAATAAGCTAATAATCCCCCCAGGGCAGTGCTTAACCCACTTCTCAACCCCCAACGTGCAGACCCCCACCAGAAGAAGCCCAACAAATAGGTGACTGCAAAACCGCCCAAAACCATAATGATACCCAATGCCCAATCACTGACCTTGGGAAAACCAGGCGGCTCAGGTGTGGATATGAGCTCTGGGGCTAAAGTTGGTGAGGGAGTCGGGGTTTGTGTTGGTACCGGGGTTGGCGTCGGGGTGGGCTCTGGTGTCGGCGTCGGCATGATCACCTGAGCAATACCGCTCTCAATATTTAACAACAGCTTGCCGGAAATGGTCGCCGGTTCACTAGCAGCTGTCACTTCCAAAGTACCGCCACGATCAATACGATATGCCAAGCGCGCCTTGCCCCCTGTCGTAACTGCTTCCTGCTGTAGTGTGATCACATTGTCATCCACCGACCAAAAGGTAAAACGTACAACGGTTCCATCAGGAACTGGATTTTGGTTGTTATCCAGGATGACCCCGGCTTCAATCTCGACTGTTTGACCCAGGGCGAGAAGGGGCTCTGCCTGTGTTGGTGTGGTTTCTGGCGTGGGAATGCTACCCGAAGTTTCCCCCGGTTTGACCAGGTTCAGTGGGATGATCTGATCTGGGTCCGGAGATGTGGCTTTGATCAGGTCATAGCGAATGCTAGAAACGGACACTGGAAGGGCACCCTGCGGCATTGCTTCCCGCATCAGTACACGCACTGCCACTTCTACCGAGGCGGGTACTTTGCTGAACAATCCATAGTACGCCGTCACTTTTGAAATCTCGGTGGCATCGAGATAAAAAGGTGTGTCGAAGGCGAAGACAATGACATTCTTATCCCGTAGCAAGTCCACCCGTTCAGCTAAAATCGTTGACAGAGCTTCGCCCCCAGGGTAATCAGTATCGTGATTCAGAATGTTAAAAATCACCCACTCCGCCCGATTGAGGTTATCCAGCAAGTTTGGATCTGACGGCTCGGTATTTGTATTCAGTACTTCCATCAGTTGACTAAAAGAATAAGACGATAGCCTGGATTGTTGGATCTGGTTTGTACCGGTTGGTCCGTAAAGTGACATCAATTCGTTTTGAAATGACCAGTTGTTGATCGTACTGGTGGGATCGCAGGCGCTGCATTGCTGGCCTGTGCGCACATCTGTGAATATGATCATGTAATCATACACCGACGGTTCATCTTGTATCACCATATCGAGATCTGTCTTTGACGGGCTGATGAGAGTTACGGACTCCATGGCAACATCCAGAGAGATTTTCTCTTCTTTCCCCAAATCTGTCAGGTGTTCCGGTGGAGGTGTGACGCTCTCCAGCGTAAAATCACCATACAAGTTCAACTTTCGAGCTATGATACGCATCACTGATTCATCCACCCTTTGGGCAAAGACTGAATCTTCCTGATATTTCTGGATGAACAGGTGGAGGGTGTTTAAAATTGAAGTGTATTCATCCGGATCATTGGTGCCTGTGAAGTTTTTTAGATATAGCAGATCGTTACCTGCTTGAAATGCAGTCCGAGCTACCTGAGGAGCATCAAAGGTTTCCCCGGTAGGATCAAAAAAGCGGCGAACTGAACGGCTGCCAAGGTTATCGGATACGATCAGTCCACCATTGGTGCGCCAACTGCTGAAGGATTCCAGAGCCATCAACTGGTTTAGCGCAGTTCCGTCAAAGCTCACTGGTCTGGTTGTTGCACGGATGTTGCCCTGAAAGCCCTGATAGCGAATGTGGGATAGCAAAAGCCCATCTGTCTGAGATTCTACAGGGGTAGTACTACTCGTGACTGCAATAAAAGGGGCGAGCTCTATCTGCTTGAGTTGTTCCAAAGATTTTCTGACTGTGGGAACTTCTTCTTCTGGGGGGCGATCTGTGCTACCCTGACCCGGAAAGTGTTTAGAAATGACAGCTAGTTTACCTGCGCTCCCTTCATGCAAGCCGGCAATGTATGCTTTTCCTAATTCACCCACCCAGTAGGGGTCTCCGCCAAAGGTTTGGGTACCTAAATAGAGCATATTCGCTGAAATGCTTGCGTCAAAAACATCCAGAGAGGGACCAATATAAAAATTAAACCCAAGGGCAGTCAATTCCGAACCCATTACCCTGCCAACTTGCTTTGAGAGCTGAGGATTCCAGGTGGCGCCTATAGCCATTTGGCTTGGCAGAGATGTGAGTCCACTGAGAATCTGGTCAGATGGAGAGCCATTGCCTGCTTGTGATATACCGATGAAAAGAGGAATATAGGGAGGTGCGTTTGGATTTTCATCATTCTGCGCCGATTGATCAGAATTGCTCCAAACAAGTTGTTGTAGCCCATTGGTTAATTGATAAACCTGAGAAATCGTTTCTACCGAGGAAAAATTATTCATATCCGAAGAGAGAACGACCCCACCAATTTGATGATTGACAATTAAATCATAGATAGAACTGGTATTTGAAAGATTGGTTCCTGAAAAAGTAATTAAAAAGAGTTGCCCTACCTTTTCCTCGGGGGTCATTTCAGCAATGATGGTCTGCACCTGCTGGGAGAAGAAGGTGTTGTTTGCTAACACATTTGGCGCATGGACAGATGTGAAAAGAAAGGTCAAAACCATAAACACATACATAACACTTTTAAAGATGCTGAGAGTATGTGTTTTGTGAAGTTTCATATATTAACCTTCCAAGATGGCCCTGGCAGCCTCTGGATCATTACAGATGATCGCATCCACAGCTAAATCACTCAATCGGCGCAATTCTACTGGATCATCCACAGTCCAAACATTGACTTTTCTTCCCATGGCGTGCAATTTGCTGACCATTTTTTCATTCACATCGCTGAAGTAAGGATGGAGGGCGTCATAGGGAAACAGCCTTCCTAAGGGACCGCGTAGGAGAGACCCGGATTTGCCGGGAAAGGTCAGCAACCCCAATTTTATGGCAGGTTCAAGACGATTGACAACACTTAGGTTTCTGGGATTGAAGGAAGAAAAGAGAACTGAATCTGTCAGCTTAAAATCTTTGGTTAATGCTACTACTTTTTGAGGTAACTGGTCGAAGAGTGAGGCGTAATTTTTTAATTCTACGTTGATTAATAATTTTCCACCAAACTGTTCATAGACTTCAACAAGCGTTGGCAGGTGTTCACCACGAAAATCGTTCGAAAAAATACTACCTGCGTCCAGATCGCGCAGGGTGCGGTATGAAAAGTCGCTTACACGTCCGCTTCCATTGGTTGTCCGATCCACCGTATCGTCATGAATTACGACAATTTCGTCATCATTGGTCAGCATGACATCCAACTCGATGCCATCTGCGCCGAGTTTGTAGGCATGATTGAAAGCAGCCAGGGTATTTTCAGGTGCAAAAACACTGGCACCACGATGTGCAATGATTTTTGGTATTGAAGGCATCTTTTTCACTCCTTGGCAATAATTATAGCACCTAGATAAGAGAGGAGGCAACCACAAGCCGACCTGTGAGCGATAGGTTATCCCTGCGGTTCCAAAAGTTTTGTATAATAAGGCTATACTTAAGGTATACGCAAGATAGTCCTTCGACTAACAAGGAGGTAAAAGATGACTGAAATTAAATTTGTAACCAAACGAAATGGTGCTATTGTACCTTTTACGCCAGAACGGATTGCCAATGCTATCTACCGCGCGGCTGTTGCCGTGGGAGGTCGAGACAAAACGATCTCACAGCAGTTGGCGGACCAGGTAGTCACACTGCTTGAAGCCCAAACACCCGAAGGGGGAATCCCCAATATTGAACAAATCCAAGACCTTGTGGAGAAGGTGTTAATTGAAAATGGGCATACCAAGGTTGCCAAAGCCTATATTTTATACCGGGATGAACGTGCCCGCCAGCGTGAGAAACGCAACGAAGCTGATGCGTTACCGTCGGGAAATATCCCCTGGGCAAAACTCTGGAAGATTTTAGATTGGGCAGCGGAACATGAGATTCACACTGTTGCACATTTGAATGAACACATACTGCGAGGAACCTTGCCGCAAATTGTAACTGCAGCCGAAGCTGCTTATCATGAAAATGTGGAAAATGCTGCATCTATGGTTCTTTCTCGGCGAGATCAGGTGCGGATGGTTTTCATTGCTGGGCCATCCTCGAGTGGTAAAACCACTACTACTATCAAGCTGGGTGAATACCTTGCCAAGGAGGGCTTGAAATTAGTAACTTTGAATGTGGATAATTACTTTTTTGACCTGGATATTCACCCTAAGGATGAATTTGGGGATTACGATTTTGAGACACCGCAAGCTTTGGATTTGGGGTTAATTAACCAACACCTTATCCGATTGTTTGATGGAGAGGAAGTACTAATCCCTTATTACAATTTCAAGACCGGACACCGGGAAGATGAGCATACACCGATGAAACTGGCGAAGAACGAAATTATCCTGATTGACAGTTTGCATGGACTGTATCCTGAGATGACCAGTGACATCCCACCGGAGATGAAGTTTAAGTTATACATTGAACCTTTGCTGCAATTGAAGGACAATCAAGGGAAATATGTACGATGGACGGATATTCGCCTGATTAGACGCATGCTGAGGGATGCCGCCCATCGGGCTTATGACCCCACCAAAACCTTGCTTCATTGGCATTATGTACGCTCCAGCGAATTACGACACATCATTCCCTACATGCAGACAACAGATACCATCGTCAATAGCGCCATGCCCTATGAACTGCCAATGTATAAGCACAAGCTAGGTGCTGAATTCGCCAAGTGGGCTAAGGAATATGAAGGAGACCCACTTCGCGAAGATGCCTGGCAGCGAGCTAGCCGAGTGCATGCGTTAATGGAGCAGCTTGAAGCCGTTGCGGACGACTCCATTGTGCCTGAAAACTCCGTCATCCGGGAATTTATTGGCGGAGGAATTTACAAGTATTGATGTTGCGCCGCTATCTCTTTATAATTTAAAATCAATAATCTTAAAGAAGTAAGTGGCAATCTCTAAGCTATTTAAAAGCTCGGGTTCTCCCGAGTTTTTTATGCTTTGGCTTTAATTTTCCTTATGGGATACAAGGCCCCCAACCGACCCAACTCCCTGTCCGATCCTTAATCGTGTCCACAGAATAAAAGAAGCCACATTCGTCAGCACAGGTGTGTCCAACAAAGCATTGACCGTCGTAATTGCGATACTCAGTCTCACAAGTGATCTTTTGTCCCCTTAAGGGGCACCATGTTTCAGCGCCTCCCCAGGTGATATCTGCGGCGGTGAATTCTGCCTTTGGCCAGATGTATGCAATAAAGGTTGGCGTGGGTTTCTTATAAATGAGCCCAGTTGATAATTCCCCTTTAAAGACAAGATAAGTCATCGCTTCATCGGCATAGAATTCAAAGGTTTTGAAATCCTCCCCGGTAAGATCGCCGGCTGCAGTGCATATCAACATATTCTGATAGTTACGGTCCACCTTGCAAGTCATTATAGATTCATCCACTTTGCCATAATAATCAGCATCAACATAGGGAACAATGATATAGAAGGTTGATTGGGTATCATTGGCATATGACTCATAGACTGTTGCCTTTTCAAACCCCAAGAATTGTGTTGGCATCATTGTTGGCGTTGAAGATGATGTAGGCGTTACACTTGGCAGATCAGTTTTCGTGGGAAGTAATGTGGGTGTTTCAGAAGGCTTTGCCGTTGGCGGGTTGGTGGAGAGAGGCGCGATTGTTAAAGGAGGTGTGTTAGTGAAAGTAAGCGTCAGTGGAGAAGGTACAACTTGCGGCGTGCAAGCTGATACAAGAATGATAAGAAGCATTAACAATAATTTACGCATTGAACACATTTCTTCTCCACCAATAAGGAGATATCTTTTGGCTATAATCAAAATTTTCTCTTACAAAAACAGCAGAATTTTACACCTAAATAAACAATTAGCGTGATATTAATGTTAAGGGTGATTTTTTACCACTCTTTTGGAGCCCAACTGGGTTTAACCATGCGGTCATTTTCATTTAAGGCATCAATGGTAAGAACTTCTTGTGGACTGAGGGATATATCGAGGGCTTGAAAGTTCTCCAAAATATGTGCTGGTTTGGACGAACGCGGTAAAGGGATTAACCCATGCGCCATAGACCACGCCAGCATAATTTGCGTTGGTGTTTTTCCGTGTTCTTTGGCGATGGAGCTAATAAGTGGATGATCAATACGCCTGCCCCGGGTGATGGGAGAGAATGCTTGAACAACGATACCCCTTTCATAGGCATGATCCAATAATTCTTTTTGATATAAAAAGGGATGAAATTCCACCTGGTTGACTGCTGGTATTACGCCATAAATGCTAAAAATCTGTTCGATCATATTAATGGTGAAGTTGCTGACACCTATGCTTTGCACCAATCCATCCATGTTCATTTTAAGCATTGCGCGCCAGCTTTCTAGCGTTGTGGAAAAGTCATCTTCTCTAGGCCAGTGGATCAGGAGCAAGTCTAAATAATCTGTCTTTAACCTCTCTATGCTTTTTTTGATTGAGCGCAGGGTGTTCTCATAGCCTTGATTGCTGTCAGATATTTTTGTGGTGATAAATATTTTCTTGCGTTCTCTTCCGCTATCTAAAAGAGCTTTACCTACCTCAGTTTCATTATCATAAGCCTGGGCAGTGTCAATCAACTCATAGCCGGTTTTGAGAGCAATCATTACAGATTGATAGCAGGTGTCTCCTAATAATTTATAGGTTCCAAATCCAAGCTTAGGTATTTCATCGCCATTGTTTAAGCGGTATTTCTCAATAGATGGTATTTGCATGCTTTTCCTTTGAGTCTAAATAGGTTTCTTGATCAATCGCATTATACCCAATGACAGGATTATCGCAGAGTTCGTTTGATAATCCTTAAAAGATATCCCGCATGGTTGGACCAAGAAGATCGCTTAGTACCAGCCAGGAGCCTTTCCCATAAATAACGAATTTGCCGGAGGAGTGTTTACTGAATATCCTGCTAGTTCATATGAGTACAAGTATAAATGAATTATGCTCGCTAATGACTGTAATCGACCTTTTTCAATACCAAGGTCGGGCATGGTCATACAAAAAATACTGGAAAAAGGGTTTTTCCAGCATTAATCATCAAATTAAAGATTACGGCTGACTCTTTTTCTTTTTTTGATACTCTTTGGCTACTTTTTTTGCTTCCCTTTCCTGACGACGCTCAAGACGTTTCCCATCCAATAACGCTAAACGATATCCATCCGCGATAGTCCTGAATATGAAATATGCGAAAAGAACAATAATTATGGCGCCTATGAGCAGGCTAAAAATAGTCACTTCTCCTAAGGGTTTTATTAATATTTTTGGATTGCCAAAGAAGAACACCAAGGTATTTCCCATAATGGCGATCAGGCGGATTTCAGTGGGTCCCAGCTTCATGGAAGTCATCTCAAAAACACCTGTAACATAAGTCTTCAAATACACATTGATCATTGCTAAGAGGTAACCAATCGCCGCGAGAGCTCCCATTGTGAAGGGAATCATGCCAGATAGTCCAAGGCTCAGAAAGATGGAAGTTGAGGTGATGGCATCCACAGAGTGGTCAATAAAGTAACCAAATCGGGGTCGTTCCAGGTGACGATAGCGCGCAATTGTTCCATCAAGGCTATCGCCAAACCAATTGACAAAAAAGCCAAAACTTGCCAGCCATAAAAATCCGTTGAATTTCACCTCTCCGCGCCTCATCATAATGTAACTTATTACAGTGATCGCGGTTCCAACCAATCCCAGAATTGTCAACATATCTGATGACACCCAGTTAGGCATATGCGCTGCCAACCATTTTAGGGCAGGTCTCTCGATTGCGCCTAAGAGAATGTCATTAATTCTTTCTTGTTTATCAGCTTTTTTTGCCATAGCTATCCTTTTTTAGCAGATCCATTGCTTTTGTTTGGGCATCAGGCCAAACCGGGAAGAACATTGCCCATTGTTCAGGTGCTTGTCGAATAAAATTTTCTGCTTCGTTCAGAAGCCTTTCAGCATTGACAATGGTCTCTATTTGAAGATCATTCATCGGTTCAATATTGTAAGGTTTGGAACATTGCAGCAGATAGGTGCCATCAGGTTGAGCAATACAAGCCATAACATAAATGCTTGCTTGTGTCTCTTTTGCCAACCGCACATGGATCACAGGAAGGTTTGCTTCCTGTCCAAAGAACTTCGGGCGATATTTTTCCTTTTCATCTCCTGTCAGAGGTCGATCCAAGCCAGTTACAACATAGCCACCTGCTTTTAGCCTGTTTTTTGCTTCGCGAAATGCGCTAAAGGACATAGGAGTAACAACCACTCCCACTTCTTGACGCAGCTTATTCTGCATTTTATATGCATCTGTTGGTGCGGGAAATGAGAGAATTTGCACTTTAATACCGTATAGTGCCAAGGCGTGACCCATCAGATCAAAATTACTCATATGGGGAATAACAAGAATGGCTGATTGGCTGTTTTCATCTCTTTTGAATGCAGCATCTGCTTCTGGGGAAAGAAAAATTATATCCTTGAGCTTCTCTGGCCGTCGAATGTAATAATAATAATCAAATAGGCTGATTGCAACCGATTGGAAAACACGTGCGGTCCTTTCTCGTAATTCTGCAGCAGAGAGGTTACCTTCTCCTACCATATACTGATTTCCCCATACCGCCTGAACCATTTTGTTGTTCGGGTGGTTTGCTAGCCATGCTCCGATCTTTCTGGCAACCCGATGACCCGTTTTTAATGACATAACTTTGCCTAAAAGTAAGCCAGTTCGAACCGCAAACGAACTATTTAAGAAACTCTTTGAGCTCATCTTTGTGTCCAATGTTTTAAATCTATTCTGCCTTATAATTTCATTATACTAACTTAAGTCACGCTTTACTTGCTTCCCGATTTAATAATCAAAATTTTGCTTATTCCTTGACGAAAATTTTACGATAAATAGCTTTAATGATGAACCCAAGCAGGTAAGCAGATCCAGCAACCAGGATAATTGTGGCGCCGCTGGTTAGGTCTAGTGAATAAGATAACAGCAAACCAATCAGCGTGAATATGATGCTTAGGACTGAAGCGATTAGCATAATTTTCCACATGCTTTTTGAAAACATCGTGGCAATCGCCGGTGGAATGGTTAGTAATGCAATGATCATAATCAATCCCACTACACGCATGGCAACCACTACGGTTAATCCAATCATCGTAATCATCATGATGTAAAGCATATCTACAGGTAAGTTGCGAATGCGTGCATAGGTTTCGTCAAATGAGATTGCTAATAAAGCCTTGTAAAAGACAATCACCAGGCTAATCACCAATAGACCCACAGCTCCCATTAACCAGATATCAAGCGAAGACACAGCCAGGATACTGCCAAACAAATAGCTCATCAGATCAGGTTTATAACCAGGCGTGAGATTAGTGAAGATCACACCCAATGCCATACCCACTGCCCACATGACTCCAATGAGTGTGTCTGCCCTTTGACGAGTTTTGCGTTGTACCATGCCCATTGCTAGGGATGATAAGAGGCTAAAAGTAATTGCTCCAATCAGCGGGTTGATTCCGAAGAAAAATGCTATGCCGACGCCCCCATATGCAGCATGGGCAATGCCGCCTGATAAAAAGACAATCCGATTTAGAACCACCAATGTGCCGATGATTCCACAGATAATACTAACCATGATGCCTGCCATGATAGCATTGCGCATAAAACCATATTGGAGGAGATTGCTTATGGCGTCAATCACTTGTATCTCCATCATGGTTATGTGAAGGCAATACCCGATGTGGGGTTCCATGGGCAATTAAATCTACTGGACACTCATAACCCAGCTCCAGCATGTCTGGCGAGACTTGTTTTTCTCGATGATAAATGACACGCCGGTTTACACAACCAATTGTTTTTACATAAGTCGAAATGGCAGTCATATCATGCGAAATTAGCAGGATGGTAACTTGTTCATTCAACTGCCTAAGAAGCTCATACAGGTTTGAGCTGGTTTCAGCATCCACGCTGGCTGTCGGCTCATCTAGAAGCAAGATGGCAGGTTCTGATGCTAAGGCTCTCGCTATATGAACTCTCTGCCGCTGACCGCCAGATAGCTCCCCCATGGCGCGCTTATGGAGATCCCAAAGTCCAACCCAATTTAATTTTTCTTCAACAATTGCATCATCCTGCTTGGAATAATGGCGTGTCAAAGGTCCATGACCAAGCCTTCCCATGCGCACAACGTCCCATACACTGGCTGGAAAGTCACGATCCTCACTGGGTACTTGCGGGACATAACCAATAAAGCGCCTGCCTTCTTTGGCTGAGCGCCCCATTACTTTCACCTCGCCACGTGTTGGTTTAATCAAGCCTAAAATAACGCGGATCAAGGTAGTCTTTCCGCCACCATTGGGACCAATCAAACCCACGTAATCGCCCCTGTAGACCGAAAAGTTTACATTTTCGAGGATCAGGTCATCTTCATATCCCGCCCAGACACTTTTTAGTGAAATGAGTGGGTCGTTATCGTTTGATTCAAAATGATCAATCATATTTGTCCTTAATCTAATGAACTGGCAATTTTTTCAGCAATTTCCTGGATATTGGTGAACCAGTCCTTTGCCAGTGGATCTAAAATTACAAGCTCTGCTCCTACCTCATCAGCAATTGCCTGAGAGGATTTGCTACTCGATTCTTTTTGCATAAAAATAGTATTCAGGTCATCTTGATCCATCAATTTAATTACTTGAGCAAGCGATTCGGCACCTGGCTCCTGCCCGCCGATCTCAATCGCGATCATTTCAAGTTCATAATCCTCTGCGAAATATCCCCAGGCGGGGTGATAAGCGAGGAATTGGCGTTTTGGCGTATTGTCCAATAAGGAATGGATGTGGTCATCTGCTAAGTTTATATCTGTCAATAAAGCATCTAAGTTTCTTTGATAAACTTCCTGATGAGTGGGGTCGTATGTTATCAATGCATTTGCAATATTTTTTGCAATAATTTTAACTCTTGAGGGTGAAAGCCAGATATGTGGATCATCTTCCCCTTCATGGTCACCTTCATGAGAAGTGCTCATGGGAATTCGCTCAACGCCAGATGACACATCTGTGACAAGGAGATTAGGGTTAGCATTTTGGAATCTCGGAAGCCATACATGCTCAAATTCGACCCCAATGCTAAAATAAATATCTGTGTTTGCCAGCAACCGCATCTGATTGGGTGTGGGTTCATAGGAATGAGGATCATCCCCCGGACCGACCATCACATTGACAAGAACCAGATCTCCTGCAATGCGTTCCAAAAAATAGGCTTCTGGCAGGATGCTAACGCTTACAATTGTTTGATCATTGTTTACATCAGGAGTAGAGACTGTAGACTGACACCCAACTAAGAGCAAGAGAGTCAGCCATAATATTAGCCTTTGAATACGACCTTTTCTCATTTGTACCCCATGTGTGCCTTTTGACAAGCTGGGCAAATTCCATAAAACTGAAGCAGGTGGTCGCTAATTTTAAAACCTGTCTCAGATTGCAATCGTGAAATCAGGCTGTCCATATCATCTAGTCCTTCAAATTCAATAACCTGCTCGCAGAAGCGACAAATGATATGATGATGATGTCCTGCAGAAGATAGTACATATCCACTGCTTCCATCTTCCAGGTGTACCAACTTAATTAATCCCAGTTTTGCCAATAAGGTTAATGTCCGATAAACGCTCACCATCCCAATCAGTGCATTTATATCTTTCGCTTTATTAATCACATCCTGCGGTGCCATAGGTACTTTTGCTTTCGCTAACATGTCCATTACAATCCGTCGAGGTTGCGATAATCGATATCCTGCTTGTGTTAATTTATCTTGCCAGTTCATAAAACCTCGTAAATGAAAAATTTTTTCAATAAAGGAATCGAATCTTACATGTCTTAATGATTTTTGTCAAATAAGAAAGGCATTTTTACTATTAATATTAAATAAATTCCAACTTTATTA
>CAZJLN010000016.1:0-23233 GCA_964546745.1 uncultured Anaerolineaceae bacterium
GAAGGTATGCTGTGTAGTTTCCACGATAGATCTCCAAAGTAGGAGTCATTTCCCAAATAACATTTGATACCTGGTCCAAAAAATAACGATCATGTGAAACAACAACGACAGCTCCATCCCATTCTCGCAGGTAGGATTCTAACCATTCTACTGCAGCTATATCCAGATGGTTAGTCGGCTCATCTAACAGCAAGAGATCAGGATCCTCTAGCAGGAGGCGGGCAAGCACTGCTCGTGTACGCTGCCCACCAGAGAGTTGACTAATTGGGCGGTGATAGTCAGATAGATCAAACCCCAATCCAGTTAAGGTCTGTTTTATCTTACTTTCATAGGTATACCCTCCCTTTACCTCAAAAGTATGCTGCAGAGAGCCATAACGAGTTAGAACCTCTGCGTGGTTTACCTTAGGGTCAGCCATTGTAGCCTCTAGGTTTGAAAGCTCACTTGCAATAGCAATAATTTCTTGGAATGGTTCCAAACATAGTAGCCAAAGAGTACCCTCTTTAATTGCAGTGGCTTCTTGGGGAAGATATCCAATGCGGAGCCCCTTTGCCCGATGAACAACTCCGTTAGAAGCATCTTCAAGACCAACCAGAATGCGTAGAAGTGTTGTCTTCCCAATACCATTAGAACCTACGATAGCTACCCTAGCATGTTTGGGTATGCTAAGGGTCACCCCGTCAAATATATCGTTGGGACCGAAAGATTTTGATAGGTTGGTTGCAGTCAGAAGCGCCATACAGGCAAAGTATACCAGTGATATAACTGAAGGGAAAAGATTAGGCAGCTTTCAGAATTGTCAATCATCTAAAAAATCAAACTATCCTGCATGGTAAAATCGAGTTATGAAATTAAAGCGGTGGCATATTTGGTTAGGATTAATCATCAGTGCAGTGTTCCTGTATCTGGCGTTGAGAAATGTCGATTTTCGAAATGTCTGGCAAGTTTTAAAAAATGCCAATTTTTGGTGGCTTATTCCTGGTCTATTAATCTACTTTGTTGGAGTTTATTTGCGAGCCTGGCGCTGGCAGTATCTTCTTAAGCCTCTTCGACATATTCCATTGCCCATGTTATTTCCCATTATCAATATTGGTTACATGGGGAACAATGTCTATCCAGCACGCGCAGGAGAATTTTTACGGGCAATAGTATTAAAGAAACGGGAAGATATCAGTATTTCGGCATCATTGGCAACCATAGTAGTAGAGCGCATTTTTGATGCGGTTGTAATTCTAGCATTTGTGATTCTCAACCTGGGTCAGTTTTCTAAAGCGATCGCCAGTGAGAATATTGCCTCTACCGTTCAAAAACTGGCTTTAATAGCCGGCATCATCTTTCTAGTCTTACTCTTGGCGTTTATCATCGTCGCAATGTTCCCGAACAAGGCAAAAAGCATAATTGATTGGTTCGTTGAACATGTGGTCGTCAAACGCTTTAGGCAGGGGATATCAAACTTCTCAGAACGATTTCTTGAGGGATTGGCAAGTTTACGTTCACCAAGAGATGCTTTAATGGTCTTATTCACAACCATTTTAGTTTGGGTTTTCGAAACTGGTCTTTACTGGAGTGTCATGAAAGCTATGGGAATGAATTTAAGTTTTACATTCTTGATGCTCCTGAATGGGGTCGTCAACCTTGTTCTGCTTGTCCCAGCTGCACCAGGAGGAATAGGGACCTTTGATGCGGCTAGTAAAGCTATGCTAGAGGCTTTTGGTGTCGGTGCAGAAGTTGCGCTGGGATATACTTTAATTCTCAGAGTTGTCCTATGGGTACCCATCACACTCTTAGGTGCTTACTATTTCTTGAGGGAAGGGCTTAAGTGGAATCTCGACCTAAAAGCGGTCGAAGAACAATTGGATTGCAAAACTCAGGTTTCTGATCAAATTGACAACAAGAATCCATAGAGGTGAATTATGACTTCAGAAAAACGACATGTTGCTGTGATCGGTGCAGGTATTGGTGGGTTATCGGCTGCCTATGATTTGGTGCGAGCTGGTTGCAATGTTACCATTTTTGAGGGATCAGATCATGTGGGCGGATTAGCAGCAGGGTTTAAAGAGCCATCTTGGGATTGGTCGGTGGAGCGCTTTTATCATCATTGGTTTGCTACAGATAAGTATATGCTTAGCTTAATTAATGAGCTAGGCTGGTCTGAGCAAGTGATTTTTCCTACTCCGACAACAGTTTCATATTATAAGGGCAAGTATTATCCATTTGACTCAATTAAAGCAGCCCTCTTGTATCCCGGTTTAGGCTATGGGATCAATAAAATTCGGTTTGGATTGGTTGGTTTATATTTAAGATTAACCAATAACTGGAAACCTCTCGAAAAATTTACGGCGGATGCCTGGATGCGCAAATGGGCAGGAAAAAAAGTGTATGAAAGCATGTGGGAGCCCATGATGATTGGCAAATTTGGCGAGAAATGGGCAAAAGAGGTCAATATGGCATGGCTGTGGGCACGCTTGCACTCTAGAACAACACGTTTGGGCACTTTCATTGGAGGGTTTCAATCATTTGCGGATAAATTTGCAGGGCATTTGGAGACATTAGGAGTAAAAATCCAATTTAATGCGCCCGTTGCTCAAATTAGGCAAATTGAGAATGGGGGACTATCAATTTTTTTCAAGAATCAAGCGGAGCAGCAATTCAATCAAGCATTAGTAACATTGTCACCTGGTCAACTGGCATTGATGGCGCCTGATCTTCCAAAAAACTACCTGGAAGGATTGTTACAACTAAAAAGTATGGGTGCAGTAGTAATGACGATTGCTTTATCTCATCAATTATCGCGGCAAGGTTACTACTGGTACAACATTCCTAAAACAGCAGGTTATCCCTTCCTATCATTGGTTGAGCATACCAACTTTTTAGATCCAAAATACTTTGGTGGAGACCATATTGTTTATATTGGGGATTATCTTGAAATAGACCATCCTCATTTTTCTCTAACCCAAGATGAGCTTTTAGAAAAATTTCTTCCCCATTTAACAAAAATTAACCCGGATTTTAAACCTGAATGGGTCAAGAAAACATGGTTATCTCGCACAGCTTACGCTCAGCCTATCCCACTGCTTAATCATTCTAAAAATATTCCAGATATTAACACACCAATAGATGGCTTATATTTTGCAAGTATGAGTCAAGTCTATCCATGGGATAGGGGCACCAACTTTGCAGTAGAGATCGGTCGACGAGCAGCCAGTTTGATGATAAGCTAGATTAGCCATTTTATTTTAATGGGTTTAGGTTTTCCTTAAATATTTCGGATAGCAGATTCCAAATTCGGAATCTCAATCTCAAAAATTCAAAATTTTTTAATTATGCTTACTCAAAATAATATGCACTAAATGTTGGCACATAACTAAATTTTTCATAATTACCCCCATATATTGGGGTTCTTTTACGACGAGAACCTAGCTTATGTGGGGAGGTTAGGAAAATTCTATAACTTGATCTTTTTTATAGATTCTTTGTTCAGGTTAAAAAATTGAATTCTTAAAGAATGCGATTCTTTTAAACTAAATTTAGCAATTTTGCTTGAGAGTCTTCTTTAAGGGTGTTAGAATCCCCCTACTAAAAGCAGGAAAAGCAGTACACAAACATAAACAATTTAACATTTAATTAGCACCACTAGGTGAATGATTGAACTAGATTTCATCACCATTAATAAAATGCGCTTTGGGCTCGCTCAAAGCAATCGGGAGCAACGAATGATGAATGCAGCACAAGCCTGGCAAGCTACGCTCGGACAACTTCAAATGGAAATGGCAAAGGCATCTTATGATACCTGGGTCAAAAATGCAGAATTTATTCAGTTTGATGAGACTGAAGGATCGTTCCTAGTTGGCGTTCGTAATGCTTATGCTTGTGATTGGTTAGAGAGCCGTCTCAAGAGCACCATGATCAGTAAGTTAACTGGTATGATGGCCAGACCGATAAATATTGAATTCAAAGTATGGTCAGCCCCCATTTACGCAGAGACGGATACTCCAGTTGCTGCTCCTAAAGAAAATGTAGTGGAAGTTCAACGATTCGATACTAGGCTAAATAATCGTTATCGATTTGATAATTTCATTGTCGGTGCCCATAATCGTCTGGCTCATGCGGCAAGTGTGGCAGTAGCGGAAAATCCTGCTAGAGCATACAATCCTCTGTTTCTATATGGTGGTGTTGGGTTAGGAAAGACTCATCTTCTACATGCAATTGGAAATTCGGTCATGCAAGCAGGTCTTCAGGTGCTCTATGTATCCTCTGAAGAATTCACAAATGACTTGATCAACGCCATTCGCTTGAAATCAACCCCGGCTTTTCGCGAGAAATATCGTCAGGTGGATGTTTTACTCATTGATGATATTCAATTCATCGCTGGCAAAGAATCCACTCAGGAAGAATTCTTCCATACCTTTAACACATTGCATGGTCAGGATAAACAAATCGTGATGACCTCTGATAGGCCACCCAAGGCAATGGTTACTCTTGAAGAACGCTTGCGTTCCCGTTTTGAATGGGGATTAACTGCTGACATTCAAGCTCCAGATTTTGAAACACGGCTTGCCATCCTTCGCAGCAAAGCAGAAAAAGCTGGGAGAAGTGTTAATATCGACATATTAGAAATGATAGCCAGGCAAATTCAATCAAACATTCGCGAATTGGAAGGGGCACTGAATCGAGTATTGGCATATGCTGATCTTAGTGGGGTACCTTTAAGCTTGTCACAAGCAACCATAGCACTCACAGATTTTCTTCCTCAACGTAGTGAATTAAGCCCAAAGGATGTGTTAAGGACTGTATCAAAGTTCTTTGGAGTCTCACCGGATAGAATGTTGGGCAGGGATCGCTCACATGAGGTTGCCTTACCTCGCCAAGTGGCAATGTACCTGATCAGAGAGCAGGGGGGGATTTCCCTCCCAAAAATTGGCGAAGTACTTGGTGGTCGTGATCATACAACTGTAATGTACGCTTGTGACAAAGTAGCTGATATGATCGAGAGGGATGATCACCTAAGGCGTCAAGTTCTTCAAATTCGTGAGCAATTATATGGTGTAAGTGCCCAACCTGCTTAAAAATTCCATCAAAGAATAAACGCTGTCCAATTATTTGGGCAGCGTTTATTTATTATTCAATGGGTTCTAATTCTCCCCAGCTTGCTCCAAAGCGTGCATCAGTAACAAGTGGAATTTTTAGTTGATAAGCGCTTGACATTACCTGCTTAACCAGAGAAACCGTTTGTGACAATTCACTTTCTGGAACCTCAAGGATCAGTTCATCATGAACTTGTAAAAGCATTTTTGCAGCAAGTCCAGCTGTTTTTAGAGCTTGGGGAAGATTAAGCATGGCAAGCTTAATAATATCTGCTGCTGTCCCTTGAATAGGAGCATTGATAGCTTCCCTCTCCTCTCGCTGCCGAAGATTGAAATTTGTTCCACTTTTTAGATTAGGGAAGTAACGTCGCCTACCCATGATGGTTTCAACATAGCCTTGAGAAGCTGCCAACTTCCTTGTATTATCCAGCCAACTCTTTATGCCTGGGAAGCGCACAAAATAATTCTTCACAAATTCTTCTGCTTCTGCTAAGGTTAGATCAGTCGAACGGGTCAATCCATACGGACTCATTCCATAGATCAAACCAAAATTTATCGCTTTTGCATGCCTGCGCTCTGTTTTTGTAACTTGTAGCAGAGGAATATTGTAAATAGCAGCAGCTGTGGTTGCATGAATATCCTGTCCCTTGCGGAAAGCGTCTAACATTGCTTCATCATTTGCCATATGCGCTACAATACGCAATTCGATTTGTGAATAATCTACAGCTAATAGCAAGTGACCACTCTCAGCAACAAAGCCAAGGCGTACTTTTCGTCCAAGTTCGGTGCGCGTGGGTATGTTTTGTAAATTCGGATCGGATGAAGCAATGCGTCCTGTGACTGTACCCGTTTGGTTGAATGATGTATGCACGCGTCCAGTATTAACATTAATTTGTGCTGGTAATGCATCAACATAGGTTGATTTTAATTTTGATAGCTCACGGAACTCTAGGATTAAGTCAACCACCTCATGTTGTCCACGCATATCCTCAAGAACACCAGCGGCGGTGGAGAGAAAGCCACTACTTGTTTTTCGAGCTCGGTCAGGTGGTTCAAGCCCAAGACGCTTGAAAATGACATCAGACAATTGCTGAGTTGAGTTTAGGTTAAATGGTTCACCGACACTTTTGAAAATCTTATCTTCGATTGCTTTTATTCTTTCATCTAAATCCAATGAGAACTGGTGATAAAAATCAGGATCTAATTTGATTCCAGTTTTTTCCATCTCAGCAAGAATTGGAATCAATGGCATTTCAATGCCATCAAATATTTCCTTAGAATTTGTTTCAACCAAACTCTCTTCCAAGAGTTTGACCAATCGTAAAGTTATAACGGCATCAGCGGTTGCATATGAAGCTGCTTGAGAAATAGGAACCTCTCGCATTGAAATTTGGTTCTTTCCTGTGCCAATCAGATTTTCAATATGGGTCATCTCATAGGACAATCGCACCCATGCAAGGTTTTTTAGCCCCAAGTTTCGTGAATCGGGATTGGTTATCCATTCAGCGATCATCGTATCAAATATGATCGGTTTTACTTCCAAACCGACTTGATTCAAAACAATAAGATCATACTTTGCATTATGAGCAACTTTTCCGATTTTTGGATTTTGCATTGGATCTTTTAGTGCATTTACAATTAGATCCAAATCAAGTTGTATTCCCTTAGAATGACCAACAGGAATGTAATAACCCTCATTCTCAGAAATAGCAAGTGAAATTCCTACCAGCTCAGCGCGCATTGCATCTGTACTTGTTGTTTCTGTATCAAATGCAATTTGTTTTGCTGATTTTAGCGCGTTTACACATAACTCCAAACTTTCAAGACTATCCACAACTGTCACTGATATATCGGTATGACTTGTTGTTTGCTCTACGACATCGGTTTCGTCAAAAAATAAAGACATTTGCCTATCGTCACTAGACTGAGGTTGAATCTTCTTAACAACAGTATGTAAACGCTGAACTAAAGTACGAAATTCTAATTCTCGGAAAAGAGATTCAACTTTTGCGGGATCAAAACGATTTGCTTTCGCTTGTTCAAGGTTGAAATCAAGCTTAAGATCAGTCACAATGCGGGCTAAATACTGACTGAGATAGGCATTCTCTTTACCTGCCGAAAGTGCTGTACCAGCTCGACCGCTGATCTGTTCGAGGTTTTGATAAATATTATCCAATGATTGATATTTTTCCAGTAAAGTAATTGCAGTTTTTTCGCCAATTCCTCGCACTCCTGGAATATTGTCAGATGTATCGCCAACCAATGCTTTGTAGTCCACAACCTGTTCAGGGAAAACACCAAGCTTTCTTTTGACATCCTCAGGGAAGAAATCCTCTGATTCACTCAATTTGCCAGTTGGAAGTGACACAACAATGCGGGATGTCACTAATTGAAACAGATCTCTATCACCTGTGATAATCTTGACGCCTAAACCTTTTTCTCGAGATGCCCAGACTGCCAGACTCCCAAGGACATCATCTGCCTCATAATTTTCAACCTCTAAACGCGGAATATTGAATGCATCCACCATTTGACGCATACGCTCCACCTGAGGACGCAAATCATCAGGCATTTTTGCGCGAGTTGCTTTATATTCCTTATAATGTGTGTGACGAAAGGTCTTTCCGGTATCAAATGCGACAGCAATATAATCGGGGTTTTCTTGTTCTAAAATGCGTAAGAGCACAGCAGTGAATCCATAAATCCCTGCTGTGGGCTCGCCCGCACTGGTTGCCCATCGACCCATTGCAGAACCTCCTGCAGTAAGGGCATAGTAAGTACGGTATGCCAACGCATGACCATCAAGAAGATAAAGGATTTCAGGCATTCTTCCTCACTTTACGAATTTGTTTCTAGTTATTAACGCTATTTGATTATAGTAGATAGTTATGAGAAGGACAGGCAAATCCTATGCAAGAATCTTTACCCATTCCGGTTTACTAGTGTCGCTTGATTTGCTACTTTCCTCTTCATCAGGAGTCACCCAATCAAACAAGTCCGTAAATCCAAGTTCGTCAGATTCTGATGAAAGTAAACCAGATATTCCAGAAGAATCAATTTTCGCTGGCTTTATCTGAAATGAAGATAATTCTCTAGATTCAGGAAACGTATCCTCATGGGAATATTTTTTCGTTTTATGCAAATGGCTCGTAAAATTTTCTTGATCCCCAAATATCAAGGCTTGTTGCCAGGATGATTCTTCAAGAGTCTTTCGTGGTGTAATGCTGTCTAACAATTCCTCGGATTTAAAAGTTACCTCATTTACTAATTGTCGAGTACCTTCATCTTGAGGAGGTTGATCAAAAATTGTCTTAATTTCCTTTACACATTCTGCTGATTGACTTAACACATTAGAAATAGGTGTCATTAATGGAAATGCCAAGGCAATTGATTTTTGAGGTTCAAATGAAACATAACTGATCAAAACTGGTGAGTTCATCACTAGAATTGGAAAAATTTTTGAAGAAACTGAAGCGAGCTCCTGTCGCAATCGCACACATATCAATGAAGTAATCCGGCTCCACTCTGCTTGGTTTAAGGATCCGACTTGTGTAGAGCACGATCCTCCTTCGAGCAAAATTGCCAAAGTCACATCACGCTCCTTTAATAAACGTCTCAATTCTTTTTCCAAAAGCTGGTTATCCATCAATAATCCTTAGCAAATAGTACTATAGCACAAAGAAAGTGGCCATACCTTATTAATGGTTAATTCCAATAACATAATTATAAATGAGGTTCGCGCATAAAAAACCTAAGGGAGTTCAAAGTAACAAATACTGTGATTCTAGCATCATAACATTAGATATAATGAAATAATAATAAAGATAAGCAGGTGAAGATGAAAAAGTATGATGTAATCGTTATTGGAGCTGGACCCGGTGGTTATGTTAGTGCAATACGGGCATCACAATTAGGATTAAAGACCGCAATTGTTGAAAGAAAAGATTTAGGTGGGGTATGTTTGAATGTTGGGTGTATTCCATCAAAAGCCTTGTTAAGGAATGCAGAACTGGCTCATATCTTACGTGAGAGGGGTCGTGAATTCGGCTTTAGTTTTGAAAACCTGAAATTAGATTACAGCGTCGCTTTTAAACGCAGCCGTCAAGTCTCTCAGCGCCTAACAAAAGGCGTGGGGTTTCTGATGAAAAAGAATAACATCGATATAATTCAAGGATCTGCGTTTTTACCTGCAGTAGGGAAGGTCAACGTTACCCAAATAGATGAATCTGTAGAAGAGTTTGAAGCAAAGAATATCATTTTAGCAACCGGCTCGACCCCGATAGATATTCCTGGCATTGACGTGGACGGAGAGAAGGTTCTAAATTACATCCATGCAATCATGCTCGAAGCACTTCCAAAATCTGCTGTGATTATTGGTGGTGGCGCCATTGGCGTTGAATTTGCGACAATATGGAACTCTTATGGCGTAGATGTCAATATTATAGAAATGCTGCCTCACTTATTACCAAATGAAGACGAGGAAGCCAGCATTGAGTTAGAGAAAGCCTATAAAAAAAGGGGAATTCAAATATTTACAGGATCAAAAGTCAAAGGTGTCGAAACACTGACAGATGGTACAAAGGTGTTAGTTGAAACACCGGATGGTGAGAAGGCAATAGAAGCAGAAATTACACTTTCAGCCATTGGTTTTAAACCAAATTCAAAAAATCTAGGATTAGAGGAATTAGGTGTGAATCTGGATCGAAGAGGATTTATCCAGGTAGATGAGCGTATGCAATCAAACATTCCTGGAATTTGGGCAATTGGTGATGTTACTGGAAAACTGTTGTTAGCCCATGTCGCCTCCAGCATGGGGATTATCTGTGCTGAAAACATCGCAGGTGTTGAAAGCGCAACTTTAGATTATCGTATGATTCCTCGAGCAACCTTTTCTCAACCACAGGTCGCTTCATTTGGATATACGGAATCGCAGGCAACGGCAGCGGGTTTTGACGTAGAGATTGGAAAATTCCCATTTCAACCCAATGGAAAGGCGCTCGGAATGGGCGATTATTCTGGATATGCAAAATTAATCAAGGATAAAAAGTCTGGCGAATTACTAGGTGCATCTATGGTTGGTCCAGAGGTTTCTGAGCTCTTACCGGAATTGACCCTGGCACAAAGAAGCGGGTTAAAAGTTTCCAGCATAGCGCGAAATGTACATACCCATCCAACATTAAGCGAAGTTTTAATGGAGGCAGCCGAAGCTGCTGAGGGACACGGCATCCACATGTAAAAACAATTTGGATGATAAGAATACCAGGCGATGAACCTGGTATTTTTTATTTTGATTACAGAAAATAAGAATAAAACTGTTGAAGGTGGGATTGGTTTATGGTTATTTCAGCTTTTTGAAGGATCAAATTAAGATTATATCGAGATGCATTAAGGCG
Source organism: uncultured Anaerolineaceae bacterium (assembly GCA_964546745.1). GTDB lineage: Bacteria > Chloroflexota > Anaerolineae > Anaerolineales > Anaerolineaceae > CAZJLN01. The sequence continues at coordinate 10,478 of CAZJLN010000016.1, forward strand.
TAAATCAGGAGATTCAATGGCCAGGTTAATTGCATCTGCAAGCGCATCCGAATCCCGTGGGTCAACAAGAAATCCGTTAGTGCCAGGCTCAATCCACTCTCTAATTGAATCGATATCCCCTGCAACTGGGAAACAACCGCAGGCTAATGCTTCTAGAAGTGAATTTGGAGTGCCATCATGACTGCTGGGAGATATAAAAAGTTCACTATTCTTGAAAAGAGACCACAACTCTGGCTGGGATAATTTTGGCAATACAGAAGAATTAGCTTCAATAATCGGATCCTTTATCCATGCAGGATCCAACAATCCTTCAAGGCTCGGGCAAATGAAGTAAGCCTCAGGGTGAGCTTTTATTACTTTAGGAATAGCTTCAAAAAAAACATCATTGTGTACATATCCAGGCCTAAACCCCCTGGCATTGACGATCAAGAATCTGTTTGATGGGATATTGTAAGCGGAAAAATTAAAGAGATTGATATCACTCGCTTGAATTTTATCAAGATCAACTCCTCCACTGCCAGGAATAAAAAGTGTTGGGGAGTCTTTTGCCAATCCCCATGTAAAAGCCAGGTCAATATCACGTTGAGCATCCGCGGTCAAACCGTTAGCTCGCTCCAAACAGGCACGAGTTGCCTGTTGCATTTTCTTTGAACCTTTTGCGTGTAAGGTAAAATCATTTCCCCATGTTGAAATAATTAAGGGAATGTGCTTTTGTGTAAAGCGAGCAAGCATTCCTTCAAAGGGTATGCGAAGAGCATGTACTAAATCAGGTTGGATTTTATCTAACAGTTTTTTATACTTTTTTGCTTTAGTTTGAACGCTCAGAGGGCCGAATAAGTAGCGAATAGTTTGTAATGTTTCAGCTTTTGGCTTAAGAAGGGACTTTATCTGGCCTAGTATGTTCGGAAATTGTAGCTTGACTCCCCTACTCTCAGAAACACCACCTGCAAATTGACTAAAAGCAGTTGGGAATATGAAAAAATTATCCAAATTGGGGAGAACTTCACAATTGAAAGTGCTGAGTAAACTTACTTGATATTCCAATTCAGATAAATTTTTGATCCAGGATTGCGTTGTAGGACTGCGCCCATCAGCCACGACAAGAATGTGGTTTCTTTGTTTCATTAATCTAACCTTTTTGTTCTTGTGATCTTAAGTGTGGCATACTCGACCGCCTGAATGAAAACCTCAACCATCGTATTAATATTGATTTCTTCTGAAACAATACGATAGCTTTCTGCACCCATTTTTCGTAATCGCTTGGGGGCAGAGAGAGCTTGTTCAAGTGTCCTGGTCAGCGCTTTTAAATCACCTGGTGGCACTTGCCAGCCATTGTTTTCTCTTACTAAATCATTTTGGGTCCCGTCACCTTCAGCAACAATTACAGGTAAACCAAAACCCATAGCTTGTTGTACTGCTAAGCCGCCTGTTCCTGGTAATACAAAAAGGTCGGCTTTTTGAAAAATCTCAAAAAGCTCACTATCATACTTTGCACCGAAGAATTGCGTGTCTGGATATATTTTGTTTGCCAGATCGCAAAGGTCGTTTTGTTCAGGTCCCTCGCCAACAATCCATAAATAAGGCTTGATATTTTCAGGCAGATTTGCACAGGCATAAATCAAGTGATCAATGCGTTTACGTTCTTGCAGCCTTCCAACAAATAAAATAATCGCTCTTCCAATAATTTGATCAGGTCTAAGTGGCAAAGGATGGATGGATCTTGGGCTGACTGCGTTTTTTGCCACAAAAATGGATGAGGGGTCAATTCCCTGAGATGCGTATTCATCCGCACCTTTTTGGCTGTAAGCAATAATTGCGTCAAATTTATTTAAAAAGCGGCTACGTCCAAAGTTGAGATAATTCCTTCTAGAATCAACCCCCAACCCCCAACCAATTACTGGCTTATGCTGGTGGTGCATCCAATTGATAGCTGCAGGTGTTGAAAGATAACGAGGGTTGGCTTCAATAATTAATGCATCAGGTTGAGTTTTTTCCAACCAGGGAATCAGTTTCATTTGATAACAGAAATAAAGTGCCCCTGAAAACACATGCATGTTTTGAGTTTTGTAAAGCCCAACCTGCTCAGCTGTATCCGTTGTTTGAATACTTTCAATTGGACGAGGTTCTCCATAACACAACGAGAGACCACCACTGCAGATTTGAGATAATAAACTAAAAAAAGGAATACGATAGTCTGGCAATACCCGCTGGATCATACCTAGCTTGCCATGATATGTAGCGGTCATCCTAAGAGAGCCTCCAGATACGCATCCATCATAGCATCAAGTGAAAAATATCTTTCTGCCTGAGTTCTTGCGCCATCACGGTATTGTTGGTTTTGAAAAATTATACGTAAAGCTGCTTCTACGAGACCAGCTACATCCGGTTGTTCCAGTTTCCAATGATCACTGCCATAAGCCACAACTGCACCAGCCTCAGGGGTTACGATCTCAGACAGGGCGCCTGTATCAAAAGACAACACAGGTAAACCACAAGCTAATGCTTCAATTACGCTATTGGGACAAGCGGCATTCAAATCCGCAGAAAAAAATAGGTGTGCACTTCGATCAAGGGCAGGGATTTCTGGGCTGGGGACGATTCCTAACCAATGTATAGCAACATCGGAATAACGCTCTTTAACCAGATCTTGCACATCCAGAGGTACATCGCCTGCAATGGCTAGCCCAACAGGCAAATTCACGCGATCTTGTAGGAGTTTAGCCAACTGACAGGCAATATTCAATCCTCCAGCACTTTTCTCATTCAAATGTCCTTCAACTAAAAGTATCCGAATGAGGTCTGTTGGAGGAGTTTCAGGTCCATTTGGGGAATAGGTATTAAGGTCAACACCATTTCGAATAACGTGAGTTGGTTTTCGAAGTTTTCCTCTTTTAACCTCCCACCAAGATTGACTAAAATTGCTCTGATAGATTACCTCATGACATACATAACGCCGAATAAATGCGAGCAGGAGATTAGCCATCTCAGCATGTAACCAATCTTTGAGAGTGGTTTTCTGAACCGTATGTAGCCAATTCATCCCATCTAAGCGTTGAAACACTTTAAATCCTTTATGCCGTGCTTTCAATAGCAAATTTAACTTTTTCCAACCACCTATGATTAAAATGGCATCATTGTTAGGGTCTAAAGGATTAAAAGAATAGCTAACTTCTCGGTTTTGTAGTCCCTGGATAAACTTAGCCTGAAAAGAGACCATACCCCCTAGCCCTTTTAATTGAGGAACCAGGCAGATTTGCTTACCCATTTCAGTGACACCACTTCATTGTAAATTTCGTTTTCCGATGCAGAGAGCAGGGATGCCAGCCCAAATTTCGTTTTCTCCAGTTGATTGCAGAAGAACTGCATTTGCCCCCACAATTGATCCTTTTGCCACCACCAATACACCTTGTTTACACAGTACTTTTGCGCCAGATGCTAAGATAACATCATCCTCAATTTGGATGCCTTCAAATGCTGATTGATGAGCGGGTACCTGAATGTCTGCACGCCCCAGTGTAACCCCCGGGTAGATGCGCACATTATCTCCTATCGTTGTCTTGCTATGAATAACAATCCCAACACCACCATGTTCAATAATGAGATTCTTTCCAATTTTTACCGATAATGGAACCTCGACCCCAATCAACTTAAGAAGATAATAGGCAATTTTTCCAAAATATCTGTTTTGGCGACCATAAACAAGTCGAGTAGATAAATCACGCTTAGCCATTTGTCTTTGATTTATCCAAAAGAGCCTTAACAATGCGCTCTGCGGCATGTCCATCTCCAAAGGGATTGACAGCTTTAGCCATAGATGCGTGTGCAGAGGGATCATCAAGTAGCTTGCAAGATTCTTCAAATATTAAAGAGGGATTATGCCCGACCAATTTTAAAGTGCCAGCCTCTACTCCCTCGGGTCGTTCTGTGGTTTCACGAAGGACAAGCGTTGGAATTCCAAGGGCTGGGGCTTCCTCCTGCAACCCACCTGAATCTGTCAAGATTAATCTTGCATGTTTCATCATATGGATCATTGGTAGGTAATCAAATGGGGGTACAAGCACCACATTTGGTATTGCAGCGAGCTCCTGATAAACAGGCTTCTGAATATTGGGATTGAGGTGAACGGGGTAAAGGAAAATTGTATCCTGACGATATCGGCTTGCTAATTGTCTAATAGCATAGCAAATATTTAGAATTGGCTCCCCAAAATTTTCACGGCGATGAGCAGTGATCATTACTAAACGCTTTCTCTGATCTACCAATCCAAGTTGCCCGATCAATTCTTTTACCTGGTTTGGTTCTGGTTGCTTGGATATTTGTTGGAGCGCATCAATGGCTGGGTTACCGGTCACAACAATTAAATCATCTGGCACACCTTCAGCAAGCAAATTATACCGATTGCCTTGTGTAGGAGCAAAGTGTAAATCAGCCGTGACTCCCGCCACACGTCGGTTAATTTCTTCAGGAAAAGGTGCCCATTTATTGAAGGATCGCAGTCCAGCTTCCACATGCCCAACTCGTATCTGGTGATAATAACCCAATAGTGCAGCAATCGCTACTGTGGTGGTGTCTCCTTGAATAAGGATCCAATCCGGCTTTAAATCAGTTAATACTTTGTCCAGATGAATGAAGATATTAGCAGATAGCTGTGCAAGGCTTTGGTCTGGTTGCATTAGATCGAGGTCAATATCGGGTTTGATATTGAAAGCATCCAATACCTGATCCAACATTTGCCGATGTTGTGCAGTCACACATACTTTTGCTTTAAATTCTGTGCATTTATTCAATTCCTGCACAACTGGAGCCATTTTTACTGCCTCAGGGCGAGTGCCAAAAATTGACAGAACTTTGATTGTGGAATTCATAAATTTATTATACTTGACCAGTTCCTAACCGAAAAACTATTTCTTTGCTAAGCCACCATACTTAAAGCCAGCAACTTCCCAATCCGATTTATTCCAAATATTTACAGCATCAAAAATTTTTCTTTCATTCTCTAAGTTGGAATATTTTCCAGGATTCAAAGATCGGAATTGTCGATGTGCCACAGCAACAATAATCAATTCAGATTCTTGAATCAGTTGATCCAAATTATTATGCATGGAAATTCCAGGCAGATTAGCGTTCGGTTTGTATGGTTCGTAGGCAGTTAATCGGGCACCTTGATTAATTAATAGATGAGCTAGTTCAACCGCTGGGCTTTCACGCAAGTCATCCACATCCGCCTTAAATGCCAATCCGAGAATTGCCACTTTTCTTCCGCTTAGCTCCCCAAAGGCTCGCGTAATTGCTTGAGCCACAAACTCCGGTTGAGAATCGTTTACTCGTCTGGCTGTTAACACAAGGGGAGAATCCTCTGGATCTGCTTCAACCAAGAACCAAGGATCCACGCTGATACAATGTCCACCGACACCAATACCAGGTTTTAGAATTTTTACACGAGGATGTAAATTTGCGATTTGAATAGCTTCCCAAATATCTACACCAAATTTATCTGCCAGGCGGCAAAACTCATTTGCAATGGCAATGTTGATATCACGTGAGGTGTTTTCCATTAATTTGACCATCTCCGCTGTGGTAGCATCGGTCAAGATAATTTCTCCTTTAACAAAAACCTTGTATAAATCTCTGCCAGCAATCGCAGAAGTCTGATCAATGCCGCCTATAACACGTGAGTTATTTATCAATTCCTCCAGAATTTTTCCAGGTAACACGCGTTCTGGTGAATAAGCTAAGGAGAAGTCTATGCCAGCTTTTAACCCGCTTTGCTCCAAAATTGGGGCAACCAGATCTACTGTTGTGCGAGGGGGGGATGTGGACTCTAGGATGACAAGATTTCCTTGTTTTAGATGTGGAACAATAGATTCCGCTGCAGCAGATACAAAACGCATGTCTGCTCGTTTATCCTCAAGAAAAGGTGTGGGAACTGCTATGATATAAGCATCCGCTTGAACAACTTCAACCGAAAGAGATAATTTTCCAGAATCAATTACCTTTTCAACAAGTTCACGTAAACCGGGTTCAAAAATGTGTACATTTCGTTGTTTTAATTGGTTAATGATTTCTTGATTCACATCCATTCCAACAACGTCTATTCCATTGCTTGCGAATGTACTGGCTGTTGGCAGACCTATATACCCTAAACCTATGACACAAATCTTTTTAATGCTCATATTGGCTCCTGCCATAATAGATAAATCAGGGTAAATTATGCCATAAAAGAATAATTTGCGGTTACCATAATATTTTTCATTATTATGCAGTTGAATAAGTCTAATTATGCTATACTTTATTTCATGAGTGAGGATCTTGCCCCTATTGAGCGTTGGGCGTCCCATTTGAGACGTTGGGGACTAACCCGTGTTTCTATTTCCTTCCTGGAAAGCACAAAGCCTCTATCCTTACTTGTATCTCAGTTTTTACGGATGGGTATTTTTACGAACGTTGGTTCTGGAGAAGTTAATGAACTCGCTGATCTTTTTGAGGACAATCAAACTTGTGATCGATTGATTAGTCTATTGAATGAGGAATCTTTACAAACGTGACTGAATACACTGCTTGGATTATTGTCGGGCTGGCATCTCTTTTCTTACTAATATTTAGCCTTGTTCACAAGCGCAATCCCTTTTTGCGTCTCCGTAAGATTGCTGCATTCTCAAGCCTACAAGATGAAAACTTGGCCGCCTTTGAAAAAGGGAAACGCTTCATCTTTAGTCTGGGTTCTCAAGCATTTCTACAAGACATGTCAATTAGCGGAATCAGTGGGATACCAATTTTTTCAAGATTGGCAAGACAGACCGTCCATGGGGATCAAGCACCTATGGTCATTAGTGGTGAAGGTAGCTTGGCATGCTTAAGTCAAAATATTCTTTGTGGAATATATAAAGACGCCATGGTTCCCGAATTATTCTCGATGGATTCTGTTCAATTTTCCGGTTATTCAGGAATGACATATCTTGCAGGTGTTTTGCCAGAGATTCACAAAAATATCAATGGAGGTTTGATTCTGTTTGGAAATCTACGTCCTGAGATGGCAATTGCAATAGACCTTGCTGATAGACATGATATTTATCATTTTGCAGCAAGTGACTCCCCTTCATCACAAGCGCTTTTTTATGCAGTAAAGAAAAATACCATCCTTGGCGAAGAATATTTTGCTGCCGGATCTGATTTTGAAACAATACCAGCAGTAGCTGCTTCGCTCCGCGCGCAAGACACATTAAGAATTTTGATTATTATTGCAATAATAATTGGCGTAGTTGCAAAGGTATTGGGGCTTTTCTAATGAAAAAAATCCTCCCTGTCATCAGTGTATGTCTTGCAGGATTAATCACCCTGTTTTCATTGATATTTCGACCACAATCAGAATCTATCATAGAGATAATTCTACATTGGGGAATAATCTTGACAAGCATGGCAACACTTGTGGGTATTACCAACCTCATGATTACGCATTTTCGCAGGGTTGCTGAAGGTAAAAAAGGATTCTTTTTCTCCTTAATCGTGCTATTTGGATTTTTGGTGAGTTTGATCGGAGGTCTCTTTTTAGGGGTTGATAATCCCGGATACTTAATATGGGTCGCCTCCATCCGCCTTCCTCTTGAGGTAAGTCTAATGGGCGTACTTGCACTCACACTAACCTACACCGTTATCCAATTTTTCCGAAGAAAAAACTGGACACCCATGTCAATAGCTTTTGGCACCAGTGCGATGATTTTCCTTATTTTACAAATGGGATTTATTCAAGCTCTTGATAATCCTGTTATTGATCAAATTGTCGAATTTATTGAAAATCTCCCAATAGCAGGTGGAAGGGGTGTATTAATAGGTATCTCACTCGGCGCTTTACTAACAGGTCTACGAGTGATTTTTGGTGCAGAACGACCGTATGGTGAAAAATGACCAACGAATTCATAATTTGTAGTCATTGTGGTGAAGAAAACCTCCCTAGCGCAACTCGCTGCTTATACTGTGGGTTGCCTCTTGAGGAGGCTTTTTCAGTAGAAGGCATCAAATCAGAACCCGACTCTTCAGAACAGCAGGATAATTCATCTGAAGATATATCAAGCATCTTTTATGATCTTCACCAGGAAAAAAGTGAACAATTAGGTCCACACTATGTACAGGCTGACCCACTATCAAACTCAGTAGAACAGCCTCCTAAGGATGAGGAGCAAAAAGCCAACACTGCCGAGAATGCACAAATTCCTGAATGGCTTGAAAAAATTCGACATCGTGCAAAATTAGAGGCAGATGCTAGTGGAGAATTTATCAAAAAAGTGTCTGCCAGGGATGAATCTCTGGATAAAGAACAACCTGACAATGTGGACGATGAATTTGACTCCTGGATGGAGCAAATCAGAGAGCAAGCCAGAAGAGATGCTGCTCTCAATCAAAAACCTGAACAGGAAGCAGAATCAACAGAAGATGAAGATGGAGTTCCAAAATGGCTTAAGAAGCTAAGAGAACTTGAGAAGGCTTCTCAGAATGAAACAGAAGAGGAAGAAACCCCACAAGAGACTGCTAATAACCTCCCAGGATGGATTGAGGAGACAATTTCAGATGATGAATATGAGGAATTATCTCGAATTGATGCTGCAACCATCGCAAAGGATTCAACTCAACCTGTAGATGTTACAGAATCTGAAATCACAGAAGAAAAACCAAGCCTAAAAGTCGATATAAAAGAAAATGGTGGTGAGGTAACTGATGATGAAAAACGAGCTTCCACCTCATCTTTGAATGAACACTCCCAAATCAATGCAGAAAATATAACTGAAGACAATCAGCCCCTCAATATCGTAGAAGATTTACTTCCTCCTGATCCTTTCATGCTTCTCCAGCGTGAGCAGAGAGAGAGTATGGAAGTATTAAAAAATCTAATAAGTACGGAAGGTAAAGCCTCTCTATTTCAAAAATCTGCTAAAAAACCTAAGACAAAACCATTTCGATTGGTCCTCGCTTTAATTCTTTTAATCATGACGATTTTTCCGTTTATCAATAATGACCAACCGATTACAGTTCAAGGAAACATGCACGCTTCAAGCCTTGCATTTCTTGAAAGCCTGGATGATTTACGTCAAGGGAGTAATGTCTTACTAGTTATTGATTATCAGCCTTCAACCTCCGCTGAAATGGAGCTTTTGGCAAAACCAGTTTTTCAACATCTTACATCCAAAGAAGTACTTATTTTTCCTATCACAACTTTTCCCGAAGGACTTTGGTTGGCAGAACGGTTTTCGCAAATAAAAACTACTGATGGCGCACAAACGGTAAATTTAGGAACGATTAACTTCCTTCCAGGTGGACGGCTTGGCACATTGAATTATGTAATCGAAGATATCAACCCTGCTAAGCATGGTATTGTTAAGAGTTTCCAGTTGGCTGGAATTAATAACCTTACTGATTTTGACAGGATCATAGTGTTTGTGGACTCACTACAATCAGCACGTAATTGGTTGGAACAAGTAAAACCTTATATTGGGGAGATCCCGCTCCTCATGGTCAGCAGCAATCAAGAAGTCGCTGTTTTAGCATCCTATTATGATTCAGGTCAATTAGCGGGATTGTTGTATGGGTATCATGATGCAGGTGTATATTCTTCAAAGCTTGGTGATAATTCAACTTCTGGTGATTTTTGGCGATCTTACCAATCAGGATTGCTTGTAATGGCAATTTTATTGGTGATTGGCTTCATTTTTCGATTGGAATCAGAGCCTGAACCAGAAACGGAAAGGGAGACAAAACCTTAATTATGTTGGATTTAGCGATTGGGATCATCAGTTTCGCTTTGACCATTATGGTATTTAGCTATATTCTGGGAGATAACTTCTTTTTTAGATTAGCTGTTTATCTTTTGGTTGGCATTTCCACTGGTTATACAGCTGTAATCTTAATAATTAAAGTCATTGTTCCTTATCTATTGAATCCTTTGACAAGTGGAAACTGGCAATCAAGATTAATTGCACTTGTACCTGTGGTTTTATCAGCCTTATTGGTGGGGATGATATTCCCAAAACTAACCCGCGCAGGGCGAGTACCACTAGCCATTTTGTTGGGAATAATTGCAGGCATGACTGTGATTGGCGTTACTATCGGGACAATTGTTCCCCAAATGCAGGGAATAATTGAGCATTTCTCTCCCAATCACCTATACCAAAACACAGAACAATCATGGGTACGATGGACTGATGCCATCATAATGTTAATAGGAGCGATTACCAGCCTTTTATACTTCCATTTTGGCTTACCAAAAAAACTTTCCAAAAACACTCAGCTTAAACCAGCCTTCTCAAGCCTTGCTAAAGTTGGGCAAGTTTTCATTGGTATCACCTTAGGAGCTTTGTTTGTTGGCATTTACTCGACGGCTCTAATTGCCCTAATCTCGAGGATTTCTCAAATACGAGATTTCTTCAACCTTCTATTTGGTTCTTAGACGAGGTATGTAAATGACCTACAACTCCTTCTTAAGTCTTGATATCGGTTCACAGCATACTCGTGCATGGTTTTTTAACAACGCTTCAGGCTATTATCAACTAGTTGAACGCAGCGAAACTCAAACCACACTTACTGCTGGGGGAAACTTGATGGATGGGGTCTTGCGTGTTTGTGAGCAGCTTCAAAAAAAGACCGAGCATCAATTGTTAGATCACAATGGTAAATTCATGGTGGGTGGTGAATTACCGGGTCTAGGTGTACGAAAAGTCAGCGTCAGTCTTTCCGCAGGTCCTCGTATTCGAACTGCTTTAATCGGCCTAACGGGAAAGACTTCCCTTGCAAGTATTCGCCGACTGGCAAATTTATTCTATACTGACGAAGTAACCAAATTAACCTTAAGTGAAGGTTTAGATCCAACGCACCAACTTGAAAGCTTGATGAATGCCAATGCAGAATTAATCATAATTGCCGGGGGTGACAACGAGGGTGCAAAAAATCCCATCATGGCAGCTGTTGAAAATGTTCGATTGGTTTATGCACAATTTCCTAGTATTTCTAAGCCACAAATTGTTTATACTGGCAACCAATCTCTTAAAGAAGAGATTGTTGAACAACTAGAAGCTGGGGAAGATTTGCACATTGCTCCAAATATTACTCCCGAATTTGGGGAAGAAGATCTTAGCTCTGCTTGGGGAGTGATGTTGGATGCATTTGAACGAATTCGATTAAATCAACTACCTGGATTACAGGAATTAAAAAATCAGACTGGCTGCCGAGTTTTACCTACAGCGTTTGCTTTAGGACGCATGGTCAGGTATTTAGATCAAACCAACAAATCAGGAAAAGGTGTGATGGCGCTGGATGTCGGCGCTGGTTCAACCATGCTGGTTGCATCACGCTCGGAAAAATTTACTGCCTCGCTAACTCACACGCCCATTGAAGGAGATACCGGTGAGAAAACCTGCAAATATTCGTCTTTTCCACTAGATGTAGAAAGTGTGGCAGTTTATATGCAGAACAAATCACTCCATCCATCTTTTATGGCTTCCACCTTAGAGGATCTGGCAATTGAACATGCATGGACACGGGTTAGACTGCAAGATGCTATGGTCAACACAAAGAAATTGTTTAACAGCTTTAGATATGATCCTGATATAGGTCTAACCGATAGCTTTGAACCGATTATCTTAAGTGGCGAGAGTTTAACGAACGTTCCCTCTGCCGGACAATTATTCTTGATTGTATTGGATGGATTAAAATCGCATGGCATAACAACATTTGTTCTTGATAAAGATCAAATTCTAGCAAGCTTGGGTACCCTTGCTGAAGTTGAACCATTATTGCCTGTTCAAGTGCTTATGAATGGTGTTTTTACAAATCTAGGGACAGTAATTTGTGCTGATAGCCCCGCGAAAGAAGGTCAACTCATCTTAAGTATTGAAATTTCTCGGGAGGAGGTTGAAACTCGAGAAATTCATGAACTCAGAAAAGGAGACATTAAACGTTATGAAGTCAAACCCAATTCAAAAGCACGCTTTTATCTTGCTCCTGAAATCGAGACTGATACTGGTATGGGACATGAAGGTTTAGGCGGGTGGGTATCTGTTACTGGAAGTGAGCTTGGAGTCATTGTTGATGCAAGAGGACGACCCTTCAATCTTCCAGATGCAAAAGTAGCTCGTAGTGAAACCATTCGCAATTGGCTGTGGGAATTAGGCGGTTAATATGAGTCTTGATTTGCTACGAATCCGAGCAGGTCAGCAAATATATCGTTCTATCGTTCTTCCTGTTAGGGGAAATGTGTTAGTAAGGACCGGACAACATCTTAATGTGGGAGATATTGTTGCTGAATGTACACTGCCTGAACGATTTCTAATATTTGATCTAGTCAATGGATTGAGAATTAATCTCAAAAAAATGGACACTCATCTTCTTCGACTAGTTGGCGAGCAAGTTGAAAAAGGCGATGTTATTGCACAAAAGTCTGGACTGGTATCAAGAATTTTTAGGGCACCTCAAGACGGGAAAATCATTTCATTACGAAATGGAAAGGTTACACTAGCACTTGGTAGTAAAAAAATGACCTGTGCAGCAAACTTTCCAGGTGTTGTGGTTGAATTAATCCCAGAACGTGGCGCGGTAATTGGAGGAACAGGCTCAGTCCTCCAGGGAGTATGGGGAAACGGCTTGAGTTCACATGGAGATCTTGCGTATTTAGGCGGATCTGATAAGAATCCATTTGATATGACTGCCATTGGACCAGACCTGGTAAACAAAATTATTGTGATGGGTTATTGTAGTGAAGAATCTATTCTTGAC
>CAZJLN010000017.1:0-22477 GCA_964546745.1 uncultured Anaerolineaceae bacterium
AGCTGCTGTTCAAATCGGCCCCTGGAGTGGATACAATGTCCTGGCTCAGAACCAAGTGTTATTTAGGTAATCTAATTTTTCCTACACGTCAAGGTTACGTACTTCCTTAGCGTGCGTCTGGATAAAGCGGCGGCGTGGGGGAACCAACGAGCCCATGAGCATATCAAATGTCTGATCGGCTTCCTGGGCATCTTCAACAGAAACAACGAGCAAAGTCCTATTTTCTGGATTCATCGTAGTTTCCCATAGCTGCTCTGGATTCATTTCACCAAGACCCTTGTATCGAGAAAGGCTGACTTTGCTCATTCCTCCTAATTCGTTAACGATTTTTTCCATTTCGGTATCTGAATACGCATACCGTATTTGATTTTTTTGGCTAATCCGATAAAGTGGAGGTTGAGCTATGTAAAGATGACCTGCATCAATTAACGGCTGCATGTATCTAAAGAAGAAAGTTAACAATAGCGTGCGAATATGAGCACCATCAACATCTGCATCTGTCATGATTACAACCCGACCATAACGCAAACCAGACAGATCAAATGAGTCTCCAATACTAGTGCCTAAAGCGGAGATCAGGGCTTTGACTTCTTTGTTTCCAAGAATTTTATCTAGGCGGGCTCTTTCGGTATTTAGGATTTTTCCACGCAGAGGTAATATCGCTTGAAAATGCCTGTCCCTACCTTGTTTGGCTGAGCCTCCAGCCGATTCACCCTCGACGATGTATAGCTCAGTTTTATTTGGGTCTCTTTCCGAACAATCGGCTAGTTTTCCAGGAAGTGTCATACTCTCAAGAGCCGATTTTCGGATAACTAAATCCCTTGCTTTTTTAGCAGCATCCCTGGCACGCGCTGAAGTCAAACATTTTTGAATGATTGCTTTGGCTGCTGCAGGATTTTCTTCTAGGAAGGTTCCAAATGAATCACCGATGACTTGTTGGACATAGGTCTGGACCTCGGGATTCATCAATTTGACCTTAGTCTGACTTTCAAACTGGGGATCTGGATGCTTAATGCTTACTATAGCAGTCATACCTTCACGAGTATCATCACCGCTAAAATTGGCATCAGCCTCTTTTAGTAATCCAGAGCGTCTTGAATAATCATTAATAACGCGTGTTACTGCTGTTCTAAGGCCTGTTAGGTGGGTCCCACCATCAATCGTATTGATCGTGTTAGCAAAAGCATAGACCGATTCAGCATACGCATCTGTATATTGAATAGCAACTTCAACACCTATATTGTCAATTTCTTTTTCAGCAAATAGAACTGGATGAAGAACCTCACGATTTCGATTCAGGTACCTGACAAATGAAGAAATTCCACCTTCGAAGTGGAAGGTCATTTCGCGATCATCGCGTTCATCTCGCACATGGATTGTTACACCTCTGGTGACAAATGCCATTTCTCGAAAACGCTGCATAAGTGTTTCAAAGCGATAGCTTAAATCACCCTTGAATATTTCACGATCGAATTGGAATGTTGTCTCGGTCCCAGTGGATTCGGTTTTTAATTTCTCAATAACTTTAACGGGTTCTTTTGGATAACCTCTTTCGTAACGCTGATAAAAAACTTGCCCATCTCGATACACTCTAACTTCACACCACTCCGAAAGTGCATTGACTGCTGAAACACCAACGCCGTGCAAACCACCTGAAACTTTATAACTACCCCCGCCAAATTTGCCACCAGCATGAAGTGTTGTCATCACAACTTGTAGTGCAGAAATTTTCTTCTCAGGATGAATATCAACTGGAATACCACGACCGTTGTCTCTGACAGTGACACTTTGATCTTCATGAATTATGATTTCAATCCGATCACATACGCCAGTTAATGCCTCATCAATTGAGTTATCGACTACTTCATAAATCAAGTGATGTAATGCTTTAATATCTGTTCCGCCCACATACATGCCTGGGCGCCTTCGAACTGCTTCTAAACCTTCAAGAATTTGAATATCTTCTGCTTTATACGATGATTGATTGCTCAATGTGTTTCTCCATGTTTTGTTTATTACATTTTTGATGCAACTTCTTGCTGCTTTAATTTATTCATGATAGTTTGAGTATATTGTGCAGCATCAAGAAAGTAATGATAAGTTGAAGTTAAAATTGCTGTAGAAATGAAGGCATGTCCCAATATGCCAACCAACAACATCCAAGAGTCATCAGGAGGGACATTCCATAGTAAATTAAATCCTTGCGTAAGTAACAAAGAGAAAAGTAAAAAGATAGCACTCCCAGGTAATGAATACCTTACCACGCTAATACTACTTAGTACTGATGGAATAAGATTTTGTTTAAAAAGAAAAATGCTTTGAGGTGTGAATAATAACGGGATAGAAACCCAAATGAGAAAGAATGCTGAAAGCATCAACCCAAATTGCCCAAGTTGAGGATTTATCAAGCTGAAAATTGAAATAATAACCGATAATGGTATTGATATGACCAGAAATATTAGTAAAATTAAAAGTGGGATCAGAATTATTTGTAAAGTTAATCGTGCAAAGTCCAAGAGGGATAACTTCTTTAACTGAGTTAAGACTGTACTCGCAGTTTTTTGATAATAAAGACTCGCAATAATTACACCTACTAATGCAAATAGTAATATCCAAACGATGAGACTTACCGTTGAGGTAATTTTCACCTGAATTGGTGTACCAATTGGGTTGATTAGCGATAATCGTCCGTAAAGGAGGCTGGGAACCCCAATTGGAATTGTGCGCAAAATACTTGATAAATTATACTGCTCAAAAAGTTCAATAAGCGAAGAAGTGTAAGATTGGAAAAGAGTTGAAAGTTCTGGTGAGCTTGTGCTTCCGATAATTACCATTTGATTAAGTACCGGTTGGACAAGTTCAAAAAGATTGATGTGTGGTCCAAACCAAAGAAAAAGATCAAGAAGAATCGGAAAAATTACCAGGTATAAGTGGTTCGTCGTAGTATTAAAACCAGCCACAAACGCCTGAATAATTTTCGGTTTTGGGGTTAAAGACTTTTCAAATTCGATCATACTAACCTATAATTTTACCATAGCACCATTAAAAATGCTTTGATGGTAAAATTTTTATATGCAGCGAAGAGAATCCATCTTGGATTTTTACAAATTAAGTATGATTATGGCAGCAATTGTGCTGGCTTTTGGTACTACACGGATCCTACCACTAGAGATCTATCAGTATCAATTTAAATTTTTGGGAATTAGTTTTTCATTGAATGTTGGTTATCGGAATATTATTGCAATAGTTTCAAGTGGAATCACCGCAGCTGGGGTGTATTGGTTAATTCTCACCCATCCCAATACAAAAAGAATGAACTTAAAGTGGTATAGATTTATCCCAAATTTGATAATTCCAATTTTTTCAACAGCTGTTATTTCAATAACATTGAATAATATGCGACAAGACAACTCGTGGTGGATTGTATTAGCTTTAGGGAGTCTACTTTTGTTATTTATCCTAATTGCTGAATTTTATATTGTAGATCCCACTGGTTTAACTCAGAATTGGGCATCAGTCAGTCTCATTGCGCTTTCTTTTGCCCTTTTTCTTATCCTAACAATTGCTTTGAAAACTTCCTTTGTTCGGTTGTTCATTCTCGTTCCCACTTTGACTCTCTCAGGCTCAATAATCACATTACGCACACTCTATTTAAGGTCAGGCGGGAGGTGGTTATTTGAGTGGACCTTTGTAACTACATTGCTCCTCGGTCAAATCATCATCGGTCTTAATTATTTTGATATAAAGCCAGTTCGATATGGTTTACTAATGCTAGCAATCTTGTATGGATTGGTCTCATTATTCGCTGGAATTATTAATAAAAAAAAGAGATTCTCTCTTTATGGAGAACCCCTCTCAATGTTTTTTCTTATTGTTTTAGTTGCTTTAGTTTTTGGAAACTAAAAAAAAATTAATCAATCCCACTCGAAAGCATTTGATTATATAAAGCTCTTAAATTTCTCTGATGTAATTCGCCGGCAAGACCACCCAGATTTACACGATTCTTGCCACATGATTCTATGTCTACTTCAGCTAATACCTCTAGTGGATATTTTCGGCGGGAAGCAGCTCGAACTTCTTTCTTTATTGCCTTTAAATAAGTGATATTTGATTTTGCTGCTTCTTCGATCTCACCCCTTAAAATGATATCCCCATGCCCCTGGATGATATTTTCGAGACTCATTTTGCTGATCAGGCGGGTTGTTTCCATTAAGATGTCTGCATCCCCACCTACGATGAATGGAATTGGCATAAAGGCGTCTCCTGCGAATAAAACACGATCCTCTTCAATGAGAATTGAAATCCCATCTCCGGAATGGCCAGGGGTAGAAAAGATGCGAAGTTGCTTTTTTCCAACACGTAATGTTAGCGAACCCTCATCGAATGTAATTTGAGGGGGTACAATCCTGATGCTTTTAAAAAGTGGATTTTCTTTGCTGGCTTCAGCCAGCGCTGAATTACTTTTATCAATCATCAATTCCCGACAGAGCTTATGCCCAATCACTGTCGCATTCGGAAAAAAGGAGTTTCCCCAGCAATGATCAGCGTGGTGATGGGTGTCTATTACATATTTAACTGGAACAGACAGGTCTTTTTCAATGTACTCTTTTAGTGCAATTGTTTCTTGAGGCATTAATGTGTCTATGACAACAGCCCACTGTGGTCCAACAACTGCTCCAGCAGTCACCATTGCATAAATATCACTTTGAAACCAATAAACATTGTCTGAAACACGTTCTCTTTGCATAATGCCTTCCTAGAATAGATTCGCTATTGGCAAGAATAGCATAATTTTACATTAAAGTCAAAAATTGATACATTTCAGACTACTTATTATTAAATAATAATCAAAATTTAGAAATCCATGAACAGTAATTTTGGTATGTTTGATTTTTGTTTGTGTTAAAATCTTAGTTATGGATAAACATAAAGCATCTAAAAGAAACTTGATGTTTTTCTTGCTTCCATCGACATTCTTAGTTAGCCTTATTTCATTTCTCATTGGTCCAGCTTTTCTATCTTACTTGGGTATTAGCTATAAAAGAACGGATTTTATCCTTGGTTTTTTTATTCTGCTATTAATACAAACCATCTCTTTGCTCAGAAAAATCTATATCAAGCATGTTAAAGCAAAAAATGGTTCTGATAATTTTATAAAAAACACATCGATTGAGTTCCATTGGTTAATTCTAGCAGCTCTCGCGTTCTTTATTGCTTTACTCGGTATAGTTCTAATTCAAATGATACATGTAAACAGTCTTAAGGCTTTAACTTGGATTTTGTTGAGTTTAGTGATAATTATTTTGATCTTCAATCAAAATGAGATACTTCCTCCAAAATTGTTAGCCTATCATCCTGTTGTTAATGGAATTATGGCATTCATTATTATTCCTTTTTTCAGTTTAAGCATTGGCTTACCCGCATTAAATCCATTATTTGCTTTGTTGTGTATGCCTTTGTTTTTCATCTATTTGGCATGTGTTTTAGCCGTAGAGCTTGAAAACTACGCGATTGACTTAAAATCACAAAGGCTTAGTATTGGATTAATGCTTGGATGGCAAACCTCAATTTTTTTGCATGATTTTTATATTTTGATTGGATTTTTATTCTTGGCAGCAGTTCCCTTGTTTGGAATTTCTTGGTCAATAGTTTATCCTCAATTGTTTTCCCTACCAATTGGTATCCTCCAAATTTGGCTACTAAAACAAATAAGTGATGGTAAAAAGCCAAGATGGTTGATCCTTCACGCAACAACAAATTTTCTCATTTTCTTTGGTTTGTATATGCTATTGTTTGCTTTGTGGAAATAAATCTAATAACATCAAACTTATTACTTTGTTTGGAGGTAAAAATGCTAAAAATTGGAGATAAGGCACCAAATTTTTCGTTAAATGATCAGGATGGAAAAGTTCATCGATTGAGTGATTATTTGGGAAAGACAGTTGTTTTATATTTTTATCCAAAGGATGATACACCTGGGTGCACAAAAGAGGCTTGTAGTTTTAGAGACAACTTCTCAGTTTACAGGCAAAAGGATATCCCTATTTTAGGGGTCAGCCCAAATTCTGTCGAATCACATGCAAAGTTTAAAGACAAATACTCACTTCCTTTCACAATATTAGCTGATGAGGATCATGCAATTTGTGAGCTATATGAAGTTTGGGGATTAAAAAAATATATGGGAAGAGAATACTTTGGTGTTTTTCGAACGACTTATCTAATTGATGAAGCAGGAATAATCATGAAGGTTTTTGAAAAAGTAAAACCTGATGATCATGCGCAAGAAATATTAGCATCGATTGATGCGAAATAATCTGAAAAATTGGTCTTGTAAATATTAAATACCTTGATGCTCTTTAAACTTGAGATATTACTGTAGTCTCAGGATTGTTTTACCTTCCCGCCACAGATCCTCTAGACGGTAGTAATCTCGTTGTTCTTGTGACATTAAATGGACAACGACATCTCCATAATCAATCACGATCCAACCAGACCGAGCCAGGCCTTCACTTTTGGCAATTTTCTGATGCAAGGATTTGACTCCGATTAATACTGCATCACCTAAACTGTCAAGCATACGATCACTTGTTCCGCTAGAAATGACAAAATAGTCTGTGAAACTTGCGATATCTTTGATGTCTAACAGGATTATGTATTCCCCCAATTTATTTTCGAGAATGTCAACTATCGATTTTGCTAGTTCTAATGCGTCCAGAAATCACCTCTTTCAATTTTTCCTAATTTTAACATAAAAATTTACTCTAACATCAAACTTTCGGATTTAATGATGGAATAATAATAACTTCCAGTAATAAATTTGCTTTCAAATAGATTTATTGCTTGAAACTTATCAATGCCCAAATTATTGATATCAACTTGCTTCAAAGTTTGACTAATAAGTTTCATATCCAACGAAGACACATTTTTATTAATCCTCGCAAAAGTAATATGGGGTGAAAATACCCTTTTTTCTTTCTGAAAATTAATTGCATGAAAGTTTTCCTCCAATGCTTTTACCATTTCAATAAGGGCAAGGTCAGGGCTTACTCCAATCCATAAGATATTTGGCCTGTTGATTGACGGAAATGCTCCAAGACCCGAAACTGATGCACTACAAGCTTTATTTTGTTCGGCTGTATTTCTTAGCGCATCAAGTATGATTGACATTTGATTTTCAGGTACATTTGAGAGGAATTTTAGAGTAATATGAATTTTTTCAATTCCCACCCATCTTAGTGCTGACTTTGGGAAGTAGCCTTCCAATTCACTCAAAGCACGATTTATGTTTTTGAGCATTTGTGGTGAAAAGCTTAGTGCAATAAATAACCTGTGGTCAGACAAGATGGATCTCCGTAAAAAAATCTTTCATAATTATAACTTCACAAGCCATTAGAATCGTGGTATAAAATAGTTACCCTGCTGTGTTGGTGATGCAGCCTTACAAGTTTTGGGCCAACACCCTAAAAAATAGTTCTATCTCAGGTTGGTGATACGATAGGCCTCGGTCAAGGTTGATCCAATCGGTAAAACTAATCCTGCTAATGCAGGTCCAATACTATGCAGCACACGGCATAGCGGGGATTGGCATTATTATTAAGTTAGTCAATTAACAATTTAATATTGAAGATAAAGCGGCTGAGTCTCTTTAGAGATGACGAGGTGGAGGTTCCTCCCTGCGAAGGGAGTGCTACCCTGAAATTCAGGAAAAATCGAACGATCAGCGGAAGCCTCCTAAGCCCACTCACGGGCTTAATTCTTCCTAAAAAGCTATAGATGAAAACCAACAGGTAACCGTCGGGACAAATCCATCGCTGTGAGCAGGATGGTCCTGTTTATAGTGCTGTATGGGCTTTGTTAGTTTAAGACATGCACAAGCATGTTTTTTGTTATTTTTTGGAGGATAAAATGGATCAAAAAGATTTGTTTAAAAGAATAAAGGAAGACCAAGTCAAATTTATTTCTTTCCAGTTTACTGATGTCAATGGCGTGGTAAAAAGTGTCGATGGTCCTTTGCATCAGTTAGAGGTTGCCCTTGATGACGGATTATGGTTTGATGGTTCTTCAGTTGAAGGCTTTGCTCGTATTCAAGAAAGTGATATGCGCTTGTTTGTGGATCCGGACACTTATGCAGTGTTGCCATGGACACCTGTGGAGATGAAAAGAGCCAGAGTATTGTGCGATATCTGTCGACCTGACGGAACCCCATTTGAAGGAGATCCACGCGGAGTCTTAAAGCAACAATTAAGAAAGTTAAAAGATGAGCGGGGGTGGGTATTTAATGTAGGCCCCGAGCCTGAATTTTTCCTTTTTCTAAAAAATGGTAAAGAAACTGTTCGTCCTGTTCCACATGATGTGGGAAGCTATTTTGATTTTTCAGCACACGACGAGGCTGTTCGTGTTCGCACTGAATTAATGCTTGCCTTAAATGATATGGGTTTGGAGATTGAAGTTGGTCATCATGAGGTAGCCCTTGGTCAGCATGAAATTGATTTTAGATTTGCGGATGCGTTAAAAACTGCAGATAATGTATTGACATTGAAATATGTTGTAAAGGCGATTGCCGCTCAACATGGATTGATTGCTTCGTTCATGCCAAAACCAGTTTTTGGTATCAATGGATCTGGAATGCACTGCCATCAATCGGTGTTTACTGAGGAGGGGGAAAATTTGTTTTTTGAAGAATCAGACCCGGTTAAACTTTCTAATCTTGCAAAGCACTTTATAGCAGGCCAATTGCAACATGCTCGCTCGCTTTCAGCGATACTTGCCCCGACTGTCAATTCATATAAACGCTTAGTGCCAGGTTATGAAGCGCCTGTTTATATAGGATGGGCGCAAATCAACCGATCTGCACTAATAAGAATTCCACACCACTCCCCAGGGAGAAAAAAATCTGTGAGAATAGAATTACGTTGCCCAGATCCTTCCTCAAACCCTTACTTAGCATTTAATGCTATGCTTGCAGCAGGATTGGATGGGATTGATAAGAAACTTGAATGCCCTCCTCCTCTTAACAACATTAACATTTATGAACTAACAGAACAAGAGAGAGAAGAGATGGGTGTTCGGATGTTGCCTGGATCCTTAATAGAGGCACTTGAGGAGTTCGAAAAAGATGACTTGATAAAAAGTTCTCTGGGGGACAATCTGACTGAAACCTTTTTAAATTCTCGAAGAAGTGAATGGGAAGATTATCGTATTCAGGTGATGGATTGGGAACTAAATCGTTACCTTGAAACAGCTTAGTCTACCCATAAGGAAAATAGTAATTCCCTGACAAATGAACATGTCAGGGAATTATTTTTTTGGTATGATTGTTTATAAGGTTGATAAAAAATGAATAAAAAACGATCTTTGTGTTTCTTTCTTGTGATTATTTTTATTGTATTGCTTTTAACAGGCTGTAGAGCTGAATACTCGGCTTTTGAGCAATTACCAATATTAAAAAATTATCATGTCCTATTTTCTGATGATTTTACAAATGAGGGCAGCGGTTGGATCATAGAAGACTCGAAAGCAGTTTTAAAAGGATATGGCTCAGAAGGATTTTGGATCATTATCAACCAAGAAAATTTAAAATCCTGGTCTGTGCCAGGAATGAATTTTAAGAATGTCCAGATTGAAGTAACAGGGCAAAAAATTACAGGCGAAGATAACAACGCTTATGGGTTAATTTGTCGATATCAAGATGAAAACAATTTTTATCATTTCCTAATAAGTAGTGATGGATATTTTAGTATTGCGAAAATTATTAATGGAAATGAAACGATTTTAGGTTTGCAAGCCATGAGTTACAGCTCAAAAATTAATCTAGGGGATCACAAGAATAGGATCAGCGCTATATGCGAAGAGTCGACTTTATCCTTATCAGTAAATGATAATTTGTTGTTATCAGTCAATGATAATTCACTTAAATATGGAGATGTGGGGATTTTGGCAGCGAATCGAGAGGGGATCAACTTAGCGATTTTATTCAATGACTTTGTTGTCATGAGTTTGAATAAATGAATGTTTTCTTTGATATGGTTGGATGCCGTCTTAATCAGGCTGAGCTTGAAAAGATGGCAAGCTTATTTTCTAGCCGTGGTCATAAAGTGGTGGGGGAGTCCAAAGATGCAGACCTGATCATCATAAATACTTGTTGTGTTACTGCTAAAGCTAGCGCAGATTCCAGGAAAATGATCCGTCATTACGCAAACTGTTCGGATGGGAAAATGATTGTAACTGGATGTTGGGGAACTTTATTTAATGAGGAAGCGAAAAATTTAGACTCATGTGTTACCGTAATCAACAACTCAGACAAAGATGAGCTGGTAGATTTGGTTCTGGGTTCAGACGGCTACAAGTTATCTCAAAATAAGACACGACAATCAATATTAGGCAGAAGGCAGCGTACCAGATCGTTTGTAAAAGTCCAGGATGGATGTGACGATCATTGCACCTACTGCATCACAAGAATCGCTCGTGGAAAATCACGATCGATTCCAATCGATCAAATTCTCGAGGATGTCAAAAATGCTGTAAACGGAGGCGTAAAAGAGGTTGTTCTTACTGGTGTTCAATTAGGCTCATGGGGCAGGGATTTGACCCCAATTATTCGCTTAAAAGACCTTCTGGTAGCAATTTTGGAGAAATCATCCATTCAAAGAATTAGAATCTCATCCATAGAACCTTGGGACATTGATGAAGAACTATTGAATTTGTGGGAAAATCCAAGGGTTTGCAGGCATTTTCATATTCCTCTGCAAAGTGGGTCAGAAAAAATCTTAAGAAAAATGGCAAGAAAAAGCACGCCTGAAAAATTTCAACAATTAATCAATTTGATAAGATCCAAAATCCCTGGAGCTGCCATTACAACAGATATCATTGTTGGTTTTCCAGGTGAAATGGATGAAGAATTTTTGGAGTCATTAATATTTGTTAAGAATTTGGAGCTATCAGGAGGACATGTTTTTACCTACTCTGCCATGCCTGGAACACCTTCGGCTGCTTATCAAGGACAGGTGCAAAATGTAATCAGAAAAGAGCGTAATGTTCTGATGCGGCATATCTTAAATCAAGCCAATCATGCATTTAGAGAAAAAATGGTTGGGACGAATACAAGTGTCCTATGGGAAAAAAATGTGAAGCAAAATGGAGGATTTTTCCTCTCTGGATGGTCAGAACCTTATATCCGGGTTGAGGTTAAATCAAAAAACAATCTGTATAACTGTATTTCATCAGTAAAAATTACGGGTTTGGATGAAAAAAAAGGCTTAAAAGGAGAAATAATAAGTAGCTCCGGAGATTTATAATTTAAAATTGTTATCCTTTGGTATAATGTAGTCGTTTGCCCCCGTAGCTCAATGGATAGAGTACCTGACTTCGAATCAGTCGGTTGTGGGTTCGACTCCCGCCGGGGGCATTTTCTATGACATAGGTCCCCACAAGGGGGATGCTATTCGACTCCCGCTAGGGATAAAAAATAGACAGCGGTGATCTCTGATTAGATGATTTTATTCAAGCTCATCTAAAAATTTGGGTTAAGGAAAATTATGAATTCTGTCCGCTTTGATTTGACCATGAATTTTCAATGAGTCGAAATACTGCAGTGATAAGGCCTAATGATATCCAATAATATGGCATAGCAAAAGAATCAATGCTGAAACCCTCAAAGAACAAAGCAACCAGGAAAAGTTGACCCATCAAGCCAAGACTAGAAAAGAAAGCCTCTGAATGGGTTTCGATTTTTCTGGTGCATTTCCAGTGGATATATATCCAGCTTAAGAAAATCGAAAAGCCGATGATTCCTGTTTCTGCAAGCAATCTAACCCACAAGTTTTTTGGATTTGGAATGAAATTATCGTGTATTAATATTTGAGAGACTTCTACAAGATGATAACTAAAAGAGTTAAAGGTTTGCGGGAAAAAATAGCCTGAATTTCCCAAACCAACACCAAAAAATGGATAGTTTAGAAAAACCTTAAATCCCGCTATCCAGTATACTAGCCTTTCGGCAAATAACATTTTTCCTGCCCACTCAAGAAACCCTTTGTCAGCAATCAGGCCTAAATTAAACAATTCTTCCATGCGGGGATCAAGTTTATTTAAAATCAAACCTGCAATTAAAATTACTGTAAAAACTATTAGGACGAATAAAAGCCAAAAGCTACCTAGAAACCATTTCTTTTGCCAATTTCGAAAGGGTCGATAGGGCTTTTTGTCAAACTTCTTTAGAAGCCTTTTTGATAAATTGCTTATAAGTCGTAACATTAAAAACGCAAAAATCCCAATGAGTGCCAGCCATCCTATCCGAGAGAAGGATAAAAAGAGAATGAGTATACCCAATAAACTTAAAATATTCTCATAGCTAAGTCTCAGAAATTTCCATTTATGGGCGGATACTCTTTTTAGACTCATTCCTATCCATATAGGCAGATAAAGGATATTCAACATGTGAGCCAGCCAAGATGGTTCAAAAGCGAAGCCTGTGACACGATTTCTAAATAGCATTTGACTAGTGGAAAAAAAGGATTGAAATCTAATCAAGAAGGGAGGATATTCCCCTGATAGATACCAGAAAAGCGCTTGAATAATGGAATAAATGATGATGGCAGTGCCACTGATATTGACCAATCGAATAAATCTGGTGAGCTTCTGCTTAGAGTCGATGTAAGAACTCACAAGCAGATAAAGGCAGATGGAAATCATCAATGTTATGAAAGCTTCTAAACTATTTTTCCAATTTGGTATGTCTCGAAATGAAGGAATTTGTAAAAAAACTGAAAGAATACTTGAAATCAACACAAAAATCAAGAATACAAACAAAGGAACTGACTGAATTGGAAAGGATTTCTTGTTAATAATTCTTGGGAGCAGCCAAGAAAAGGTCAAAACGCCTAAGAAAACAAATGAGATTGGCGTGATAAATGCGCCCCCAAATAATTGTGATAACAGAGGTAAGCTTGTGATTGGTAAAAGGATTACCATCAAGAACCAGGAACTTTGATTTAATACTCTTAGAAAACGCTTCATTGATGTGTATTGCTCTTATTACTATATTTGATCTCCAGTAATGCAAGCGCAACTAGCAAACCAAGTAAAGCGCCTGCAAAGATAATTGATCCTTTTGCATAGTATAAGGGTTTTGAGGGAGTTTCAGCAGGAGAAAACTGACTTATAAGTAAGAGAGGGTGGAGGCCTAGACTTTTGTTTCTAGCTTCTGCGATTCTTGTAGATACAATTGTTATTTCATCTGTTAATTCACTTAATGTAAATCTATCACAGTTATTATTTGGGTCGGATTCAACGGGTTGGACCGAGCAAGCTTCTAGATTATTTATATAAGTGGAAAGATCCTCAGCAATTAGTGCCTGTTCATAAGCTTCCTCAAGAGATTTATATAATATTTCTCCCCAATGGTTAGCGATGCGTGTAGCTATCATGCGATCCTGCCACTTAACCTTAATCAGAGTAGTTGTCATTCTTCTTTCGATTGATGAAATTTTCTTAAGGCTTTCCAGAGTAAGATTGTTTCCATCAGACCTTTCAGCTTCGATTAATTGATCTATTACTGCAGGATTGAAGGCAAGTTCGCCAACATGATTTATTGCCCCATCAAGCATCAATTCTGTAATCTCATCGGTTGTGTTGATCTCAAAATTTGTTGCGATTGCGGCAACAGCTTCATAGGTTGGTTTTAGAAAGAAGCTAGTAAGTAAACCAAATAAAGCCCCAATGACCATAAATACAGGAATTAGCCACCAAAATTTTATCTGCTTTATATGCAAAACACTAGGACGATAATCTATTGACATAGCTCACACCTAAGAAAAATGCATTTATTCAATTTTATCATGGCATTGGTTTGATCGAACTATCTAGCTGAACCTTCAAGCTTTGAATTGTGTCTGGTAAAATGCAGGTGTTGAGTATCTACTCACAAGAGGAGAGCAAATGGCGATAATTCATAAGTTTGTTGGAGATGTAAATGAATTTCAATATCAATGGGATGGGGTAGAGGCAGAGCCTTCTCCAAATCCTGAAATTGCAGAATTTGAAAAAAATGTACTCATAGGTCCTAAAGATGGGGCACAGAATTTTGTAATTCGGTATTTTAATCTTCCTGTAGGTGGTGCATCACCACTTCACACACACAGTCATGAACATGGGATTGTGATAGTTAATGGTGAATGTCGTATACAACTTGCTGATGATTTTCATAACTTATCAGGGTTGGATGCGGTATTTATTCCAGGCAATGAATTACACCAAATTGTCAATGTGGGTTCTGTTCCCCTTGGATTCTTCTGCACGATTATTCGTTCTGCTGAGTATGCCTGATGAGTCTAAAAAAAGAGAAGGCTAATCACTTCCTTCATATCCAAAATGATCTTGGAGAAGGTCCACTATGGCACCCAACTGAGCAATGCCTATATTGGGTTGATATTGAGGAAGGGAAGATCCAAAGGTATTTTCCAACAACAAAACAACTTGAGGTTTACCAGACCAATTCTAGCGTAGGTGCAATTGGTTTTCGATTAAATGGTGGTTTAGTTCTTGCGTGCGGAAGAGGTTTTGGCTTCTGGTCACCAGGACAAAAGGACATTGAGTGGATTGCCAAGCCAATCGAGCAATCATCAGGTGTACGGATGAATGATGGAAAAGTAGATTCATTGGGCAGATTTTGGGCAGGAAGCATTGATCCTTCGGGGAATGGTGCGCTTTATCGATTGGATTCCGATCTCTCTTACCATAAAATTCTGAAGAAAATTTCGATATCAAATGGCCTGGATTGGGACTCTGATAAAAATCACTTTTTTTACACTGACTCCGGGAAATATTCGATTGTAAAGTACAAGTTTAATCCTCAAACCGGAAGGATTTCTCAACCTCAACGATTTCTTAATCTGCCCAACGATGGTAGCAAGGGTGTGCCTGATGGGTTAACCTTGGATAGCGAAGGATATGTTTGGAGCGCAAGGTGGGATGGCGGTAAAGTAGTGCGATTTGACCCTGACGGAAAAGTGGCACTTGAGATTGAATTACCTGTTTCTCGTGTTACATCTGTAACTTTTGGAGGAACGGATTTTAAAGATTTATTTATCACTACAGCTTCAACAGGGCTTACTCCCGAACAACGCAAAAATCAACCTCTCGCAGGAGATTTATTCATTTATCGTTCAGATGTGTGTGGGTTGCCTGTTTCTTTCTTTAAAGGCTAATTTAAAGTGTTTTAGCCTCACTCAGAAAAAATGGAATTTGGCGTTTTATTGGTTGGAATTAATCCTCTTCATCTTCACGGCTACCCTTTTCATATCTGCCCCGATCATGTGTATCTAGGATTCTTTTTCTCAATCTCAAGTTTTTCGGTGTAACCTCAAGAAGCTCATCTGGTCCTATGTACTCGATCATTTCATCTAAGCTCATCTCGCGGGGTGGGGTGAGACGCTCATCCAGATCCCTAATACTCTGGCGCATGTTGGTCAAGTGTTTCTTTTTTACAACATTGACAGAAAGATCTTGTGGTCTGGGTGTTTCGCCAACGATCATACCCTCATAGACTTCAACGCCAGGTCCCACAAATAACTCTCCTCTTTGTTCAGCAATCTTTAACCCAAATATGCTGGTGATACCACCTTCTCTAGCAATAATTGAGCTGGATTGACGATTGTTTATTTCTCCTGAGAGCTCTGCGTTACCACGGAAAAAACTATTCATGATTCCACGACCGCGTGTGGCTGTGAGGAATTTGTAGCGGAAACCCAACAATCCCCTGGTTGGGATTACATACCGCAAGTGAATGGTTCCATCTGGATTATTCATCATATTTTCCATGATTCCACGCCTTTCACCAAGCATTTCTACAACCACCCCAACATAATCTGTGTCAACGTCAACATGAACTTCTTCATACGGTTCCAGCTTTTTACCATCCTCATCTGTAATGATGATTGCTTCGGGTCTGGAAACCTGAAATTCATAACCTTCCCGTCTCATCGTCTCAATCAAGATACCAAGATGCAATTCTCCTCGACCTGATACAAGAAAGACGTCCGATGTGTCAGTTGTCTTGACTTGCAAAGCGATGTTCGTACGAAGTTCGTTCATCAACCTTTCATGCAGTTTCCGTGATGTGCTCCACCTTCCTTCTCTACCCGTTAAAGGACTTGTGTTGACTCCAAATGTCATTTGGACAGTTGGAGGCTCAACAAAAATTACAGGTAATGCATGGGGATCCTCAATAGTTGTGAGGGTTTCACCAATTGCTATATTTTTTAATCCTGCAATAGTTACGATTTCACCTGCTTCAGCTGAGGCAACTGGGATTTTTTCTAAACCTTGGAATGTAAAAAGATAGCGAGCTTGGTCAGTAGTCACCTCACCGTTATGTAAAATCCTTGAAAGCATCTGTCCTACTTTAACCTGACCTGCGTGGATCCTACCAACAGCAGTCACACCACTATATTCGTCGTAACCAAGATTGGTGACGAGCATTTGGAAAGGTGCCTCTTTATCCACGATAGGACATGGAATGTTGTTTAAAATGCAATTGAAAAGTGGCTGCAAATCTTCTGACAAAGTAGGGGTCTCGCCAGAGGTTCCATCCAATCCATTGGCATATATAATTGGAAAATCAGCAAGAGTTTCATCGGCACCAAGTTCAATAAAAAGGTCAAAAGTGAGGTTGAGCGCACGATCTACATCCGCGTCTTTTCGGTCTAATTTATTGATTACAACAATAGTTCGTAATTTTTTTGTCAAAGCTTGCTTTAAGACAAAACGAGTTTGAGGTTTAGGACCCTCAGCAGCATCAACAAGAAGAAGACAACCGTCAACCATATTCATGATTCGTTCTACCTCACCGCCAAAGTCTGCATGTCCAGGTGTGTCGACAATGTTGATTTTTACTAAATTATTAGTGGCAGGATCGGGGATAGAAATGGCGGTGTTCTTAGCGAGTATCGTAATACCGCGTTCTCTTTCCAGATCATTTGAATCCATGATCCGTTCTTGTACTTTTTGATTCATGCGGAAGATTTTTGCTTGCTTTAGCATGGAATCGATGAGGGTTGTCTTACCATGATCGACATGTGCGATGATGGCTACATTTCGAATATCGTTTCTTTCTGTTAACATTAATAGTCTCAACCTTCAAATCGGTTTTTTATACCCGATAAAATAATTGTTAATTAAAAAAGCCTGGTTGCCCAGGCTCATTGATTACTTGTTAGTATTATCCTTCAATTACTTCATAAAAAAGAGGTAGTTCTTCAACTGGGGCTTGTGAAAATTCTACTGAAGCTAGAAGCCGTTTTTTAATCAAATGAATTTTTTCATAATTGTTGGCATGAATCTCAAAAAGCGGTTGTTGGGCTTGAATTTGCTCCCCAACCTTCACTTTTACAAGAATGCCAACAGCGGGATCAATACTATCGGTTTTCTTTTCCCGACCCGCACCTAACATTACAGCAGATTCACCAACTTCTCGTGCATCAATAGTTTTAATCCACCCAGTTTGCTCGGTAACAACGACTTCTTGATATTTGGCTTTTGGCAATTTTGATAGATCATCAACCACACTAACATCACCATTTTGAGCCAACACTAATTCGCGTAGTTTTAGCAAAGCTCGCCCACTTTCGATGGCATCCTTTGCTAATTGCTCTCCCTCAGCAAGGTCTTTTACTTTTCCGCCTAATAGAAGCATGTAGGCTGATGTCAGTATACAATGTTCCATGTAATCTTTTGGTGCATTGCCTTTGAGTGCTTCAATCGCTTCGGCTAATTCCATGGCATTTCCAACAGCAGATCCAAGAGGTTGGTCCATGTTTGAGAGTAAAGCGATGACTTTACGTCCACTTAGTTTGCCAATGGATACCATCAATTCAGCTAATGCATGTGCGTCGTCAAGTGTACGCATGAAAGCACCAAGACCTACTTTTACATCAAGGACAATTGCCTGCGCACCTGCTGCGATCTTTTTACTCATTACGCTCGAGGCAATCAATGGAATTGACTGGACAGTCCCTGTCACGTCTCGAAGAGCATACATTTTGCCATCGGCTGGGGCTAAGTCAAGACTTTGACCCGTAAGAACAATTCCAATGTTGGCTAGTTGAGATAAAAATTCTTCAGTACTCAGATTGACTCGATAACCAGGGATGGATTCGAGTTTATCAAGGGTTCCTCCACTAAATCCGAGACCCCTCCCGGACATTTTTCCAACAGGCAAACCGCATGACGCTACAATGGGCGCAACAGTTATTGAAGTTTTGTCTCCAACCCCACCTGTAGAATGTTTATCAACAGCGATTGGTACGACCTTGGATAGATCCAGTTTTTCTCCGGAATCAGCCATTGCCATGGTCAGGTCAGTGGTCTCTTCAGGTGTCATACCCTTTAACAAAACTGCCATTGCCCATGCAGATGCTTGATAATCTGGGATTTCTCCACTTGTGAATCCCTTAATAAAGAAGTTTATCTCTTCACGAGATAAGATTTCTCCATCTCTTTTTTTAATTATTACATCAACTGCTCTCATCGAAATCTCCTAAACAATCACACTAAAAGGATTGAATCATCAACAAAAAACTGTTAATACATGGTACCAGTTTTAGTGTTTTAGAGAAACAACAACCTTCCGGTAAGGATCTTCTCCGGTTGATTCTGTCATAACTTTAGGGTTATCCCTTAGTTCCATATGAATTATTCGCCGCTCATTGGCTGGCATTGGTTCCAAGAATTGTTTTCTTCCAGATGTGATTACTTGTTCAGCCATCCTCCGAGCTAATTTTCGTAATTCTCGTTCTCGTCTTTCGCGATAATTTTGCACATCAATTTGTAAAGGAATCCAGCGGCTCAGCTTATTGCCTACTATTAGGCTTGAAATGTATTGAAAAGCATTAATTGTCTCAGATTTTCTTCCAATCAGGAAACTAAGATCACTGCCTTCAATATTAGCTAAGATCGGGGTAACGTGATTGCTATTTTTTTCTCCATAAGTAACCTCAACACCTGAAACACGAATACCCATCCTTTTTAGCAGTTCTTGTATGGTGTTTTTGGAAACAGATAAAGGCTCATCTAAATCTTCTTCTAGAGCGTCCAGCATTTCACTAAAATTTTCTGGTTCGGGCTCTGAATTGCCTGATGAAGAAATGGACTGTACTTCGTTTAAGGGCAATTTTTTGTCTTTTACCACAAGCTTTACTCGTGCCTGGCGTGATCCAATTTTAAAAAGGTTTCGTTTGCCCTCGTCCAGAACTTCAATTTCAACATCATCAGCAGACAATCGAAGTTCTGCCAAGCCTTTTGTTACGGCTTCATCTATTGTAGAGGCAATTACCTCCAATGTGGTTCTGTCATAACTCATGTTTTCCTCGCAATAATATAGACTGTCTGCTTACTTTTTCTTCATTTTTGGTCGTTGTTGTTTGACCGAAGCTCTTGCTGAAGGTTTTGATGCCTTGACAGGCTCGACGGCCTCTTCATCTTCTTCATCATCTTCTTCTAATATGACTGGTTTAATAGGGGCTTGAGGAGTGCTTTTCTTCATTCCAGGAATTACATTAGACCAATCCAACTTTCCTTGGAGTGCATATTGCCCAATAGAAGCCAAGTTGCTGACCAGAAAATACAATGCCAGACCAGATGCCAAGGAATATGCCATCCAACCCATAAGGAGGGGCATGTAGATATTCATCGACTTGGTCATTGCAGCTGCCTGATCGTTTGGATTTGTGGATGGCGGTTGAGTTAACTTTGACTGTAAGAAGGTTGTTATGACGACGATGATCGCTAAAACAGGAATTCCAATCGTTCCAATATTCAATCGTTCAGGTTGCCCCAAATCCATCCATAAGAACTTATTCTGCAGAGGTAAGATCTTTGCGGGATCCAACCAGCTATAAAATGTCCGTTCAAGATTTAATAATTCATAGGGGGTAGCAGCCATCGCCTTGGTGATACTTTGATACAAACCGAAAATGACTGGCAATTGTATCAAAGTCGGCAAACAAGAGCCCATTGGATTGATACCAAGCTCTTTATACAATTTCATTTGTTCTTGAGCAAGGCGTTCCTTATCATCCTTATATTTAGCCATCATCTTTTTATAGCGAGGATCACTTTGCAGATCTTGCATTGCACGGGTGGATTTTAATGATTTTGCTGTCAGAGGGTAAGTTACTAGTTTTATGAGTAACGTGAAAAGGATAATTGCTAAACCAAAATTTTTCACACCTGCGGTTATTAATAACAAAACATTAGTGAATGGGCGAACAATAATGGTTTGCCACGCTCCAGTGGCTGCAGGAATATTCTTTCCATCTAGTGTTGCGTTGATTGCACGTGAATTAAAATTGTAGCTATAAAGAAGGTTTTCTGAATTCACAGCCGCAATAAAAATATGATCATTGGCATACACAGGCGTTGTTTCAATATTCCCTTCTATCTTGTAGAGGATATCGGAGGGCTTGCCATCAAACTGATACCCTCTCACATTTCCATCTTCTAGTGCTACCACAAATCCATCATCGAGCAATAATAAACCCGCCTTGACAGTACCTACTGAGGGAATTTGCCAGGTGGATTCGCCAGTTTGTTTGTTGAGGCTAAAAATTGTTCCTTTTTCATCAACAAATATGACCTGGTTATCATGCAAGATGGGCGAATTCCAAATGCTACCGATATTATCCGTTTGTGGAAAACTCCACACGACTTTTCCTGTTGTGGCATCCAGGGCATAGAACTGCCTTCCAAGGGTTCCTACAAATAGCATGTTTAAGTCAGCATCATATGCAGGAGCGCTTAAAACTGCACCGTTTAACAATGTCGTTTCATATCCAGGGATAGATTCTCCATTGCTGAGATTGAGGGCGTAGACTCTGCTGTCCATCGATCCAAGAAATACCTTATCTTCGACAATAAGAGGTTGCGCCCAAAAAGGATGTTCATTAGAATATTGCCAAGCCCCACTTTTTGTATTTTTATCAATCGAATAAACATTTCGGTCCGCATTAGGGGCAATTACTGATTGGTCAGCAACAGCTGCTTTCCCTACATACCAACCTTTAGCACCTTCGAATACCCATTCCTCAGTGCCAGTTGTTTTATTTAATTTTCGAAAATTATTGGCTAGATCACCAACATAAATTGCATCATCAGTTACTTCCACTGGTGCATACATGATAATCTTATTGTTGGGTTCACTTGGGAAAGTCCACTTCTGTACAGGCACATCTCCAGCAGTTACATCCATTGCATAGACAAACTGCTGATAGGTGACATACACGGTTTCTCCCTCAGTACTCAGTCCGGGTGTGCCAACGGCACGTGGTCCCGTTGTACAGGCGCTTAATAGCACTAGGAGAAGAATAGCTACTGCAATAATTGTAAAATTTTGTTTTTTCATTTGGTTTGCATTCCTTGATTATGGGACAGGATCGATCCCGCCCGGATTGAAAGGATTACAGCGAAAAATTCGCTTGGCTGCCATCCACCCACCTTTGATTGCTCCATATTTGTAAACTGCCTGATAACCATAGTGAGAACAGGATGGATAAAATCGGCATGTGTTTTTAGGTAATGCCGGTGAAACAATGATTTGATACATTCTGATTAGCAATAAAAGCGGCCATCGAGGGATTGTTCTAAGATTAACAGGAAGATCTTTCAAAGAAGGATCAGAGTATTGACATTGCTGATCATGCTCAGAGAGCTCATTCGCAATATTCTGCATCTTTGAGTAGCCTCCCCTTGATAAGTAAAGAATGTGTTGCTTTGCTGACATCTAAAAATTTCGCTTCCAGAATTGGCCTTCTGGCAACCAATAGCAAATTATATCCTGGTTGAATTTGACTGATCACTGGATCAACTGCAGCCCTTAAAATGCGTTTACAGCGGTTACGATTAATAGCTCCACCAACTGAACGGCTGGCTATAACAGCGATCTTCTTTTGGTCTGTATGATTTTCGGCAAATACAAGAATTAAGTAAGGAGAAGCTAAGGAAACCCCATTTTTCTTTAGATCTTGTATTTCTGAAGAACTCTTGAGACGATACTCTTTTTTCAAACATCTCCAAGGTTGATCAGGCGATTATTCTATAACCAGAAGAATTACCAAGACATCCGTTTGACGTGTTGATTGGCTTTAGGAGTCAGTTGATGACGTCCTCTTAGCCTTCGTCTTTTAAGTACCTGCCTTCCATCAGCAGTAGCCATGCGAGCACGAAACCCGTGAACTCGGATACGGCGCTTTACTTTTGGTTGATATGTTCGTTTTGTCATTTCAAATTCCTTTCGATCATTATTCCGTAATCAATCGTGCTTTAAGAAAATCTAATGTAAAATTTTCGGTGCAATGTAACCTGAACACGAAATAATGTTTTAGTCAAATTAACCTTATTATTTTACCTAATAATCCTATTCCGTCAAGGTGATTGTTAGCGTTTTATAGTAATGTCCCCTTATCGTTAAGTTAAAATGTCCCCTTGG
>CAZJLN010000018.1:0-2910 GCA_964546745.1 uncultured Anaerolineaceae bacterium
GATGCGTGAGAGATTATTCTCTTCTAGAATGAAAACGGATTTACAGAAGCAAGATCTTGAGGAATTGGAAAAACTAAATGGACAGTTAAGTGATGATAGAAAAAAGGCTAATTTTGCCATAAGACGGTCTTCTAATTATTTAGAAAGAAGTGATTATCAGCTTGCTGAGGATTATGCAAGAAAGGCATTAAGTTTGTTAGGGTTGATCGATGATCCCGAATTATTGTCGAGTGTATATTTAAAGTTAGGAAATATTAAAAAATCTGTTGGAGAATATCAGGAAGCGCTCCAATTTGTCGAAAAGTCACTATCAATTAGCCAAAAAAATAACTACAAACAAATAACAGTATCAGGCTTTGCATCTTTAGGTGAGATTAATCAAAATCAAGGAAAATTTGACGAATCCAGGCAGTGTTTTGAAAACGCAATCGAACTTGCTAATGAATTAGGAAATGAGATTCAAATTTGCGATACTCTATTGAAATTAGGAAATCTATTCATGGCGCAAGGTAACTTCAAAATGATTGTGGAGTGTAACAGTAAAGCGCTTATCTATTTTCGCCATATTGGGGACTTAATGTATGAAGCTATAGCTTTAGCCAACATCGGTATTGCATACGCCATGCAAGGCGAATTGAAAAAAGCTTATGAAGACTTTGTTAAATCTATGGATGTCTGGAAGAAAACAGGAAGAAAAGATTTTGAGGCAGCCGATGCTGGAAACCTCAGTGAAGTATGTTTGATGATGGGTAATTTTGAGTTAGCAGAGCATTATTCAAGACATGCGGTGAACTTGGCTCGTGAAACAGGGAGCAAATCACGAGAAGCCGTGAATCTTGAGTTGTTAAGCATGATCCTTGGATTGCAAGGTGATTATCAGAATGCGATCGATTGTTGTAGACAAGCATTACAAGTAGCGAAGGAAACAAATAATCAGGAATATGTCATGAGCATTTATTCCAGCTTAGGAACCTTACTTGACAAAGTTGGACGATATGAAGAAGCGGATACGAGCCTTATGAGTTGCCTTCCGTTAGCCCAAGAAATGCAGCATTCTATCGAACCTGTTTGTCTATCCTATCTATCGTTAATTTATGATCATATAGGACAACCAGAAACCGCCTTATCATACGCAGAACAAGCTGTAAATCTCTCAAGAGAAAAATCTAACCAAGATTGTGAGGCAAATGCGTTAATGCAACTTGGTTTTGTCCTAATTGACTTGAACAGGAACGATGAAGCTAAGGATTGGTTGGAAAAAAGCGAGACACTCCGAATAAAACTAGCGCAGCACCATCTCGCTATGGAGCCTAAAGCCAGTCTTGCTAAAACTGCGTTACAGAATGAGAACTTTGGAGAAGCGATTGGATATGTAGAGCAAATTTTGGATCACCTCAAAACAGGTGATATTAATGGCACCGACGAGCCCATGCGCATCTACCTGACCTGCTATCAGGTACTGCAAGCAGCTAATGACCCACGCGCAAACGAGATCCTCACCCAAGCCCACACCATCTTGATGGAACGGGCAGACAAGATCACTGATGAAGCCATGCACACATCTTACCTCGAGAATGTGGCGGCCAATCGGGAGGTCCTTAAGGAATTTTCAAGGATTTCATGAGCAATCCGTGGTTTTGTTCTTTTTTATATTTTTTATACCATATACAGAGTAGATTTTCTAAATGAATTAACTCCACAATGAGAAATTTGTTATCAGGATCTTTCAATTAGCTTGACAACCTGTTAATTTTGATATAAACTTGAACCATCTATATTGAGGCAATGTCTATTTTAATTAATAGAAATATGAAACGTTTCACTTAGTAGATAGTAGCTTATAAACCAAATAACTATTCTTGTGAGAAATTATGCTAAAGAAATTTGAGAGCAAGTACGGCTATTTTTCTGAAGATGGTAGAGAATACATCATCACAACACCCTTCACGCCTCGGCCATGGGGTAACGTGATCAGCAATGGTGATTATGGCATGATGATCTCGCAAAATGGGTCTGGCTATAGCTGGCGGGGGAATGCAGGTCAAAATCGGATCACACGCGCTTTTCAAGATTTAATCAAAGACAACTGGGGGAAGTACTTTTACATCAGAGATTTGGACTCCAATGATTTCTGGTCTGCCGCGTTTAAACCCGTCATGCATGATTTTGACTCGTATCAGGTTGTTCATGGATTGGGCTATTCAAAGTTCATCCAAGAAGTAAATGGCATAAAAAGTGAAATGCTCACTTTTGTAACAGCTAAAGATCCCGTGGAAGTCTTTGAAATTTCCCTGTCCAATCAAACCCATACCATAAGGCACCTGGACATAACTTCATATGCGGAATGGTTGCTTGGCTTTGCCCCTGACGAACACAGAGAATTTCATAAACTCTTTATTGAGACAACACCGGATCCAGACCAAAAAATGGTCATCGCCAGGAAATGCTTATGGGGTTTTCCAGATGATAAAGGTCGGCATAATAATATTGATTGGCCATACACTGCATTTATGGCCGTGAGCGAGCCTCTCAAATCCTTTGATTGTGACAAGGAATCCTTTATTGGAATGTACCGCAATGATGATAAGCCAAGAGCAATGGAATTGGATAAGCTCTCAGGACGGTGCGGTAGATTCACGGATGCGATTGCGGCCTTGCAGGTTTCGGTAGTCTTGCAACCAGGAGAAACCAAAACAGTTGTATTTACCTTAGGGGCTGCTGAAAATGGAAAGGAAGATCTGGTTGATCTGGTGGATCGATATACTTCTTCTCTGAAAGCCGATGAAGCTTTGCACGAAGTCAAACATTTCTGGTCAAGCTTTGTAGACACCGAAGTTGTTGATACGCCCGATGAAGCGCTCAACTTCATGACCAATTACTGGCTAAAATATCAATCTATTTCGTGTAGGT
>CAZJLN010000018.1:2920-21671 GCA_964546745.1 uncultured Anaerolineaceae bacterium
TATGGGGTAAGTCAGCCTTTTATCAAGTCTCAGCAGGGATTGGTTTTCGCGACCAGCTTCAAGACAGCCAGATTTTTCTGGTGAGTCAACCGGAACTCACAAAAAAGCAATTACAGCTTCATGCTGCCAACCAGTTTATTGAAGGTGATGTATTCCACTGGTGGTTCTCCATTAGGGGCGGAGGACCTCGCACAAAATGCTCGGATGATCTTCTATGGCTTCCATTTATACTGGATGCTTATCTAAAAGAAACAGAGGATTTTTCAATTCTAGAAGAGAAAGTCCCTTATATCAATGGACCCGAAGAAAGTCTATACGACCATTGCAAGCGCGCCATTTTACTTTCACTTTCACGTTTCTCCCCCAGGGGAATACCACTGATGGGAGATCATGACTGGAATGATGGTTTAAGTGCTGTCGGTACACTCATGCGTGGTGAAAGTTTCTGGGTCGCAGAATTTTTATATATGATCTTGAATAATTTCATTCCATTAGCAAAGTCCAAAGGTGATTTTGTCTTTGCTGATCAATGTATGGATGTGCAGGTCAAGCTAAAAGAAGCCTTAAATAAATATGGATGGGATGGGGAATGGTACTTACAGGCAACCACAGATGATGGCTTGCCATTAGGCTCAAAAGAAAACACCGAAGCTCAAATCTTCTTAATGCCGAATAACTGGGCTGTTATGAGTGGTATTGCCGATCCCGAAAAAGCGAAGACAGCGATGCAATCGGTAACGAAGTTCTTGTTAAAAGATTATGGCACCTTGTTGAATTATCCTGCCTTTACTAAACCTCGTCCAGATGTAGGTTATGTAACCCGTTATGCACCTGGGCTGAGAGAAAATGGTGGTGTTTATACACACGCTGCCACTTGGTCTGTATGGGCATATTCCCTCATAGAAGAACCTGAAAAAGCTTATGAAGCTTATCGTCGAATTTGCCCACCTAATCGTAGTAAGGATATTGATATATACATGGCAGAGCCTTATGTCACTCCTGGCAATATCGATGGTCCATTGTCAGAGTACTTTGGCAGAGGTGGTTGGACCTGGTATACGGGTTCCTCACAATGGCTTCATCGTGTTGCCACGCATTGGATTTTAGGAATAAGACCTCAATCTGAAGGACTTCTTATAGATCCTTCAATTCCAGCAGAATGGAAGAAGTTTTCAATCAAAAGAAAGTTCCGCGATACCTATTATGAAATTTCAGTGACCAATCCTGATCATGTCAGCAAAGGTGTTAAATCAATCGTAATGGATGGAAAAACCATATCTGGACAAGTCATTCCATCCCAAAACGATGGGCTGATGCACAAAGTTGAAGTCATCATGGGAAAATTGTAAAATAATGAGGATAAGAGAAAGGAGGAGCGATAGCGAAGGATCACTTTCAAAATCTTACTTTTCTATGTGTCAGTCAAATATTTTAATTGAAAGAGGAGAAAAAATGAAAACTTATCGAAAAATGATCATATTTGTGATCTCTGCAATTTTAATTGCAGGTTTGTTTGGTTGTGGGAAAGCGACTGAAGCACCTAAGCCAACCGAAGAAAAACCAGTTGCAACTGAAGAAAAACCAGTGGCGACCGAAGAGAAACCAGTGGCGACTGAAGAAAAACCTGTAGCAACTGAAGAACCAGAGGTAAAGGAACCAGTCACACTCCGGTACGCTGCCTGGAACCTGGCAACAGAAGAAGAGAATAACATCTACCGCCAGCTAGTGAAAGCCTTCACCGATGCAAATCCCCATGTAACAGTGGAATTTGTCGATATGTCTGGTGAAGGTGGATGGGAAGCCCTGTTGACAGCATATGCTGCCAAAGGTGAGTTACCCGATGTCTTTATGGCGAACAATGTGCCTCTGTATGTGCAGAACGGATGGATGGCAGATCTTTCAGAGTTTGTGAAAGATGACCCCGATTGGGCGAATGTTCCTGCCATTTTAAAGGACAGTTTTACATATAACGGAAAAGTGATGGGCTTACCCTCAGCACAATTCGTGATGGGCTACTTCGTCAATCAAGATATCTATGAAGCTGCCAACCTCGATGCACCTGTTTACGGTTTCACAGTCGAAGAGTGGGAAGATGCTGTAAAGTCCTTAAGCAATGTGGATAAAGGCATTCTAGGCTTGGACGAACAAGAGTTTGTGACGGGTTGGTATTCAAATGCTTTAAATCCTGATTTGCGTTGGTTCAGCTATGATGGCAAACACATGAATTACAACTCGACTGAGTTCAAATCAGCCATTGCCAAGACGGGTGAGATGAAACCATATACATGGCAAGGTCTGACCGATGAACAAAAAGCGAATTTCAAATCCACCGGTCCATGGGAACTCTTCCTCAATCAAGAGGTGGGTATGCGTTGGGATGCCTCATGGTCAGTCCCAGGTTATGTTCAGAACGCAACCTTTAACTGGGATTTTGTCGGTGTTCCTGGTGGAAACCAAGCTGTAGTGTTCGATGTGGTCGGTGTTTCAAAAACAGCTGCTAACTTACAGGAAGCCTACAATTTTGCTAAATGGCTCTCTTTCTCTAAGGAAGCCTGGATGAAAGAAGCTGAACTCGCGAAAGCCATGGGATCTGCTCCAAAAATGCCTATCTCTATTGATGATGAAGCGTTGGCAACCTATAAAGAGTTTGTTGACAAACCCGGAATTTTGGCAGCCCTGGATAACCTGGACAATAGC
Source organism: uncultured Anaerolineaceae bacterium (assembly GCA_964546745.1). Classification (GTDB taxonomy): domain Bacteria; phylum Chloroflexota; class Anaerolineae; order Anaerolineales; family Anaerolineaceae; genus CAZJLN01. Next base: position 5,618 of record CAZJLN010000018.1, read on the forward strand.
ATGATTGAATCAATGGCAAAAATCGTCCCCGGGTATATTAATGCCCGTTGGGAAGGCAAACCAGGTATTGATGTCGGTACAGATCTGGATGTCAATATGTGGTACATGTTCAACTTTGCCAATGATGGTAAATACAAATATGAGGACTACTCTGCAAAACTGGAAGAATTCGCCAATAAATTAATTGACGATGCAACCGCTGCAATGGGTCAATAAATAATGAGTAGGGCGCCGCGAAATTTCACGGCGCCCCTTTTTTTTAGGAGTTGTATAGAAAAGAAGATGTCTATGAAACTCAAAAAATTTTTTAGAATTGTTGGATCGTTCATCATCCTATTCGGAGCAGTGCCAGTTTGGGCAAATCAAAACCCAATTTCTCCTCCAGAGAATATTGCACTACGACCTATAGAATCTCAAGAATCTGATCAATTAGAAGTTCAAGCAGACACATTTGGTTTTCCATTAAGGGATGATGAAGTTACTGACCAATATGAAAAACAAAGCATCTTTCTCTCCACAGGAGATAAAATATCCTTGACTGTGGAAATTGCAGAAGACGGTCTGTACATGATATCCATGGACGCAGCCTCTCCGGAGTCGTTCATAAATGCGCCCATCGGACAATTATTAATTGATTCAGAATTTCCCATTCCCGATGTTAGGCGTATTGTATTTCCTACCTATTATGAAAATACTTTGGATGAATTTCCATTGGATAGGTATGGTAATGATGCATTAATACGCCAGCAGCGTCTAATCCGTTGGTCAAAGGTTTTTTTGAGAGACCAAAATTATCAGCAAAAATATCCACTCCAATTCCTGCTTACAAAAGGGAATCACAATTTGGAATTTACACTAAATCAAGGCAGTTTATATCTTGGTAGTCTTTATTTGACTAAGTGGAATGAACCGATAACTTATTCGGACTACGCCGCAGCACAAACATCCACAGAACCTTCCGGTGTTTTGATTGAAATCGAAGCCGAATTTCCCTCATATAAAAATGATACCTCCATCAGACCAGTAAATAATCGCAGTTTGGATGTCACACCTTACGACACAAACAAACTTCTGTTCAATGTAATGGGGGGAGAAAGCTGGCAGACAAGTGGGAGTACGCTTTTTTATGAATTCACGATCCCTCAAGAAGGGTATTACTATTTAACTCTGCGAGAACTACAAAATATAAAGAATAATTTCACTGTTTTCCGAAGGATCTGGATTAATGATGAGGTGCCATTCGAGGAATTACACGAAATACCTTTTAATTCATCAAATGAATGGGTAAATAAGACTCTAGGTATAGATGAACCTTTTAAGATCTATCTCAAAGAAGGGTTAAACACCCTGGGTTTGGAAGCAAATGCTTCTCCATATGATTCAGCCATAAAAAAGATTGAAAAAGTCTTGATTGATATCAATACATTGTCACTTGAAATTAAGAAATTAACTGGCAATCAGGTAGATATTTACAAAGAATGGGAATTAACTGAATACATTCCTGATATCAAAGAACGCCTAGTTGCGATTGCGGATGATCTCCAGGTTGATATGGATGGTTTGGTAGCCATTAATAAAACCGGTGGATCAGAAGAAATCCTGACCTATCAGATTGCTATCGATAACATCAGAAAACTGGCAGAGAATCCAAATGAAATACCATCTCAGTTGAATCGCTTTTCAGAAGGATCTGGTTCAGCAGCACAACTTCTTGGTAACATCTTACCTTCTCTGCAAAAACAACCCCTTGCGTTGGATAAGATCTATATTCATTCTGTAGATCAAGCACCTGATAAGCTTGTCATCCCATTCACCAAGTCATTGTCAGAAGGTGTCAAGCGTTTCTTTAATTCCTTTAAAGTCAATAAGTATCAATCCATCGGGGCAGATGAAGATGAAATTGAGGTCTGGGTCAACAGACCACGTCAATATGTCGATTTGATGCAGACCTTGGTAGATGAATCTTTTACTAAAGAAACAGGCATAAAGGTCAAATTATCAATTATGCCCGATGAATCAAAACTTGTTCTGGCAAACGCAGCCAATATTGAACCGGATGTAGCCTTAGGGGTCAGTACGAATGTGCCCTACGAGTTGGCTATTCGTAATGCATTGTATGACCTGCGTTCTTTTGATGATTTTGACAAATTTATCAATATTTATTCTCCAGGTTCTTTGCTGCATTACATCATCAATGATTCAGTCTATGCAATCCCTGAAACACAAGATTTTTGGGTAACATATTATCGTAAAGATATCATGGATTCCTTAGGGATACCCATCCCACACACTTGGGATGAAGTCATTGAGATATTGCCAGAACTTCAAAGATATGGCATGAATTTTAATACACCCCTTTCCAGCGGAAGTGGAACCAAAGGTTACCTGGTAACAGCTCCCTACATTTTTAACTATGGTGCCAAGCTATATACGGATGATGGTTTTTCAACCGGTTTGGGTAGCGACGAAGCCATTGAAGCCATTAAATTCATGACTGAAAGCTTTACGATTTATGGCATGCCATTAACCACCTCGAACTTTTACGATAGTTTCCGTTATGGCAGCCTTCCCGTAGGGGTTTCAAATTTCGAAACTTACATAAAACTTCTAACGGCAGCACCTGAAATTAATGGGCTTTGGGATATTGATTTGTATCCTGCAACTGTTCTCGAAGATGGTCGCGAACTTCGCTATGCCACAGGCTCTGCGCAAGCTTGTATTATGTTTACAGGAACGGATCGTCCAATTGAATCCTGGGAATTTATGAAATGGTGGATGTCAACAGAAACCCAAGTAGATTTCCAACAACAAATGATCATGAATTATGGCATTTCATATTTGTGGAATTCAGCGAATATAGAAGCCTTCCAATTTTTACCTATTTCGGAAGAACATAAATCGGTCATTTTAGCGCAATGGGAGTGGCTCCAGGAACCCGTAAAACTACCTGGAAGCTATATGCAGGAAAGGGAATTGAGCAATTCCTGGAATAGCATCGTCTTTGATGGTGTGAATGCTAGGGTTGCAATCGATAATTCCATTGTCATCATCAACCGAGAAATTGCCCGCAAAATGGAAGAGTTTGGGTATATGGAAAATGGTGTCAAAATTAAGGAATTTAAAATTCCAACCATAGATTCTGTAAAAAGGTGGATGGAAGATGGCAACTAGTAATGTGATTGATCGAAAAGCCAAATTTAAGAAGTGGCAAAATAGTGAGGGGAGCGCATATAGCTTTATAGCGATGTATGCGCTGTTGTTTATCATTTTTATTGTGGTTCCTGTGGTAGTAGCCATAGTGCTTTCTTTTACCAGTTTTGACACGATTCAGTTTCCAAAATTTACTGGATTAAAGAATTACATAGCGCTGCTTACTCAGGACGATATTTTCATGAAGTATGTCCTACCTAATACTATTCAATTTGCTGTGCTTGTGGGACCTGGTGGTTATATACTTTCATTCTTGCTTGCTTGGATTTTGGCACAACTTCCCAAGCGTCCCCGCACAATATTAGCGCTTATCCTGTACTCCCCCTCAATGACTTCCGGGGTTGCTATGGCAGTAGTTTGGAAAGCCTTGTTTAGTGGTGACCAAAATGGATACATGAATAGCATGTTGATGAATTTGAATGTGATTCAAGAACCCATTCAATGGCTACAATCTCCTCAATATTTGATGACCATAATGATTGTGGTAACGCTCTGGGGTAGTATGGGCGTTGGCTTTTTAGCCATGCTCGCAGGTCTCTTGGAGATTAACCCCGAACTTTACGAAGCAGGCAGCTTGGATGGGATCCACACACGTGCGCAGGAAATTATCCACATCACAATTCCATCCATGAAGCCCCAGATGTTGTTTGGAGCTGTAATGGCAATTGTTGGTACGTTTCAGGCAGGTGCGATCGGGGTGATACTTTCAGGTGGCAATCCAACGCCCCAATATGCCGGTCAACTCATTGTTAACCACATTGAAGATTACGGCTTTTTGAGATATGAAATGGGTTATGCTGCCGCAGTCTCAGTCGTGCTTTTATTAATGGTATGGCTCTTTTCTCGCGTAGCCACCAAACTATTTGCGGGCGAATAGAGGTGAAGATGAAACCAGAAAAGAAGAAAAGAAAACATCGTTTATCAAGCATACAGAATAAAAGGATGAACCCCAAAGGTTTTCATCCGAGTCAAATCAAGTTTTACATCATTCTTTTGCCGCTCATCATCATAATGCTTCTGCCGATTATCTTTATTTTTTCAAATGCATTCAAACCTCCGGATGAGCTGTTTGCATATCCACCCAGGTTTTTCGTGCAGAATCCTACCTTCAAAAACTTCACAGATCTCTTTTCAAAGATGTCGAATTCAGGTATTCCAGTCAGCCGATATTTATTCAATAGCGTGATTATTACACTAGTAACAGTGGCAGCTTCCATCTTAGTGTCGACGACAGCCGCCTACGCATTGTCCAAGATGAATTTCAAGCTCAAAAAGGTGCTTTTTTCCATCAATACCATCGCATTGATGTTTGTACCAATAGCGGTCACAATCCCAAGGTTCTTGATTATCGAAAGAATGGGGCTGATGGATACATTCTGGGTCCATATCCTACCAGGCTTGGCAATGCCAGTGGGTCTCTTTTTGATCAAACAATTCATTGATGGGATCCCGGATGAGGTGATTGAAGCTGCACAGCTTGACGGAGCTAGTAATTGGTTGATCTATCTGAAGATGATCCTTCCTATGATTAAGCCTGCCATCGCCACAATTGCTATTTTGACTTTCCAGGCGACTTGGAACAACGCAGACATTTCAACGCTATTTATCAATAATGAGAGCCTGAAGACATTTGCTTTCTATTTGTCCACATTGACCTCATCTTCTTCAGGGGCTAATGCAGTTGCGGGACAAGGAATATCCGCAGCCGCATCTTTGATCATGTTTCTGCCTAACTTGATCATCTTCATTTTCCTGCAGAGTCAGGTGATGAGTACTATGTCAAGGTCAGGGATAAAATGAAGAAAAATATATTTCTTTTCGCAATATTCATATCGATAATAGCTCTCAATTTTTCTCCTGCGAGAGCTGAATCACCCTATACAACTTGGGCAATGGGTCCTGGTGGCAAACTATTCATGACCCAGGATGCTTACCAACCAGTTGCAGAAGTTGATCTCCCAATTTCATCCGCAGAAGATATGGTTGTGACTGATGATGGATTTCTTTACATTGCAGATACAGGAAATGGACTGATTCTAAAACTAAAAGACTATGAATTGATTGGATCCTATGGCGATGGCTTACTACAAAGCCCAACAGGTCTCTTTGTGGATGAGGATGGGATCATGTATGTTGCCGATGCCAAAACAAACACCATTGTTATTATGGATAAGGATGGTCAATTGATTAATCAATTTGGTCGTCCTTCCGAGCCGCTATTTGGCAAGGGAAGAGATTTTCTCCCCAAAAAGATTGCTGTGGATGCGCGTAAGAACCTCTATATCATTAGTGAGAGTTCGGTTGATGGTATTGTCCAAATGAATACCAATGGCAATTTCATTGGTTATTTTGGTGCGAATACTGCCATGATGTCCTTTAAGATGATTATGCAGCGTATGTTCCTTTCGGAAGAACAACTCGCCCAATTCATCAAAAATGAAGCAGCCTCGCCCTCCAATATTGCCCTAGATAAACAGTCAATGATCTATACCATCACGTCCGGGACCTCTCCAGAAAAGAGTATCCGAAAGTTCACAATTTCAGGAAAAAACATCTTTCCGGATGCATTCGGCTCAACCACTTTTCGCGATATTGATATCAGTGATGATGGCTTAGTGATCGCGGTGGATGCCAATGGTCAAATTTACGAATATGATCTGAACGGAACGCTTTTGTTTGTTTTTGGAGCTCAAGATAAGGGCGATCAGCGACTTGGAACCTTACGAAATCCGACTGCCATTTCTCGCTATAATGACGATATTTTGGTATTGGACAAGGAAAAAAATACGGTTGTTGTGTATCGAACAACTGCTTTCGCTGAGGAAGTTCATGATGGTGTTCAATTGTATATGGAAGGCTTCTACACGGAAGCCAAACCGTATTTTGAAAAAGTTCTGGATCATAATGGCTCCTTCATTATGGCTTATCATGCCATAGCAGATTCTCATTTCAAGCAAAGAGATTTCAATAAAGCTTTGGATTTTTACAAATATTCAGAGAACCGAACTGGTTTTTCTCAAACCTATTGGGAATTACGTAATGTGGTTCTTCAGACCCAACTTTCCAAAGTAATTTTATGGGGACTGGGATTATGGGTAGTCTCTGCTGTTGTCACCAGGTATGAGAAAAAATATAAATGGTTTGACCCAATCCGAACCTGGTTCACAGGGCTGAAAAAATTTAAACTGATTGACGACTTTGTCTTTATGTTTAGATTTATTAAGCAGCCGGCGGATAGTTTCTATTACATCAAGAAAAACCTGCGTGGTAGTATTAGATTTGCAGTGATCATTTACATTTGGGTGATCATCCTGCGAATTTTGACCTTGTATCTAACAGGTTTCACTTTCAATAAGTTCGCCAATCCTGCTGACATCAAAGTAGCCAATGAGATTATATACACTCTCTTATTAATTATCCTTTGGAATGCTTCTAACTACCTAATTTCTACCATCAGTGATGGAGAAGGGAAGGTTAAAGATGTCATCATTGGGAGTGCTTACAGCCTATTCCCATTTGTCTTGTTTGGCTTACCAATTACCTTGCTATCGCGAGTCCTAACCTTGAACGAAGCGTTCATCTATTCGCTTCTATCAAATTTGATGTGGGCATGGGTAGGCCTAATGTTATTTATCATGGTCATGCAGGTGCACAATTATCGCTTTGGCGAGACAATAAAGAATGTTTTACTGACAATTTTCACGATGGCTTTGTTTGTTTTGGTTGGATACATTCTTTACATCTTATTTGGTCAGCTGTTTGACTTCATATCTGCGATTTTCCAAGAGGTAAGATTACGTGGCTAATAAACGAAAAATCTTCCAAACAATATTGATCCTATCGGTTCTTCTGGGGATGTGTGTACAGCCTTTATCGGCGAAGACACTGCAGCAGGAAGTAACCACCAACCAGTACACTCAGTTAGATGAGAAAACAACTGATTGGACAAATAATCAGACTATTCCTGAGACTTATCAAAAAGTTGCCGAGAACGACCTTTTTGAACTCTACGCTAATCCAGACTCCTTAGCCTTTAAAGTCCTTGATAAACGCAGTGGGTATGTCTGGCATTCAAATCTTGACGAGAAAGAAGATGGCGACCGCTTAAATAAAACATGGACAGCGTTTGCTCAAAGTGGCATCAGTATTGATTTTATGGATCTGAAGGCTATCAGTACCCGTGCATCAATAACAAACTCAGAAAACTCGATTGATTTCATGAAAACTAGTGAGGGTTTTGAAGCAACGGTTACTTTCACAGTGCCATCGATTTCGATCACGGTAAAAGTTTCCTTAGAAGGGTCAGGAGTCAAGGTCGAGATTCCAAATGAGATGATTGTTGAGTCCAATGAAGAGTTCAAGTTAGGGATTGTTTATGTTTACCCCTTCTTTGGATACACACGGGGTGCCAGTGTCCCGGGATATATGTTTATTCCTGATGGTGCAGGCAGTCTGATTCGCTTCGCTGAGACCACTAAAGCTAAGAACATGTTTTATGGTAGGTACTATGGCTCAGATCTTGGCATGCTGACAAAACTTGCTTACGATCCAACCACCAATCGCCCCTACAATTTATCGATCCCAGTTTTTGGCATGGTCCATGGATTTCAACAAAATGCCTTTATTGCCTTAGTTGAAAAAGGTGCTTCTTATGGCGAACTCCAGGTTCATCCATCTGGAATCATCACAAATTTCAACTTTCTCTATAATATTTTTGTTTACAACGAATCCTATTTCCAGGCAACCAACCGATCTGGAGCTGGTGTCACCACCATACAAAAAGAAACAAATCGCTTTGACATTCAAATGCATTATCGCTTCTTGACGGGGGAACAAAGTGATTATGTTGGTATGGCAAAAAGCTATCAGGAATTTCTGTTGCAAAAGGGTGATTTAAGTAAAGTTGAAGATCCTGAAAGTAATATAGGAATAAAGCTTGAATTCCTGGCTGGAGAAAAGGAGAAAGTGCTGTTTTGGGATCGTCTGATTCCAATGACAACAATTGAGCAAGCAAAAGACATCTTGATCAATTTGGATGTTTTTAATCCAGATGTTGTTTATTATGGTTGGCAGCCATTAGGAGCTTCCACCATGGCTCCCAAGAAATTAAAGATAGATAAAGGATTGGGGAGTCTTCGAGATTTCGAAGGTCTGATACAGAGTGTCTCAGAAAAAGGTGGAGAACTATATCTGTATGTAGATCCTCAATCTGCACTGCTTGATGAAAAAGGCTATTCTCCCCGTTACGATCTAGCCATGTCCATCACAAACACAAATATTCAAGGTTTTAACCGCAATAAAGTAAATAACTACTTGAATTTTGCAGCAACTAAGGACCTTTATGTCTCAATAAGTGAAGATATCGATCCTGATCTGAAAGTTGGATTGGCATTGGATAGTATCGGGTCGATGCTCTATAGTGACTTTAAAGGTGGAAACCTAATGAACCGTGAAGATTTTATCCAGAATTACCGTGAGTTATTTGCACAGGAAAATGGAAACAAATCCTTCTACAGTCCAAATGACTATCTTTTCGCATTCTTAGATGGTTATTATGATATGCCCATTTCGACGAGCGGTTATCTTTATACGACCGATACAGTGCCCTTCTTACAAATCGTTTTATCTGGATACATCCCGTATTTTGGCTCAGCTTTAAATTTCTCCTCTGATCTTACAACAGATCTATTACGTCACGCTGATTTCGGTGTCTATCCATCTTTCTACCTGACCAATGAAGTCACAGCTGAAATTCTTAACACGAATTCTAGCTGGATCTATACATCTTCAATTGACCAATGGGAAGGTGAGATTGAACGGGCTTACGCTTGGTTAGATAACCTGCTAGCTCCGGTCAAGGGAGAACAAATAGTTGCCAGGCTAGTAGTTGCAGATGGGATTGTTTCAACACGATACACCAATGGAAAGCAAATATTGGTTAATTACACGACCAATCCGTACACATTTGAAGGGGTTCAAATAAAACCAAAAGATGCTGTCATCATGGAGGTGAAGCCATGAGTGTAAGTAAAACACACACACCGATAAAAATGAAATACAGAACCAGAGAAGCGCTTTATGGCTATGGATTTGTTCTGCTTTGGATCATAGGATTTGCTGCTTTTACGCTTATTCCATTAATCCAAACCATTAGTTTCAGCGCAAACAAAGTAACTGTGACTGCATCGGGAATTGAACTGGCAGCTGTGAAATGGGCGAATTATTCAAGAGCGTTGTTCACAGATCCAACTTTTGTGCAGCTTCTGATTGAATATGCAATTGAGACACTTGTTTCGGTACCTATCGTGATCATTTTCTCGATGATCATTGCAATGATGCTCAATATGAAATTCAAAGGGAAAGGCTTCTTTAGAACCATATTTTTCCTCCCTGTTGTTATCACAAGTGGTCCGGTGATCCAGGAACTCACTGCTCAAGGGGCAACGTCAGTTCCAGGTATTTCTAACTCTGAAGGATTGGCAACTTTTTTGGCAGGATTACCAACCTGGTTGGGCAACCCAATTAATTACTTGCTCACTTCATTTATTCTCATTCTATGGTTTTCTGGTGTACAAATCCTGATCTATTTATCAGGATTACAGAAAATTGACAAGAGTGTCTATGAAGCCGCATCAATTGATGGAGCCTCATCTTGGGAGGCTTTCTGGAAGATCACACTACCGTCTCTCTCAAAAACGACCTTAATTAATGCTATTTACACCATAGTTACATTGTCCCATTTCTCAGAAAACAAGGTAATTAAATACATATTCAGTCAAACCTATGCAGTGGATGGTGGCATTGGCTATTCGAGTGCAATGTCATTCCTCTATTTTATTGTTTTAGCTGTTTTGCTGGGTGTTGTAGCTTTACTCATGAGTCCTCGTGACAAGAAGGTTAAGTAATGGGTGAAAAAAGATGAAAAAAATTACGATATCTAAACTAAAGACTTTCTTTCTTGGAAATAGAACCAATCAAGGTTTTATTATAAAGGTAGCTTTGTATCTCCTGCTATCAGCGATTGGTTTTGTTTACCTTTATCCCCTTCTCTTTATGTTTATTACAAGCATGAAAAGCCCAACTGACCTTCTTAATCCCATGGTTCAATGGGTTCCGACCACATTTTACCTGGGAAACTATGCAAAAGCTTTTAAAGTTCTGGATTATCCAAATACTTTCTTAAGTTCGGCTCTAGTCAGTGTTTTGCCTTCATTAATTCAGGCAGCGGTGTGTTCATTGATAGGGTATGGTCTTGCTCGTTACAAATTCTGGGGAAAAAACATCATGCTAATGTTAATCCTGGCAACATTCATCATTCCAGCCCAAACTACCGTCTTACCCCAGATGTTGACATACAAGGACTTAGGTCTGTTGGGGAATATTCTTTCATTAATTCTTCCAGCAACCTTCGGTCAAGGATTTAAGAGCGCGATATTTATTTTAATTTTCTACCAATCCTTTAGTTCGTTACCTAAAGTTCTTGAAGAGGCAGCCAGATTAGATGGAGCATCGGATTTGAAAATTTTCTTTCAGGTCGCGGTTCCCGCAGCCATTCCTTCTTATATCATTTCTGTGATCTTTTCGATTGTATGGTATTGGAATGAAACCTATCTGACTGTAATCTTCCTTGAAGGTGGTATCCAAACCTTACCAATGCAACTTTCAAAATTTGTTCAAGCCTATGAAAACTTGTATCCAGCCGGGATGGTTAACATTTTTGATCGACTTAACGAGGCAGTCAAATTAGGTGGTACTTTCTTAAACATTTTGCCGCTTTTGGTGATGTACTTTATCCTTCAAAAATGGTTTGTGGAATCCGTCGAAAGGACAGGTATTACAGGTGAATAAACGCCTTGTAGTAATTGTTTTATCGGTATGTATTTTAATGGCTTCTTGCTCTGCCCCAAAGGCAGAGCAAGAAGTTGAAACCGAACTACCAATGGTGGAGGTAGCTCCTACTTTAACTAAAGTGCCTGCAATTACTGCCACATCAACTACCTCTGCTCAGGTTACTATTTCCCCAATTCCAGTTGATATTGAAGAAATTCTTGAGGGTGAGATGAGAGGTTCCTTTAATTTCTTTTGGGAGCGAGCCAATACTGATGAGACTAGTGCCGGATATGGCATCATTCGGGATCGTTTTCCAGGTTCTCAAGGGATAGGGAGTACTGCCTCAATTGGTTTTGGTCTGACGGCTTACCTAATTGGTATCGAGAAGGATTACATCTCCTATGAAGAAGGCTATGATAGGGTGAATCGAACCCTGGATACGCTACTTTCTATGGAACGGATCGAAGGTTTCTTCTACCATTTTGTTGATATGGTAACAGGAAAACGCGCTTGGAATAGTGAAGTCTCAAGTGTGGACACAGGCTTATTAATGCTGGGTGTTTTATCAGCCGGGGAATACTTTGGCGGGGAAATTGCGACAAAAGCCAATCAGTTATATGATGAGGTCAACTGGCCTTGGTTTATTGATCCGTCAAAGAACATGGTTTACATGGCGTATTCCCCTGAAAAAGGATTTGCAGGCTATTGGGACTTCTATGCTGAACAATTAATGCTATATGTGCTTGCAGCTGGTTCAGACACACATCCCACTGATGATGTACCCTACTACACCTTTATTCGACATTATGGCAGGTTCGGAGAAGGAGAAAAGTTTATCCATTCTTGGTTTGGTTCAATTTTTACTTACCAATTTAGTCATGCCTGGATTGATTTTCGGGGATTAAGTGACAAAAAAGGTGTCAATTGGTATCAAAATTCTGTCGATGCTTCATTAGCACATTATAATTATGCTGTTTTTATGGAGAGTAAATACGATACATTGGGAGCGGATGCTTGGGGACTCACGGCTTGTGACGGTCCGGATGGGTATAACGGGCTATATGGCGCGCCGCCCTCTGGCTATGACAATAAGTCTCATTTCATTGATGACACCATCCCGCCTGCGGGAGCTATTGGATCGATCATGTTCCTACCCGAAGAAGCAAAAGCCGCCATGCAAAATTATTACACATTTGAAGATCTCAAAGGTGAATACGGATTTAAGGATGCCTACAATCTGGATAGGAATTGGTTTGCAACGGATTACATCGGTATTGACAAGGGAATTTCGCTGTTAATGCTGGCAAATTATGAAGATGACATGGTCTACGAGATAATGATGAAGAATCAGAATATCATCCGAGGACTTGAAGTCCTTGGAATGACTAAGGCAGATAATTAATGATATGGTAACAATAAAAGATGTAGCAAAACACGCTAATGTGAGCATTGCTTCAGCTTCTTATGCGTTAAATGGGAATGGCACAATTAGTGAAATAACGCGTAAAAAGGTTCTGGAATCCGCGAAAAAATTAAATTATCATCCAAATGCTTTTGCTAAGAATTTAAAGAAAGGAAGATCGCATTCGATCGGGGTTTTCATCTCTAGATTTGGCGGTTCCTTCTATGAAGATATTCTTGAAGGCATCCACGATGCAGTATTGCAAACTGATTATGAACTAATTGTTTGCCCCGAGAGTGAAACGATTCACAAAACACTTTCTCAAAGACAAGTGGATGGTGCTATAGTTTTTGACTCAAAAATTAAATCTGAAATCATTATTGACTTGGCCTCAAAGCGTTTCCCAATTGTTGTGATGGACCGATACATCGATGCAGAGAATGTTTTTCCAATCTTGATCGATAATGCCAATGGATCAAGAGAAGTTTTTTATCACTTCTTTGATCAGGGATTTCGCAGTATAGCCTATGTGTCCGGTGCCTTAGATTCTTTTGACAACGCTGAGAGAATGAATGCATTTTTGCATGAAGCTGACAAAAAAAATGTCATCACAAATATCTTTCCAGGTAACTTCACGGAATTATCTGGGGCAAAAGCTGCCGTTGAAATATTAAGTGGGAATACCTTACCAGAAGCTGTGTTTTGCGCCAATGATCAAATGGCGATTGGGTTGATAAAAGTCATGAAGGAACACAATATTCAAATACCAAGGGATATTGCTGTTGTTGGGTTTGACGATATTCCAATTTCGCGAGTAATGCAGCCATCATTATCGACAGTAGGGGCATCTCGTGAGGTTTGGGGGTCATCAGCGGTGAACCACTTGATAGACTATTTGGATAATGAAACACCGTATTTGTTTGAAAGGATTCCAACGAAATTAATTCCTCGGGAATCTTCCCAAAAGAATATGAATCATCTGTAAAAGGACCCAGTTTACATTCATGAATTTACAAAACATTTTGCTGGAAGAGCTGCAAAGATCTGTAAACTTTTTCTTAGATTTCACTAATTTTGATCATAATAGCTCAGGTTTCGGATTGACGGTCGACACAACCAAGAAACCTGAAATTGCCTCAATCGCTTCCACAGGATTTGCCCTAACCGCCTGGGTTATTGCTGCCAATCGTGGATGGCTTGACCATAAAAAGGCATTAGAAATTACAAGAGGTACGCTTCATACACTTTTGAATAATGTCGATCACTACAATGGCTTCTTTGCCCATTTCTTGTTAATGGATAGTGGGAAACGTTATAAGACATGTGAGTTCTCTACGATCGATACCTCAATTTGCCTGAATGGAATTATTACAGCAAATGCTTTTTTTCAGGATGATGAAATATCTGATCTTTCAAATCACATTATTCAACGTGTAAATTGGAAATTCTTGGTATTTGAAAAGGATGAAAAGCTCCTTTTTAGAATGGCATATAATCCAGACTTTAAGGGGGATTATGTAAAGAATTTCCCAGGATTTATCTCACAATGGGATATGGCTGCGGAACAAAAAATGATGTATCTTCAGGCTGCAAATACCTTAAGTCCATATCATTCAAAAGCGCTTTACCATGGTTTTTCTCGAGATAAAGGATTCTTCAATGATCAGGAAATAATTGTTAACCCTGGGGGTAATCTTTTTGCCTATCAATTCAGCGAAGCATGGTTGGATACAGAAAAGTATTTGGATCCAGATGGGATTGACTGGTCTAATAACACCAAATTGGCAATAATGGCAAACCGGCAATTCTGTATCGATTACTCAAAGAAATTTCGAACTTATCATGCAAGAAGTTGGGGTTTAAGTGCGGGTGATAATCCCCATGGATATGCAGTATCTGGAGCTGCTCCTAGTCTGTACCCTCCACATCATGATGGAACGGTCTCAATTTATTCTGCCATTGCTTCGCTTCCTTTTGTCCCTGATCAGACTCTAGAAATGATTGATTATCTGTATAGTAACCAACCACACACTTGGGGAAAGTATGGTTTCTTTGACTCATACAATTTGGATGTAAATCCACATTGGTACAGCCATTCTATTTATGGAATTGATAAAGGTGTCTCGATGATCATGATCGAGAATCACTTAAGTAGGTTGATTTGGGAAACATATACAAATTGTGAATTGATCCAAAAATCATTAAAAACACTGAACTTTACAAATAAATGAGGTAAACATGGCAAGTAATTTTTATGCAAAAGAAGGAAATTTTTGGTTGGATGATATGCAGATATTTGTTCATGCAGGTGAATTCCATTATTTTCGTACGCCAGTTGATGAGTGGAGTCATCGATTGAATTTAATGAAAAATGCAGGTTTTAACACGATTGCATGTTACATTCCATGGATTTGGCATCAATTGGAAGAGGGAGCCTCAGATTTCAATGGTTACTCGCACCCCATGCGTGACTTAGAGGGCTTTCTTGATCTTGTTTCTGAAATGGGCTTTTGGATCATTGCCAGACCTGGGCCATATATTATGGCAGAAACAATTAATGAGGGAGTACCTCCTTGGGTTTTTCAAAATTATCCACAGTCTGCTTTTATAAGTCAGGATGGAAAAATACAAAATGTCGCCAGTTATCTACACCCCGATTTTTTAAATTGCTCGCGTAAGTGGTATAAAGAAATATTCAAAGTCCTTACTCCACGCCAAGTGCGGGAAAATAATCATGGTCCAGCTGGATAATGAAATGGGCATGATCGCCTGGGTTAGAAATATCATTGATACCAATCCAGATACCCTCTCAAAATTTGCTTCATTTTTAAGAAAAAATGAAAATCATCTAGGTCATGGAAAATACCCTTCTCACAATTTAGAGGTTTTCCTTAGGGATGGGATAAAACGCCCAGATTTTGAACATACACCTTATATAATCGAGGATTATCGCCGTTTTTATCGCGAATACCTAAAAGAATATGCAAGTTTCTTGTGGAAAGAGGCAAAAGCGAATGGAATGGAAGTACCGCCCATTGTGAATATCCATGGTTTTGCCAATGGGGGAAGAACATTTCCGATTGGAATTTCACAGCTGATTGAAGTCATGCGCCTTGAAGGGATGGTCAGCGCAACGGATGTTTATCCAGGCATCATTGGTGAAGGAAATTTCCATGAATTGATTCTTGTCAATGAGATGACGAAAGCAACCCAAAACAAGGAACAAGCACTTTTTTCAGTCGAGTTCCAATGTGGCGGAAACCTAGATCATAGCAATGCCCAAAGCTCAATGTATGACCTGCATAGCCGTTTGTGTATCTCAAATGGGATGAGAGCCATCAACCACTATCTCTTTTGTGCAGGAGAAAATGACCCGATTCTTAGCCCAGTCAAAAGGCATGATTGGGGTCCACCTGTCAGAAAAGATGGTTCCTTACGGCACCACTATCATCGTTATCCAAAATTGTCTAAAGCAATAATCACTTATGGAAAAGATCTGATCGATGCCAAGCCAGAAGTGACCACAACAGTCGGGTTTATGCTGGACTACTTTATGACTGAAGTGAGCACAGAAATTACCAAACCAGCTGTAAAGGTGATGACGCATCAAAG
>CAZJLN010000019.1:0-8220 GCA_964546745.1 uncultured Anaerolineaceae bacterium
GAGCACCGCTCTCCAAAAGCGGGGGTTGTGGGTTCAATTCCTACCTGACCTGTCTGAACAGGAATAACGCCGTCGCAAAGGCGGCGTTTTAGCCGTAAGCATGGAGATGAAAGAATGGCAGAAAAGCAAAAGAAACCTTCAATCTTTATTAGGATCAAACGCTGGTGGCAAGAAACGGTTGGTGAATTGCGAAAAGTCACCTGGCCAACACCAAAAGAAGCTTGGGATTTAACCAAAATTGTTTTGATTGTTACACTGATAATGACCGTCTTATTAGGCGTGATGGATTTTATTTTTTCACAGCTAATCGGTCTTTTGGTGTCAATTTAGCAAAGAACATATAGCAGGGATTATTCATGGCTGCGTTGGACGACGAGAAAAAATATTATGACGATGATGATGAGGAATATTTCGCATCAAAACCAGATGCGGAAGATACTCCCGTTGAAAAATCATCAATACAGGAACCAATGGTAGAAAAACCCGTTGTTGATAACCGCGCGCCATTAAAAGCAAGCGATTCTAATCTAGCAGACAATCGGCAGTGGTTTGTTATTCACTGCTATTCTGGGTATGAGAACAAAGTGCGCAAGAATCTTGAACAGCGCATAGAAACCATGAACATGAAAAATAAGATTTTTGATGTGGTAATACCCACTCAAGAAGAGATCGAAGTTAAGGATGGAAAACGGAAGACCGTCGAGAGACACGTATTCCCAGGGTATGTTCTGGTTAATATGATCCTCGAAGAAGAGTCGTGGTACGTTGTACGCAATACTCCTGGCGTTACTGGGTTTGTTGGTATGGGAGAAGAACCCACACCACTAAGACCTGAAGAAGTGGCACAAATCCTTCGCCGAATGGAAGATGAAGCACCTACCTTCAAGGTAACTTACAAACCAGGCGAACGTGTTCGCATCGTAGATGGCCCTTTTAACGACTTCAGAGGTACAGTTTCTGAAATTGATATGGAACGCTCAAAAATTCGCGTCATGGTGAATTTCTTTGGGCGAGAAACCCCTGTAGAATTAGACTTTTTACAGGTAGAAAAAGCATAAACCGGAGAATTATCCGGAATTTAGTGGGAGGGATCTTGATTGGTCCCGACAATACCACAAAGGAGAACATTCGTGGCAAAGAAAGTAAAAGCAATTGTAAAATTACAGATTACAGCAGGGAAAGCTAATCCAGCTCCCCCAATTGGTCCGGCATTAGCCCAGCACGGTGTCAATATTATGGCATTTTGCAAGGAATACAATGCGCGTACATCCAACAGGATGGGCGAAATCATCCCTGCAGAAATCACTATATTCGCTGACAACTCGTTTAAGTTTGAGCTTAAGTCATCCCCCGCTCCTGTCCTGCTCCGTAAAGCTGCTGGAATTGACAAGGGATCGGCACAACCCAATCGAGAAAAAGTTGGCAAAATCACTCGAGCCCAATTGCGTGAGATCGCAGAATTAAAGATCAAAGATATGAACGCAATTGATCTTGAAGGTGCCATGCTTCAGCTTGAAGGTACAGCCCGAAATATGGGCATCACAATCGTAGAAAAGTAAATGAATTAGTGTGGGAGGATGCCCTGCATCCGTTATCACCACAAAGGAGTTATTATGCCCAAACACGGGAAAAAATTTAACGAAGCATATAGCAAGATCGAAAAAGAAAGGACTTATTCTCCTTATGAAGCTCTGGAATTGGCAAAATCACTGAGCTATGCAGGATTCAACGAGACAGTCGAAGTTCATATCCGAACTGGTCTTGATCCTCGCCAAGCTGATCAACAAATTCGTGATGTTGTTGTACTCCCTAATGGACTAGGCAAAACAGTCCGTGTCTTGGTATTTGCACAAGGTGAAGCTTCAGCCGCTGCAAAAGCTGCAGGTGCTGACTTTGTTGTTGATTCTGATGAGGAAATCAACAAAATTCAACAGGGAAATCTGGATTTTGATGTTGCTATTGCGACAATGGACATGATGGGAAAAGTAGGCCGATTAGGTCGGGTTTTAGGTCCACGTGGTTTAATGCCAAATCCCAAAGCCGGTACTGTCGTTCAACCTGCTGATATTGCTTCTGCAATCACTCAGGCAAAAGCTGGCCGCGTAGAGTTTCGGCTTGATAAAACTGCCAATATTCACGTTCCTATTGGCAAAGTATCATTTACTGTAGATGCACTATTTGATAATTTAGCAGCATTGATGACAGCTATTCGCCGTGCAAAACCATCTGGCGCAAAAGGTGTATTCATGAAGAAGGTCGTAATTGCCACAACAATGGGACCTGGCATCAAGGTCGAACCCAATTCTGCCTTCTCACTTGAAGCAAAGCAACTCTAATAAATTAGTAAACAAACCTTTGCATTTTCGCTATAGTAAGTTATAATGGCGAACGATTAACAACAGAATACTACTTCACTTAAGAAAGCTGGTGCCGTTATAGGCTTAATTTCCCGCCGAGGTGAGGATGAACCGTTAAAAGTATTTAAATTAACGCAAGTCTTTACTTCGGAGAGAATCCAGTAAAGACTTTTTTATTAGTAAAAATTCACCGGAAGGAGGTGAAAGTAAATTGGCGTTTTCAAGAAAGCACAAAGAAGAGTTAGTAAAACAATATGGTGATTGGATTGATCAAAGCAAAGCCGTATTCGTCTTGTCTTATTCGAATATGGCTATGCCACCTGTAGATGTCGCTCGTAAGCGTCTCAGGGAATCAGATGCTGAAATGCATGTTGTCAAAAACCGTTTGTTTAAGTTGGTATTGGACGAAAAAGGCTTGCCCTATAGTGAAAACTTCTGGGAAGGTAATAATGTGGTTACATTTGCATTTCAAAATGCTCCAGATGTAGCAAAAGCCCTGACCGAAGTCACAAAGGGAAGCGAAGTATTTAAGCTTCGTGCTGGTT
The DNA here is from genome assembly GCA_964546745.1 of uncultured Anaerolineaceae bacterium. Lineage (GTDB taxonomy): Bacteria > Chloroflexota > Anaerolineae > Anaerolineales > Anaerolineaceae > CAZJLN01. Next base: position 2,903 of record CAZJLN010000019.1, read on the forward strand.
ATTTGGATAAGAAATTATTGGACGAAGCACATGTGCGTGCATTAGCGGATCTTCCAAGCTTACCCGTAATGCGTGCCACTTTGTTAGGAACAATATTGGCTCCTGCCAGCAAGCTTGTCCGTACACTTGCAGAACCCGCACGTGGTCTTGCTGCAGTGATAAAAGCACATTCTGAAAAGCAGGCAAATCCTGCTTGATGACCGCATCGAAATTTGATGCATAACTTAAAAATAAAAAAATATAAATAATTTTATAGGAGAAAAAATGGCTGATTTAGCTAAACTTGTTGAACAATTGAGCGAGCTTTCTGTATTGGAAGCTGCTGATCTCGTCAAAATGCTTGAGGAAAAATGGGGCGTTTCTGCTGCTGCACCTGTAGCTGCAATTGCTGCTGGTCCTGTTGCCGCTGCTGTTGAAGAAGAAGTCGAAGAAAAGACGGAATTCAATGTCGTCATCAAAGACGCCGGTGCAAAGAAGATCGAGGTTATCAAAGTCATTCGCCAACTGACCACACTTGGTCTGGTGGAGGCAAAAAACCTCGCAGAGACTCCTGATTCCAAGGTGCTTGAAGGCGTTGGAAAAGACGTTGCCAATGATGCCAAAGCCAAATTAGAGGCTGCAGGCGCAAAAGTAGAACTTCAGTAGTTCAACAATCAACAAAAAAACCACCTCAACAGGTGGTTTTTTTGTTTAAGATTTGTTATTTCTTATCGAGTTGGCGAATGACAAGTAAAACTTTCCCTTGTATTTTTACTATCTCTGGATTCTCGATTATGATAGGTTTCATAATTGGATTAGCAGGCTGTAACCTCACGCGTCCATTTTCAAGAAAAAAATATTTTAAGGTTGTCTCATCGCGATCTTCAAGCCAGATAGCCACCATTTCTCCATTTTCAGCCTGGTTCACCTTCTTCATCACAACAATATCACCATCGTTCACCATTGCATCAATCATGGAATCACCATGTACTTTTAAAGCGTAAAGTTGATCATTCTTCTCTTGAGCGGGAAGGAGACTGCGTGCGATTTCAATACCAGAGTCCGGATCATAATAATTAAAATCAGAGGAAGGTACTGGCATAGGCACGCCCGCAACAATATTACCGACCAAAGGGACAGTAAGCATATTAGAAATCGATTTTCCTGCACGCTTTAGTGAGATTTCTAGATTCCCCTCTAAAGTCTTTAATAAGCGGATCCCTCGAGATACATTGCTTTGTCGTTCAATAAACTTCATTTCCTCAAGCTGATTGAGATAATAATTAACAACAGATGTCGAACTGATTTCAGTGTTGTCACAAATTTCCCGAATAGAAGGGGGATAACCAAATTCATTCTGGAATTTCTCCAAAAAAGTTAAAATACGCCTGTGGCGCAAGCTTAATCCTGATTTCTTTCTTGACATTGTGTACCTCCTAATAACAAGCTCAAATGTGCTATTATTTTGATAAGTATATACGAACATCTGTTCTTTGTCAAGGGGGGTCTTAATTCGACTTAGTTACAGTTGACCACTTCAACAAATATGCCTTATAATCTGCAGGCGCAATAAGCTGAAAGTAAAAAAGGATGTTTAAGTATGAACACAAAGAAAGACTCATTACGATCTTTTTTTAATCAAATAGATTTTAGTTGGAAATCTATAAAAGATTACTTGTTAATTCTTGTAGGCGGATTGGTACAAGCCTTTGGAATGCATTTTTTCTTAGTACCGGCAAGACTTGTTAGTGGTGGAATTAGTGGCGCAGCGCAGCTAATTCATCACTATAATAATTGGCCTATTGGTATTATGGTCTTAATTGGAAACATTCCTCTTTTTATCCTCGGTTGGCGCTATTTAGGTGGTCCACGTTTTGCGCTCAGAACCATCCTTGCTATCGTTAGTTTTTCAATATTCACGGATATTTTAATGTGGTCAATGCCTTTGCCCTCAGGATTGACTAGTGATTTAGTCCTAAACACATTGTTTGGCGGTACGCTTTTAGGAATAGGATTGGGAATTGTTTATTTAGGTCGTGGAACGAGCGGTGGCTCGGATATTCTTGGAAGGATATTAAATAGACACTTGGGAATTTCTATATCCCTTGCTTATATGATCACAGATTCTCTGGTTGTTTTAGCAGCTGGCTTTATCTTTGGTTGGGATAGGGCTCTCTATGGATTATTAATGATTTATGTCAGTGGAATGGTTGCTGAAGTGACCTCAGAAGGATCTGCTGTTGTTCGAACTGCCCTAATCATCACGGAAAATGGCGATGCTATTGCAACGGCAGTTATGGATGAATTAGAGCGCGGTGTGACCATCCTGCCAGCTAAAGGCGCGTATAGCCATATGGAAAAGACCATGTTGTATTGTGCGATTAACAAATCCGAAGTGGTGCGCTTAAAAACATTGGTCCATGAAGTTGATCCGCATGCTTTCATGGTGATCGGACAAGCCACTGAAGCCTTAGGAGAAGGTTTTAAACCCTTGCGGGAGATTTAATCAAAAAACATTTCTATTTATAATGGGGATTCACCTTCGAATCGATTTGATTCGGGAACTTGTAAAGCAGTAGGGTGAAACAACAAGTTTAATGCCACTACTGCAAAGAATAAGCCCCCAATGATTCCTACAGGCGTTGGACCTAACAAAGGATTAGCTTGTTCCCTTAATGCAAGACTTCCAATCGCAGCAATGCCATTAACACCACCATGCGCTATGACTGCCGGCCAGATGCTTTTTGATCTTAAGGTTAACCAGCTAAAAATTATACCCAGCCCTACTGATATCCATACCATACCAAGCAGTCCCAGCCATGGAGCACCTGGATAGGCGGTACCGAAGTTGTATCCCATTAAGATTAATGGCCAATGCCAAACACCCCAAATTAAACCGCTTAAAAGGACTGCCTTTTTACTTCCCAAGGGCAAGAGTTTTGGCATAAGATAAGCTCGCCAACCAAATTCCTCTCCAAAGGTTGAAATAGAATTCAAAATAGGAGCTAATATTATTGCTTGAATGGCTTGAATAATAAACAGAAGCCAGGGGGACAAAGTTAAATCTGGATTAACCCCCGCTGCTTCGTAAGATGCATCGATCTGAGATTGTAAGATTGACAAATCACCATTAAAGAGTCTTGGAAAGATCAAAAAGAACGCTACTGCGCCGAGCACAGTTAATATTCCAGGTAATACCCAGGCAACTAACCAATATCGGCTAGATCCTTTTAGTTTTGGTTTTAGCCATAAAGAACTCCAACCTTCTTTTGTGATCAAGCGGGTGAGTATGTTGGCTAATCCAGGTGCAAACATGTATGCAGTTGCCATAAGGATATAGGCTAGTGTAAAGCCGAGTTCTGGAATAATCACAGGGCTTTCCACGAGTCCCCCGGTTTGGAAAATAATAAAAGCAACTGACCAGGAAATCCCAAATGCGAGTAAACAAAACAGGGTGATTCTTTTCTTATCTAATGAATGATCCATATATATCCTTTAAATTTCTTTCTCAAGCTTCAGACGCATCTTTTCTTCCAACGCATCATCTGGAGAACGACCAGTAAGACTAAACATAAAAACGGAAAGCATCATGTTACAATCTGCCACTTCATATTCAATATTTTCCTTACGATTGCGATCGTTATTTCTGATCCAACCCGGTATGCGTGAAACTATTTCATCTGCCTCCATGCCTAAGTCTGAAAACTTTTCAAAAAGCTGTCTTTCTTCCTCAGTTAATTCATAGGTATGATGTGCAAGATAAGCTTCAGCGAGCTCACCCACCTCTGATAAATAAAAAAGTAAGGCGCTTTTTTGATCAGCCCACTGCAATCCACGGGCATGGTAATACTCTTGAATTTTGTTAATTTCCATATAACTGGCTCCTAATCGTAATTCCTAATTATACAGTGCCATTCGGAAGTTATAAAAAAATTCCTCCTTGAATTTCGGTTTATTAGGATAAAATTTGCTACTGATGTTTTACTGTAAATATGTGACAGTTTAAAATGGATTACATAGGAGTACAGTCAATGATTCTTCCTGGATGGATTAAATCTATCACCCATGCTGGCACAGTAGATTATTTATCTAATCCCTATCCGAAGCTCGGTGAAAAAATCGAAATAAAGTTGCATATTGCCGCTATGGCGCCAGTACAAAAGATCGTCTTACGCACCTGTCCAAACGGCGAACAACAATTTACAGCAATGCAAAAAGCAGAAGTCCAGGGCAACACCCAGATCTGGATATCTGAACTTAAGATAAATGAACCCATGGTCCCATACCGCTTTGGAATCCAAACAAAAAAAGCGATATATTGGTTTAATGCTTCAGGAATTAGTCAACAAGAGCCTTTTTCAATGTTTGATTTTAAAATCCTGGCTGATTTTCAACAGATTTCTTGGCTAAGAAATGCGGTATTCTATCAAATATTTCCTGATAGGTTTGCTAATGGAGACCAAAGCAATGATCCAATTATGCAAAAACTTGGTTTTAAAGATTTAACACGCACAACCTATGGTTGGGGCCAACCTGCTCCCAAAGGAGAAAAAAACATGCTTGCTTTTTATGGGGGTGATTTGCAGGGTGTTATTCAAAAACTAAATCATCTCCAAATCCTGGGTGTCAATGCGATTTATCTTAATCCCATTTTCACTGCATTTTCTAACCATCGCTATGATGTCACAGATTATGAACATGTCGATCCAGTATTAGGCGGAGATGAAGCGTTGATTGCTCTCAAAAAGAAGCTGAATAACCTCAAGATGCATCTGATTCTTGATATCGTTCCGAACCATTGCGGCTACGGACACCTCTGGTTTCAAAAGGCACTTCAGGATCCAAAATCAACCGAGGCTAATTTCTTCTACTTCGACAAGCATCCCGACCAATATGAGTCATGGATGGGTCATAACCTTTTACCTAAATTTAATTATGCGAGCAAGGAACTCAGAATTCGCATGTATCTCGCATCCGATAGTGTTTTCAAACGCTGGCTAAAACCCCCTTTCTCCGCAGATGGATGGCGAGTGGATGTTGCCAATATGCTCGGTAGACGTAATGGAGAGCAACATGATCGGCAATTGTTGCCAGAGATCCGCAATGCTGTAAAAGAGATAAGTTCGGATACTTACCTTATCGGAGAGAATTTTTACGAAGCAGCTTCTCAACTTCAGGGAGATGGTTGGGATGGTGTCATGAATTATGCCGGTTTCTGCACTCCACTCCTTTATTGGCTTACCGATTATCAATTAGATGCTTTAGGATGGAGTGATACTTTTGGTACCGCAGAGCCATGGTCAACCGAAATACTAGTAAAAACCTGGCAAGACCATCTA
>CAZJLN010000019.1:8230-20605 GCA_964546745.1 uncultured Anaerolineaceae bacterium
TAGTCATGATACCCCTAGAATAAAAACGATGCTAAATGGAAATGACAATCTACATCGCTTGGCAATTGTTTTACAATTTACTTTTCCTGGTGTCCCATGTGTCTATTACGGGGATGAAATAGGTTTGATGGATGAAGAAGAATTTGGCAGCCGCAACTGCATGCAATGGGATCAAAGTAAATGGAACCAATCATTATTTGCATTTTATAAATCATTGATTGAATTTCGTAAGAACTCAGACATACTTAAAGAAGGAAGTTTCCAGGTGCTTTATTTCAACGAGGATGTTCTAGTGTTTCAACGTTATTTGCAAAGACGTCATATTATAATCACAGCGAATCGTTCAAACAAAATGAAAAAGTGTGATGAAATATCTTTTGATTGTAATCATTTAGCTGAGAAAATAAAACTTAACTCATTGTTGCAGAACCAGTCTGCCCAAATATGTAACAACAAATTACTCCTTCCAGACCTAACTCAAGGAGCTGATATTTGGGTTGCTGAGTAATCATCAAGATAAAATAACCAAGCAATTCATTTCCGTTTATAATATGAGCAGATTTTGAGAATTAATATCAATTATGAATTTAAGAAAATTAAAACAAAAAGCAATAGATTCAAAAGAATCTATACGGACAATTTACTATAAAATAAACGAGCGTACGGGGGGAATTATTGGAATCATCAGACATGCGACTAACCAGTTTGCGCTTGCCAATGGATCGGAAACAGCAGCTAGTGTTTCGTATTATACGCTTTTTTCCATTTTCCCTCTCCTGATATTTCTTGTCTCCATCGCGGGTTTCTTTCTAAAAAAAGATCTTGCTCAACGAAGAGTCTTGGAAGCAGTACAATCTGTTCTTCCAGTAGGTGAACAAATTATTACAGAAAACATTCAAATGGTTTTACAGCTTAGGGGGTCTGTTGGCATAATTGCATTATTATCATTAATATGGTCAGCTTCTACCGTATTCAACAATGTCATCATGTACATCAACAGGGCTTTCCCAGGAGGTCGGAAACCGAATTTTATTCACAGCCACTTAATGGCGCTGATAATTACTCTGGCTTTGGCATTGCTCTTTGTCCTATCAATCATTTCTACTCCAATTACTGATATCATTCCTTCCTTCACAATAGCATTTCAGGGAAAGTACTTGCATGAGACTTTTCTTTGGCAAATTCTCTCACTCATCGTCCCCTTCTTAATAAAATTCTTCCTTTTTTGGGCTCTTTATCAATGGATTCCCCGTACATCTGTAAAACGCAAAGCAGCTTTTCTTAGTGCCTTAGTGATTGCGATTTCTTGGGAAATTGTTACAAACGGTTTTACATGGTTTGTTGGAAGTAGTTTTGCCAACTATAGGCTAGTTTACGGATCACTAGGGTCAATTATTGCTTTACTATTCTGGATTTATCTCACAGGCATTCTGATTATTTATGGCGCTCATTTGACCCATGCAATTGATTTTCACATCCGTGCTTCCGAAAAGAAACGTGCTGAGACCAATGACCAGCCCGCTGACTGATTTCCCAATTATCCATCCCTATGGTGACTCCGCAATCCTTATCAATTTTAGCGATCATCTGTCTGAATCTATCAACCAACAAGTTCTTCAATTGGATAAATGGATTGAAGCCAACAAGATCCCAGGCTTCCTTGAAACTAGTCCAGCCTATACAAGTCTGTTAGTAACTTACGATCCATTTCAGCTTTCATTACAAAATGCAAAGGAATGGTTATCAACAGCAATTGAATCGTCTCCAAAAGAGTGTTTTGATTCATCCAAAATCATCGAAGTGCCAATAATCTATGGTGGAACTGTGGGGGTGGACATTGAAAATGTAGCAAAGATTAACGCAGTGACCGTGCAGGATGTGATTCAAATACATAGTCAGGTCGTGTACACAGTCGCAATGATGGGATTTACTCCCGGTTTTGTTTATCTATCAGGTCTTGACGAAAGAATTGCCACACCGCGCCTATCAACCCCGCGTGTATCTGTCTCAGCTGGTGCAGTTGGAATCGCAGGTATGCAAACTGGCATCTATTCAATTGAATCACCCGGGGGATGGCAGTTAATTGGTTGGACATCATGGGTCTTGTTTGATAAAAATAGGGAAAAACCATTCATGTTCGAACCAGGCGACAAAATCCGTTTCATTCCGCAAAAAGCGAATACCAATTATGCTTGAGATTACTCAAGTTTCTTACTCAATGTCATATCAGGATTATGGCAGAAAAGGGTATCAACGTTATGGCGTCCCACAATCAGGACCTATGGATTGGGCTGCGCACCTAACGGCTAATCTCCTTGTTGGGAATTCGCCAGGGTCAATATGCATTGAATTAGGATTATCAGATGCAAGTTTTGAGGTTTGCGAAGATACTATTATTGCACTTACTGGTGCGGGCTACCGATTATTCATAGATGATATCTGCATGCCTATGTGGATGAGTATTTTTGTCTCAAAGGGATCACGCGTTACGATTGAGAAAACGCAAGGGGGAAATTGGGCATATCTCGCAATAGCCGGTGGCATTGATGTTTCCATGGATTTAGGCTCTGGCTCCACTTATTCAAGGGCTGGTTTAGGATTAACACCAAAGGTCGGCGATATCATCAACCACATTGAAAAAATCTCTTTTAAAAAAGTTCACGTATGGCGAACCCTACCCAAAAATCTTATACCTCATTATGGAAACCAAAAGAACATCAATGCGATTGAGGGCTTACATATAAATAGATTTAAGCTTGAAGGGATGAACGCTTTTTGGACTGAAGGCTACATGATATCTCCTATGTCAGACCGGATGGGGATCCGGTTGAAGGGAAAGCCAATCCCTCATAAAGAGAATGCTGATGTGATTTCCCATGGCATGGTATCAGGAGCAGTGCAGGTACCTTCTGATGGTCAGCCTATCATTATGATGGCGGATCACCCAACCACAGGGGGGTATACTCAAATTGCAGTGATCCCAAAAGCGGAACTCCCCATTCTGGCTCAAATTGAGATTGGTTCAATTGTATACTTCAAACAACAATCCATCGAAGAAGCCCAAAATGAATTTTCCACTAAGTACAGGGCATTACAAGCAGGAATCTCACAAGAAGAGGAGGATTGGCAATTTTTATGAAAATTGATCTCAATTGCGATATGGGTGAAAGCTTTGGCGTTTACCAACTAGGCAACGATGAAGCTATCATGTCCTATATCAGTTCAGCGAACATTGCCTGCGGTTTTCATGCAGGGGATCCACATGTCATGAAACATACCGTAAACCTTGCTGTTAGGGCAAATGTTGCCATCGGCGCCCACCCCGGTTACCCTGATCTCCAGGGATTTGGCAGACGTGAGATGGCATTAAAACCTGACGAAATTTTCAATATTGTGCTTTATCAAATCTCCGCTTTAGATGGTATTGCCAGAGCAGCAGGCACTCAGCTGCATCATGTCAAACCTCATGGTGCGCTTTACAACCAGGCATCTGATAACCTTGAGATCGCCATGCCAATTGCCAGGGCATTACTAATTTTTAACCCTCAGATAACCTTAGTGGGTTTGGCTGGTTCCAAATTAATCGAAGCGGGTAATCTTATCGGTCTCACAACTGCCTCTGAGGGGTTTCCAGATCGTGCCTATTTACCTGACGGCAGCTTGATGCCCCGAAATCAGTCTGGATCTGTCTTGCATGATCCTGAGCAAGTAGCTGAGCATGCAGTTCAATTGGCTTTAGAGGGAATTCGCCTTGAAAGAGAAGGCGTTGTTACCTTTCAGAAAGTAGATACTTTATGCCTGCATGGAGATAATCCCTCTGCAGTAGCCAATGCTCAACTCGTCTCAAAAAGGCTTAAGCAAGCCGGTTTTGAAATTATTCATCTTTAATTTTGTAAGAATTTTAATAAAATCGAGGTTGCCAAAACGGCAACCTCGATTAATGTTAAGAAAAGTATTTTAGAGTGGGAACCCACCAGCACCAACGGTATTGGAGATGGCAAAGAGGGTAATCAATAATGCATTCACAAAGCCACCAAGCCAAATAGAGCCAGTTTTCTTGTAAATTAATCTTGCAAATACAGCGCCAATGGGGAAGATGAATTCAACACCCCATAGCAAGACACCAGATAAGGCTGAAGTCATTTTCACATCACCAGGAGGATAGGGAACATACATCCACATCTTTCGACCTGTCAGGAAGAAAACGATGTAATCAATCAGGGTCAAAACCAAAACTCCGCCTACCATGGCAACGATCAAAAGCACAATATTCTTCCATTCCTTCTGATCGCGCACTCTGGTGAATGAATTCAGTGAGAGGCTGGTGACCAGGAAGAAGAAAAGGAAGAAGGGCAGGTACTTTAGGTAAGTGATCCACTTGAGAGGAGTTAAGGCGCGGATGCTCCAAACCCAGAAGCGGAAATCGGTGATAAAGAAGTAGCGAATGAGCACGACCAGCATATATGCTGCCAATAACACAATCAATGCGAGGAAGAATGCTTTTCCAACTTCTTTTCTCGGAAGTTTAATTCCCAATTGATCATAGGTTACACCATTCTTCTTCATGATGAATTTATAGGTAAGGTAGAACGCAAGAAGAATGAGCACACCAAGAATGACATTCAGGATTACCAAACCATTAACCGCGGGTAAATTGAAATACTTGCTTGATTTCAAAACTGTAGGAACAGCCCTTCCCATGTCCTGGATATCAATGGGATAGCCAACTGCCCAGTTCCATAGTAATGGAGCTGGTAGAAGCATGACAAGGAAAATCAACCAATAGGTGAGTCTGTTTTTCTTGGTTGTCCAGGTGGAAGGTGCCACAGGTTCAGGGCGTACAATGGTCTTAAAGTAAGGGGTATCCAGCAGCAAGAAGGTAAAGGGTACAATGAACAGAAAAAATCCGATCATAGCAATGCCCGTACCAATTTCTTTCCAGACCCAAGCCTGGTTGGATGGCGCCAAAGTGGCTTTTCCACCACGCAAAGTAATATCAAAGAAATCAACTGCCCATCCAGCAGCTTTAAAAGACCAGTGGGTTCCAGGATGAGTTGTCGTGTGCTGGAAAATAACGCGCAAAGTACCATTCTGTCCCGCAGCAACAGCTCCAGCGCGATCCAGTGGTGTACTGTTTCCAGAAGAATAATAGGTACCATATTTTGCATCGGCAAAACCCATACCTGTTTTACCCTTAGGTGTATTGTTAATCACATCACCGGTTACTGCGCCCCACATATTTTCATGCCACTCGTCAAATTGAGAGAAAATAATCCCTACATTAATTGGGTAAGCAGCATAAGTTAGTGCAGTCGCATCTGCATTGGTGAGGAAAGCCTGAGAAGTTGGCATGAGTGCTTTTGGTACTGTCACATTCGGATCAGCATCATGCATCATCCATGCTCGTAATGCACCAATTTGGATAGTACTGCCACCCATAGAATGGGCAATCATTCCAATATTTTCTTTATCGACATAAGGCAGTCTCCCTAAATACTGAAGGGCTGAATAGGTGCCCATGTCAGCTGCAATCCCTTTGTTGATATTAGGATCAGCCGCAGAAGAATCTCCATGGGAATAATGGTCAATTGCCATGACCACATAGCCATGCCTTGAAAGTTCAACAGCATTGATAGATTGGACTTCAGCGGTGTTGTTATACCCATGCGCTGCAACAATTGCTGGGGCAGGATTATCAACAGTTGCGCTCTTTGGTACATATAAGAGGGAATGGAAGCGTGCGCCATCTTCTGTCACATAAGTTACTTCAGTGACTTTAACTTTACCAAAACTGGTATTGACCAAGCCGCCAAGCAAAGAGCCTAGTAAGACAAGTGCCAACGCAACAATAATCCATTTTACGTTCTTATTTTTACACATCGTTTCTTACTCCTTTTAACAAAATATAGATAATCAAATACAGCACAATCTTGGGGGTATCTGTATAATTACGACAATATGCCTCCTTCCACACAAAAAACAATTCGAAAACTAATGAATTCAATTATATTTTACAGGTTTTGAAAAAAAAATCAAAAATTAATACAAAACAGGCCATTAGATTATAGTCTAACATCCTAAATTTTAGGCAAAAGAAAATGAATACTTAAGTTAACAAAAAAAAAGCCGAACCAAATTGAAATCAACAAGGTTCGGCTAATGAAAGTTAAGTGACTATCTGCTTAGACGTAGAATTGCAGCAACATCTTCTGGTAAAATATCACCTCGTTCTCCCAGCTTGCTGCCGCGTTGCTCAAAGCGCATCCGAACCTTTTCTGCAGCTTCATCAGGGTCAATCCCATAAGCAGTGAGAGTTGTAGGCATTCCCAGGCTTTGGAAGAAAGCAGAAGTTCTTTCAATTGCCTGATCGATGCGGTCTTTATGGCTTTGTGTTTTCAACCCAAACACCCGATACCCATACTGCAGCAATTTTGCTTTTTTGTTGTTTCTCTTATACCACATCAGGTAGGGAAGAATTAATGCCAATGTCTCTGCATGATCCAGACCATAAAATGCAGTGATTTCATGACCGATATCATGGGTTGCCCAATCACCAGGAACACCCTGAGAGATTAAGTGGTTTAATGCATTAGTGGCAGCCCACATGTAATTAGCCCTTCCATCGTAATCCGGAGGCATTTGCAAAGCTTTCGGGGCAATCTCAATTAATGCCATTAGTAAAGCTTCCGCTTGTCGATCCTGTACAATGCCCCCGGCTGGGTATGTCAAGTACTGTTCCATTACATGCACATACGCATCCACAATACCATTTCGAATCTGCTTCTGTGGCAGGGAGTATGTTACTTCAGGGTCCAAAATCGAAAATTTTGGAAAAACTGCTGGGTTTCCAAAAGAAAGCTTCTCCTGGTTGGCGCGGCGAGAAATCACCGAGTTCTTATTCATTTCAGACCCAGTGGCAGGCAAAGTGAGCACAGTACCAAGTGGAATGGCATCTTTAACCTGATTTGCCTCGCCTTTTGAGAGTAATGCCCAGGGATCATCACCAGAGTATGGTACAGCAATCGAAATAAATTTGGTACCATCAATCACCGAACCACCGCCTACAGCCAAAAGAAAATCAATCTTTTTCTTGCGCACAACCTTAACGGCTTTCATTAAAGTATCATAATCAGGATTGGGTTCGATCCCGTCAAATTCAATCACCTCATGCTTTTTCAGGGCATCCATCACCTGCTCATAAATGCCATTTTTCTTAATAGATCCCCCACCATAGGTGAGCAGGACTTTTGCTTTCTTGGGAATGCGCTTTGATAACTTGGCTATGCTGCCTTTTCCAAAAATGATTCGGGTTGGGTTTCTAAAATCAAAATTATTCATATTTACCTCACTGAATGATGGTGAAAAAAATGTCGCACTCTCACCAAGATAATTATTTTTGTAAAAATTATATCTCATTAAAAAAAGAAAAAACCTTCCCCACTAATTCTTGTACAAAGATATCAAATTATGTGCCAGTGGATTATTACGGATGAAAATGCACATGCACATCCATTAAGTAATCAATATCCTTAAGGAGTAATGTCTCAACTTGAGAAGCGATCCGATCACCTTCATAAACACTAAGGTTACCATCAACCGATATGGTAAGGTTTATAGTCAAATATTGTCCAAAACGATGTGCCTGAATCTTACCAATTTCTTTGACTTCTGCAATTGGTTCCAATATCAACTTTACTTGTTCTTGCAAAGCTTTTCCGGGCACTGTATCCATAAGATCCGATGTTGCATCCCGCATAATTGATATACCTGTCCTCAGGATAAAAACTGCCACCAAGGCACCAGCTAACGGGTCCATCCACAAATAACCTAACCTACCAAAAAGAATACCAATAGCAGCAGCTGATGCTGCCAAAATATCATTTTGGTGATCCATTGCTAATGCAATAACAGATGAATTTTTGGTCTCTTTTCCGATCTTTCTGGTTAGTAAAGTAAGTAAAATCTTTAATACAACAGTAAAAATGGCTGCCCACAATGTGATTGACAATCCCCCTTGAAAGGAATCTTGCCCATTTAGGAGGTCAAAAAGAGTATCCAAGGAAGTCCAAAAAATCGCAAAACTTGTTGTAATGACAAATGCGCCAACAACTAACGCTCCAACGCTCTCAAATTGCGAATGTCCATATGGGTGTTCATCATCAGCAGGTTTGTGAGAAGCCCGCATGAAGATGCTTACAAATAGGTAATATGCTACATCAGATGTCGAGTTGATTCCATCTGCCAGCAGAGCAGGACTATGCCCAATGATGCCAATGCTCGTCTTAAGCACAGATAACAGGATGTTAGCAGTCAGACCAAGCCCCACAGCCAAATTACTTCGTTTTGTCCTATTTTTGCTATCCACTTTAGCTCTCACAAAATTAATAAATAAATTCTAATCGATAAAGTCGTTTTCTTCTAAAATAAAAAAGCAAGCTTATTTTGCTCGCTTTCTATTTCATTATTCGCATCTTGGTTAATCAATCCCCGTTGCCTTACGCACTTTTGCTAGAACAGGCTTGGCAATCGCCCTTGCTTTTTCTGCCCCATTTTCTAGCACACTATTTAAATAAACACGATCGACAATAAGTCTTTCATACTTTTCTCTGGCATCTTTAAAATAAGACAGAATTAAGTCTGCTAACTCCTGTTTCACTTCTCCATAAGCTAGTCCACCCTCAAGATATTTCTGTCGAATAACTGCTAACCTATCTTGGGGAGCAAAAAACTTGTAAATCCCGAATAAGTTGCAAGTGTCTGGATCTTTGGGTTCCTCAGGTGTCCGGCTGTCTGTGACAATGCGCATCACCTGTTTCCGCAGAGCTTTCTCAGGCGCAAAGATTGGCAGTGTATTGTTGTAACTCTTGCTCATCTTTCTTCCATCAATGCCCGGAATGGACTGCACATCCTCTTGAATGATCCCCTCAGGAATTTTTAAAACTTTCCCATAACTGCGGTTAAAAGTTTCTGCAATGTCACGCGTAATTTCAATGTGCTGCTTCTGGTCAAGCCCAACCGGTACTACATCCGAATTGTATAAAAGGATATCTGCTGCCATCAGAACCGGGTAATTGAATAATCCTGCGTTGACCCCATCATCCGGGTCGTGTCCCATCTCCACATTTTTATCAATTGCGGCTTTATATGCATGAGCACGGTTGAGCAGCCCCTTAGCGGTAGAGCAAGACAGAATCCATGTGAATTCAGGTATCTCAAGGATGTCAGACTGACGGAAGAATATTGATTTCTCCGGGTCGAGACCTAATGCCAGCCATGACGCGGCCACTTCATAAACCAGGTCGCGTAATTCTTTTGGTTCAGGTAAAGTTGTTAGGGCATGATAATCTGCGACAAAATACATGCCGAGGTATTTTTGTGTCAGGGCAATGGCAGGTTTGTACATCCCAAAGTAATTGCCAATATGAGGGTTGCCTGTAGGTTTAATGCCAGTTAATGAAATAGGTTGCATAATCGGTTGCCTTTCAAAATCAAATTGCCTGACAATTATAAACGATTAAATTAGGAAGTTTTTGTAGATAAAAAGCACAAGTAATTGTTTTAAAGTTTACAATTAGAAGAGTTCAACAAGGAGAGAATCAAATGTCAGAACCCATCAATGCAATTTTGTTTGGTGCTGGTGCCCGCGGGGCAGATGCTTATGGACCTTATGCATTGGCTCATCCTGATGAAATTCGTTTTATTGCAGTTGCCGAACCCAACCAAACCCGACGTGATCGCTTTGCAAAACTTCATAAAATTTCAGATGAATTTTGCTTTGAAAGCTGGGAGCATGCGCTTAGTAAACCAAAATTTGCAGATGTGGTGATTAATTGCACTCAGGATCAAATGCACTTTGACTCAGGCATGGCTGCCTTACAGGCGGGTTATCATATGCTTCTTGAAAAACCAATTTGCCACACGCTTGAAAATACGATAAAGCTTGTAAAAACAGCTGAAAATCTAGGTCGCTTTTTTCAGGTCTGCCATGTGATGCGATACACAAATTTTGGTCAAACCCTTCATGAAATTGTTACCTCAGGCAGACTCGGCCAACCGATCACTATTTCTCACCGAGAGAATGTCGCAGCTTACCATATGGCACACAGCTATGTACGCGGAAATTGGCGCCGTCAAGAAGATGCATCCCCGATGATCTTGGCAAAATGCTGCCATGACCTTGATTTGTTGTATTGGCTTCTGGCTGAACCAGTCACCCTACTCAGCTCAACAGGCAACCTGCGCCATTTTCGACCTGAAAATGCGCCAATTGAAGCGCCACAACGATGTACAGATGGGTGTCCAATTGTCACCACATGCCCCTTTGAAGCGAAGGGCATTTACTTGGATCTTCTTCCCTTCAAAGCAGCCCTCAGCTACAGCCAGAATCGATTGTTGCGCATAGCCGGCAAACTATCTCTATCGCACCCAGAATTAACAAAAAACCTGGGTAAATTTATCCCAAAGTTACGTCCACTGACCGAATACCAAGGTTGGCCTCGCTCTGTCATCACTGATCTGCCTAAAAGTGATGCTGCGGTATTAAAAGCCCTACAAGAAGGCTCCTATGGTCGCTGTGTTTATCATTGTGATAATGATGTGGTAGACCATCAGGTAGTAAATATGGTTTTTGAGAGTGGTGCTAATGTCACACTGACCATGAACGGTCATTCACATGTGGAGGGACGAACAATTCGGATTGACGGATCCGATGCGACTTTGTTGGGAAAACTGACTTTTAGTGAAGGCTACATCGAAATTTGGAATCATCTTGGTCTTTTAGTGGAAAAAATGCGCTTTAAAACTGAATTAGAAGGCACATCTGGGCATGGTGGCGGTGATTTTGGGCTAATGAAAGCATTTATCAAATCTCTACATGGTGAACAAGAAGCCTTGACCAACGGTAGAGCATCACTTGAAAGTCACCTTCTGGCGTTTGCTGCTGAAGAATCTAGACTCAACAACACTGTGATTCATATGCAGGAATTTCGCCTAAATGCACAAAATATGGTTAAATAAGCTTCAATTACTTGGTTGAGAAATGTTAAATTAACTAATCTAATGTAACAAGCACAAGTTTCCTTGGCTGAATTTAACAACGAACTGATAAGATTAACTGAGTCTTCTAGAATTAATAGACACTTTTGATTGGTATGGACCAAAATGGAAGAGACAGCTGAAATTGAGAAGGAGAAATTTCAAATTAATGGTGTAAGCATAATTGCATCTGCACATGCTGTCCATGACACCTATTCAGGTTTTCTTGCAGCTTTATTGCCCGTACTTATTGAAAAATTTTCTTTGACCAATACAACCGCTGGCTTATTATCCCTTGTAAAGGAACTGCCATCGATTCTCCAACCCCTCATTGGTTATTTAGCAGACAAACGAAACTTAAGATGGCTGGTTATTCTCGCCCCATCAATATCGGGTGCTGCAATGAGTTTGTTAGGAATATCTCCGTCTTATTCATATCTAATCTTCTTGGTGATAATTGCAGGGCTTAGTTCCTCTTCTTTACATGCCATTGGACCGGTCATGGCAAGTAAACTCTCTGGAAAACAACTGGGAAAAGGCATGAGCATTTGGATGGTCGGTGGAGAAATGGGCAGGGCGTTAGGACCTGTGATTGTGGTATCTGCATTAGGCTTGCTGTCTTTGGAAGGATTACCATGGTTAATGCTGGGAGGATTTCTAATCTCAATATTTCTTTCGATAAAACTTAGAGCTTCTACCACTCAAGATATCTCACAAAAAACCGGAAATAACTTTTTAGAGGTAGCCCATCAAATGAAAGGAATTATGTTACCCCTAGCATTTATACTCTTTACCCGTTCCTTGATGGTTGCTTCCTTATCAGTTTTCCTTCCAACATACTTAAAAAATGAAGGTGTTAGTCTCTGGATGGCAGGGGCGTCTTTGACAATTTTACAATCTGCAGGTGTTTTAGGGGCATTACTGGCTGGATCATTAAGCGATCTTTTAGGGCGCCGCAAAATACTGGTGATATCGTACATTGTCACACCTATTTTTATGTTTCTCCTAGTCCAAACAAAGGGATTATGGCAAATTCCATTTCTGATCTTAACAGGATTTTTTGGCATCTCCGTAATACCAGTAGTCATGGCAATTGTGTTAGAAAACTTTCCTGACAACCGCTCATTAGCAAATGGAATTTACATGGCAGTAAATTTCTTACTTCATGCGCTCGGTGTCCTTTTGGTTGGATTATTGAGTGATAGCCTAGACTTGCGTACCACTTTTCTAATAAGTGCTGGCTTAATCCCATTAGGATTACCACTCATATCTAAATTGCCGAAATCTAATCACAAAGTCTTAAACAAAATTAATGAATATTGATTAGTCAGGTTTATCAAT
>CAZJLN010000020.1:0-20276 GCA_964546745.1 uncultured Anaerolineaceae bacterium
TTAAAGGGGTTGAAGCGGTGATTGATAAGGACTTTGGCTCCTCCATTCTGGCAACGATGATCAATGCAGACCTTTTCCTGATCAGTACCGCCGTTGAAAAAGTAGCGATTAACTTTAACAAGCCAGATCAAAAATGGTTAGACACAATGACTGTTGCCGAGGCGAGGGAATACGTCGCAGCCGGACATTTTGCCAAAGGAAGTATGCTGCCAAAGATCCAGGCTATTTTGAATTATATGGATAATGGTGGAAAAAAGGCGCTCATCACAGACCCGGAACATATCATTGATGCACTTGAGGGTAAAACCGGCACCTGGATCGTCCCCTAACGCATGAGCCTTAAGGTTGTCACCCTCAATCTTTTGATTGTTCTTGACCAGTGGGAGTATCGAGCCCCCCTGATCGTCTCAGAGTTATCAGATCTATCACCTGATATTGTTCTGTTTCAAGAAGCATCCATGATTCCCAATACTCCTGCCTGGATTGCTTCACAATTAACAGGTTACCAGTTTTATCTTGCACCAGACGCAGGCATGAAAACTGGTCAGGAAGGACTGGCAATTTTTTCTCGCCTGCCTGTGACCAAACATGAGATTCTTGACCTTGGGCCGCAGAACCGGAAAGCACAAATCGTCCGGATTGAATTGGAGGGCAGCCGATTTGCCATAGCCAACACGCATCTTTTTTGGCACGATGGTCATGCGCCTGAACGGGTCTATCAGGCAGAACTGATTTTGAATCACCTAAAGGGCTTACCAGAGAATGTGCACCGTATTTTGGGTGGCGATTTCAATGATGTGCCAAATTCACCGACCATTCAGCTCGTCAAGACTCAACTACAGTCAGCTTATCAAACCATTCATGGGGAAGAACCCAAATCCACTTTTCCCACCCCGCTTCAGCGTTCTTGGCGCTATGGGGTGACAAAGAATTCTGAAGAGTATCAGCTGGAAAAACAGCCGACCAAGACAGATGAAGAGCATACAACCATCGACTATATTTTTGCAAGCCAAGGTTTATCTGTCATGGATTGCCAGCGAGTTTTTGAACATCCAGATCCCGCTCACCCCGAGATTTATCCATCAGATCATTATGGATTAATGGCAATTCTTGAGCCTGCGCAAGTATAATGACAATAATGACAACTCTAATTGGAAGAGATGCTTGGTCAATGATTAACTACCTTGAGTGCTCGCTCTGCGGAACCCATTATGACCCTGCCCAAATTCAGTATAACTGCCCCAAAGATGGTGGAAATCTGGATGTCATTTTGGATTATGAAAAGATCAAAGCACATACTCACCCTCAAGACATTCTCACTTCCACAGGCGCTTCGATTTGGCGCTATTTACCACTGCTGCCCGTTTCAGCACCTGGATATGAAGACACCCCTCTTTATAGAGTGGGATGGACACCAGTCTATCGCCCCCAAGCCCTCGCCAAATCCTTAGGTGTGCGATCCCTTTGGATAAAAGACGAGAGCCCCAATCCCTCTGCATCCTTTAAAGACAGGGCAAGCGCTTTAGTTCTAACCAAAGCCAAGCAAGAATCAGTCAAAACCGTTGTGGTGGCTTCTACCGGTAATGCTGGTGCAGCCACCGCTGCCATGGCAGCCGCCATTGGCATGCACGCGGTTATATTGGCACCTAAGAGCGCTCCCCCTGCGAAAATTGCTCAACTACTGGTATTCGGTGCGCAAGTCATCCTGATCGACGGTAATTACGACCAGGCATTTGACCTGAGCATTGCTGCTTCGAATGAGTTTGGTTGGTACAACCGCAATACTGGTTACAACCCGTTCACCGCCGAAGGAAAAAAGACCGCTGCCTTTGAAATCTGGGAACAAGTCCTGCAGCATATTCCCAAGAATCAGACCTTGAACATTTTCATCCCCGTTGGCGATGGAAACATCATCACAGGCATCCACAAAGGCTTTAAGGACCTGCAAGCCTTAGGTTGGCTTGAGCAAATACCTCGACTATTTGGCGTGCAAGCAGAAAGTTCCGCTGCCATTTTTAACGCCTGGCAGCATAATTCGGACATAATTTATCCAGTTACCGCAACCACCATCGCAGACAGCATCTCGGTCAACCTCCCCCGCGATGGCTCCCGTGCCCTCAGAGCTGTCCGAGAGACATCGCGTTGTTTTCTCACTGTATCCGATCAAGAAATCCTGGATGCAATAGCTACCCTTGGAAAAGTTGGTATTTTCGCTGAACCAGCAGGAGCTGCAGCATTCGCAGGATTAGAAAAAGCGTTGATCAATCAAGTCGTAAATCGAGATAATCCAAGCCTTGTACTTAACACAGGCAGCGGCTTAAAAGATATTAAAACCTGCATGCAATCTGTATCTCAAGCCCCAATTATTGAACCCTCAATCTCTGCATTACGGAAGGTGATCCTATGAGCAAACCCAAGTATTCGATCATTGCTCCAGTTTATAACGAAAAAGATAGTCTTCCAGCCCTATTTCCACGCATCAAAGATATCATGGATCAAACGGGTGAAGAATGGGAGCTCATTCTCGTGGATGATGGTAGTCGCGATGGTTCTACGGATTTTATTCGAGAATTAGCTAAAGAAGACGAACGTGTTAGACCAGTCATCTTTGCACGTAACTTCGGGCATCAAATTGCAGTTACCGCGGGGCTGGACTACTGCAGGGGAGATGCTGTTGTGATTATTGATGCTGACCTTCAGGATCCTCCTGAGGTGATTCTGGATCTAATCGCCAAGTGGAAGGAAGGTTACGAAGTCGTATACGCTGTCCGCGCTGAGCGCGAAGGAGAAACCTGGTTTAAGCGGACGACAGCATCAATATTTTACAGGCTTATCTATCGGATCACCGATGTAAAAATACCGCTGGACACAGGTGACTTCCGCCTTTTAGATCGTAAGGTCGTCAATGTGATGAGCAAAATGCGTGAGCGACACCGATTTCTGCGGGGAATGTCTACCTGGGTTGGCTTCAGACAAATTGGAGTCGAATACAAACGTGCAGCTCGTTTTGCAGGAGAAACGAAATATCCATTCAAGAAAATGCTCAAGTTGGCGTTAAATGCAGTCACAGGGTTCTCCTACTTTCCCTTACAATTGGCAACCTATTTGGGATTTATCTCTGCCGCATTAAGTATTATTGCCATTCCGATCGTAATCATCATGCGCGCCAACTCATCTCCTCAATTCACTGGGCAAGCCACCACTTTAATCGCTGTCCTTTTCTTTGGCGGGGTCCAACTAATTAGCCTCGGAATTATTGGCGAGTATATTGGTAGGATATATGATGAAGTGAAGGGACGACCTATTTATATAGTCGCAGAAGGACCAACTGATGATTATGATCCAACACGTTTGGACTTAAGTACAAAAGAAAACTGAAAAGAAACATTTTGGAGAGTATATGACACAAATAGATTTGACTATTATTGAAGATCGTTTAGAAAGAACCATAAAACGGGTACGTGATCGCAATATCATTATTCCCACTTTTGCACAACAGAAGAATCCAGAACTAATACCGCAAAAAATAAAAGATGAATTATTGGATATTGGTCTTTGGGATCTTCATCCGCGCAATCTGTTTCGAATAACATGGAAAAACGAACCCAAAGTAAAAGGCGGTCTTTTTTCTGGCTTGAATTTTATCGAATTCCCTGAAAGCTTGACCGGGACTAGTGCGAGAATATTTGGGCTTGTAGGAAAATGGATGCCTACTGGCGCCCATAAAGTCGGAGCTGCATTTGGTTGTCTCGTGCCCAGACTCATCACCGGACAATTCGACCCGACCCAACAAAAAGCGGTCTGGCCTTCAACGGGAAATTACTGTCGAGGTGGCGCTTATGACTCTTACCTCTTGGCATGCGAATCAATAGCAATTCTTCCAGAAGGTATGAGCAGAGAACGTTTTGATTGGCTTGCCAATATTGCCAGTGAAGTTATCGCCACACCTGGTAGCGAATCTAATGTCAAAGAAATTTTTGATAAATGTTGGGAACTTCGCCGTTCAGGTCAAGACCTGATGATCTTCAATCAATTCGATGAGTTCGGCAATTACTTATGGCACTTCGATGTTACAGGTCATGCCTTTGAAGAATTGTTAAATCAAATTTTAGGTCCAAAGGATTCCTTTAGAGGGTTAGTCTCCGCAACTGGATCAGCTGGGACAATAGCTGCAGGAGATTATCTAAAGAAGCTTTATCCAGATAGTAAAATTGTCGCCAGTGAAGCCTTACAATGCCCCACTCTACTAAATAATGGATTTGGCGCTCATCGTATCGAGGGTATTGGCGATAAACACGTTCCTTGGATCCATAATTGTAAAAATACGGATTTTGTGACTGCAATTGACGATAATGCCGTTGTTAATATTGCTCGTTTATTTAACGAGCCTGAAGGAAAGAAAACCCTAGTCAACCATGGTATCCCTGAGGAAATTGTCAATAATCTGGATTTGTTAGGTTTCTCGAGTATATCTAACTTGCTTTCAGCTATAAAATTTTCCAAGTATTATGAACTCGGTAAGAATGATATTGTATTAACAGTCATTACTGATTCTATGGAACTCTACATGAGTCGCTTAGCTGAGATGCATGCTGAGATGGGACAGTATAACTATGAGCAAGCATGTGCAGATGAAGCCAGATGGCTAAAGGGGCAATCTATTGATTATTTCGAAGAATTATCTTATTACGATCGCAAACGCATTCAAAATCTGAAATACTATACCTGGGTAGAGCAGCAAGGAAAAACATTTGAAGAGATTCAAGCCCAATGGTACGATCCATATTACTGGGTTGAACTCCAAGCTCAGGTGCCAGAAATTGATAATCTAATTGACCAATTCAACACCAGTGTTGGTCTTTTATAACCTTACGGTTTTCAAAAAGCGCAGCCTAAAACCCGGCTGCGCTTTTTTATCGAAAAGTCAATGTAAAATAATGATAGTAATAAAGAGGAGAGTAATTCCATGAACATCCCTGAAACTTCATTGATACTGGTTGCCATCATCCCGAACCAACGCGATCTGGATATTGCTCGCTTACTTGGGTGGTATCGAATTCCGCTTAAGTCAGCTCCTAAAGTAATTTCAGTGGATTATTTAGCACTTTATCAAACAGCTGCGTTCGATGAAACTGAGCGTTGGAAAATAAATTATGTTTCAGTAATAAAAGGGTATGAATTAACGACCCGTCGCGAATTACTTCACGATGAAAGTGATCACCCTAGAGCACAGGAGGAATATTTCAAATTACAATTAGGTCCTCTTGAAAGACTGCAGTTTCCTATACCAGCAGGAAATTGGCGGCGAGTTACCTTTCTTTATACAACTGGTAGACACCTTACTAAAGCAAAGAATATCTCTGATCTGGTGGTGCATGATGATGAAAGGGATATTCTCTGGCACTCACTTCGTGAAAGGGCTCTTGCTGAAAATGAATATCATGCTGATCAGCTGCCAGAATTCCCCACAGACCCTATCATAATGTCATTGTTGGGGTTACTATCTAAAAAGAACTAACAGCTCCTTTCTACTACTACCTAATTCTTTGTTTTGTTTAATGGTTTTTATCTATGGCATTTTGTCATCATTAAATCAAGTAAAATTACTTTGCCATTGCTAGATTGATGATTATCAGGAGTCGTATGAAAACTCTCATAAAGTCCGGAACCATCATTACTGATCAATTGACTCAAAAAGCAGATATTCTTATTGAAGGAGAGAAAATTGTGAAAATCTCTCCAGATATTGATATCAGTGATTCAAAATGTATTGATGCGTTAGGCAAGTTTATTCTCCCAGGTGGCGTAGATGCACACGTACATTTGAGTTTGCCAATGGCAGGCACAAAATCATCTGATGATCATTATTCGGGTGGAAAAGCTGCAGCCTTTGGGGGTACCACAACAATGATCGACTTCGTCTCTCATGATCAAGGTAGTCTACATGAAAACATAGAGCGCAGGCGAGATGAAGCTGATCCCTTGGTTTGTATTGACTATGGGTTACACATGAACATCACTAGGTACCACCCCAACCTGGAAGATGAAGTTCTCAATTTACAGGCTGATGGTGTTAGTAGTATCAAAGTTTTTACTGCCTATAATCAACGATTACGATTATCAGATGGGGACATCTTCAAGGTCATGCGATTTGCAAAAAAGGCGGGGGTTCTCACCATGCTACATGCGGAAAATGGGGATATCATCGATATTTTAATTGATGAAGCCTTAGCAAAAGGACACACTTCTCCTATCTGGCATGCGAAAACCAGACCAGCATGGGGAGCGGTGGAATCAAGCTTGCGGGCTTTTGCTTTATCCGCCCAAGCCGACACCCCACTTTACTTGGTGCACATGAATACAGCTGGTGAGGTTGATCAATTGTCCTATGCGCGTCAACAGGGATTAAAAGTAATGGGGGAAACCTGCCCCCAATATCTCTTCTTTACTGAAGATGATTTAGCAAAACCAGACGGTGCAAAGTGGGTTTGTTCACCCCCTATGCGAACAAATATAGATAATAATCGTCTTTGGCAAGGTTTAGAAAATGGCATCCTTCAAACCATCGCGACAGATCATTGTCCATTTTTTTATGACGGAACAAAACCAATAGTATACGAAGGAAAATCAATAGCAATTGCTGGAAAAGAATTAGGAAAGAACGACTTTACCAAAATCCCAAATGGACTACCAGGAATAGGCGATAGAATGCCTGTTATCTGGACAAAAGCGGTTCAAAGTGGAATACTTACTCCCAACCAATTTGTAGCACTAACCGCAACCAATCCTGCAAAAATATTTGGAATCTATCCACAAAAAGGCACGATTACGGAAGGATCTGACGCAGATGTTGTCATTTGGGATCCAGACAAAATAATTGAATATGGGATAAATTATTCCCATACTCGGACTGACTACAACTTGTTTGAGGGGTGGAACCTGACTGGTTTCCCGGAGACTGTTATGCTGCGTGGAACCGTGATTATTAATAAAGGAAACTGGATGGGTAAACCAGGCTCTGGTAAATACCTTCATCGTAACACCGGAGAAGTCTTGTAGTTTATACCTATTGGACACAAAGGCATGCTGTTAGTTACACCAGTTCTATTATTATTTTTGGCTTCCATAAGTATCCTTATCATTTTTAGGGTTAAGAAGAATTTTGCCCTTTCATTCATGATTGCTGCCATTGCAACCTTTGCTGCTTGGCTTATCACATTAGTCTTGCGATTGTTCTTACCAAGTACTTTTCAGTTGATATCTTGGGAACCAGAATCAATATTTCAAGCTTCTCCTTTCTTAAACCTGGATTATCAAAGTTGGCCTTTCTCTTTATCACTCATTACTATTTGTTTGGCAGCGATATTTACCGACTCTGCAAGAACCAACGAAGAGCCTAATCCCAATGCATGGGCAGGAAGTATGACCATATGCGCAATTGGAATGGTAGCATTACTAGCCGGCAATCCCCTGACAATAATCCTAGCCTGGACATTTCTGGATTTTGTAGAATTCTTCTATCTCTTTTTATCTGAAAAAGAACATAACAAGAAACAATCTATAGTACTTTTGTTAGGAATTCACTTTGTTAGCAATCTTATCTTTTTTATTGCCTCAATGATTGCGTGGCGTGAAGTGGGTAGCTCTTTTGATATTACAAATCTCCCGAGCAGGTCGGTTCCGATGTTTATACTTGCTGCAGGATTGAGGTTGGGAATTTTACCAATTAGCTTGCCATTCTTTTATGAAACTGAATCAAGCAGGGGTATTGGTACGTTGCTTCGATTTGTTCCAGCTGCATCCAGTCTTAGCCTATTAGGACGCCTATCAATAGATATTTTCAGGTTTGAACAACTTTGGGTAGGGACGATCAAAGGATCAATTGCCATAATAGCTTTATATGCCTCAATTAAGTTTGCCTCCCAGAAGGAAGTAATATTTGCAAGGCGTTATTGGATCCTCACGTTTTCAGCTTTGGCACTTTTCTGTGTAATCAATGGCGTTCCTGAAGCAAGTCGAGTGTGGGGATTAGCCCTATTACTCTCAGGAAGTTTGCTTTCACTTTATCAACCTCCCATACGATCCTTAAGGTTTTTGTTGTTCTTTGGATTGTTTGGGCTACTAGCATTATCTTATTCGCCATCAATAACTGGTTGGGATGGAATTTTTGTGAATCAATTCTCTTTTTGGACAATTCCATTAATCCTTTCCCATGCGATCCTTGGATATGGTTATTTCCAATTCATTCTCAATTCCAAGTCAACAACACAGGGGCTTGAGACATGGTCAAGGATAATTTTTCCTCTAGGTTTAATTTTTATTATTCAAACTCAGTTGATTATTGGATTGGTAGGATGGCCTGGATCATTTAGTTTAGGAAAGTGGTGGTTTGGTTTGATTAGTTTGATCCTGTCAGGTGCTATGATATTTTTACCAAGAATTTTCAATTTTAAAGGTGTTATCCAAAACAAACCAACTATTCGAATTCTTGAAAAAAAATTCCAAACACTATTTCATAAAGGAGAAAAGGGAATTAACTGGAATTTCCTGCTTAAATTATTCGAAAAGCTCTTAAAACCCATAAAACTTGGTATTGAAGCTGTTACAGTTATCCTCGAAGGCAATGGGGGAATTCTTTGGGCAATAATTATTCTTCTCCTGATGGTGACATTGATCATGTCCACAGGAGGTGAGTGATGTCTTTAAAAATTCAATTGTTAATAATGGTTTTTATCATTCTATCTTCATTTTCCAACTTAATCATCAGAACTTGGCGAATCAATATCATTGTGCTAATTATTCAATATATAAGTGTCTTTTCTCTGATTGCCACATTATTACCGCCTTATTTAGCTGCAGTCAAGCTATTAACAGGAATTATGGTCTCAGCGGTGTTAGGAATAACGCTGTTATCCCAAAAAAGGACAACAAAAAAATTGTCGTTGACCTTTACATCTGATCAACCTTTCTTTTTTATGATTGGTTTGTTGGTCATTGTGTTGGTGGTTATTCTTACACCTGGCACGAAAAATATCCTTGAAAATTCTGCCTCTGAACCTATCATCATTAGCGGTCTTACCTTAATTGGATTAGGGCTTCTTCAGCTTAGCGTTTCATCCGATCCATTATATATCACGATTGGACTTCTCACATTTGTTTCTGGATTTGAGCTTATTTATGCAATTGTTGAGGTGTCCATTCTTTTAACGGGTCTTCTCGCTGGGATCAACCTTGGATTAGTGACAGTCGGAGCATGGTTCCTAACAAGAGCCACAGAGAAGGGATCATGATTTCAACTCCTGTCATCTGGATAGCAATCTCTATCGTTTGTTCAATATTTCTAGTTGTTATTAAAGAAAAGAAACGGATAGTATCAATCATAGGTGGAAGTGTTGCTTTTCTTCTTTTTCTTTTAGCTGTAGTTTTTCCAAAAAATTTAATCGTATCGTTGGGATCAAGGACTTTTGAATTCTCAGATAGTGTTATTCTTTTAGGAAGATCTATTACTATCAATAGTGGTTTACTGCCGTTTGTTGCATTAGCATACCTGATCACCTCATTATGGCTTTATGGGAGTGGGTGGTTTTCAATAATGAGCTGGTTCTGTCCTTTATCCATGCTTATTACACCCATCCTCATATTTTCTTTAGCTGTTCAACCTTTCTTGTATGCGGCACTCCTTATTGAATTAGCCATCTTGTTGAGTGTTCCAATCCTCTCGCCAATCAAAATCCAGGAAAGTAAAGGTACTTTGAGGTTCTTGATTTTTAACACACTGGCAATGCCAATGATCTTGATTTCGGGATGGATGCTTTCAGGGATTGACACAGTACCAACAACTAACCCCTTAGTGTTGCGTGCAACAATATTTTTACTGTTAGGCTTTGCTTTGTGGTTGGCAATTTTTCCATTTCATTCATGGTTACCCTTGGTTTATGAGACTGGATTTAGTTGGCAAATTTCTTTTATAAATTCAATCATGCCAATAACCTTCTTAATGTTTCTTTTGACATTTTTTGATCGTTATGCTTGGCTTAGATCAATTCCGAACTTTTATAACATATTAGATTCAATTGGTGTGATCATGATTGTTGTTGGTAGTATATTCTTGACTATTCAAACTCACATTGGAAGAGCTTTCGGGTATGCCATAATGATAGAAACCGGCTTTTCACTTCTTGCGATAGGGTTAGCTCCCCAGGGGGGACTTAATTGGTTGTTTATGTCATTTTTACCTAGGATCCTCAGCTATTGGCTTTGGTCTTTCTCAATGAGTGCAATTCAAGAACATTCTCATACCCTATCTATATCAAGTTTAAAAGGTTACATCTATCACCATCCTTTTCAGTGTGTCGGAATACTAATTGGGCAATTAAGTTTAGCAGGATTACCTCTTCTTGCTAGCTTTCCAGCAAAAAGAATGATATGGTTTTTAACAGCTAAAACAACAACCTTAAACTCAATTCTTTCTTTATTTGGAAGTTTAAGTATAATATTATTTTCTCTCAATTTGTTGATCCGATTTTTATCACATGATGAAAATGAACCCGATAAAGAAGTAGAAAAAGAACTCATCAAAATAATTATCCCCATTTGTTTTATGATTCTTGTTTCGATTTTCGTGGGTTTGTTCCCACACTGGTTCTACCCTTTTTGGATGAACATGATTAATGCATTTCCACAAATTCTGCTTACTCCTTAATCTATCTATGTTCGACGTCGACAGAACAAATTAGCCTTTTCGCTTTGAGCTTTTTTATAGGTATAATCTAATAGAAAGAATTAATATCGTATACGATCATCAAGGATGTACAAAGGTAAAAATGGACGATTTAACTGGTTTTGAGTTACTCGAGAAAAGGGTCGAATGGTTAGATAATGAAAGACGATCTGACAAAACCAACCTTGCTTCCCTTCAAAATAGGTTGTCTGAGCTCGAAAATGATAATAAAAAAATGTCTCAACGAATTATTGATTTGGAAACCGAAATATCAAGCCTGAGAACAAAAATTAGTGAAACTAATAAATATGACACTAAAATTGAACGTGTTTCTATAGACTTATCTAAAAGAATAAATGAAAACGATGAAAAGACAACATCCTTAATAAGTGAGATATCGAAACGATTTAAACAAGAAATCGAATCAACTAACAAAGCTTTTTCACCTCTTTTAACCCTTCCAGATTCAATCAATGCAAATTCAACCAGTATTAAGAATCAAAAGGCAGAAGACACACGTTTATCCAAAGCAATTGAAGAGCTGAAAGTAAAAATTGCAGAAGTAGGACATTACGACGAGGAGTATAAACGCTCTCTATTTTTGCTTGAAGAGAGCATCCGTCAAGAGTCTAAACGTTATACTGACCTGCAAGGTGAGGTCGTTGCCCAACGTAAACGGATTGAGGAGAATAGAAGCCGAATTGACATGACCATCGATAATTTCCGACAGTTTGATAAGCGAATTAGCGAATTACAATCCTACGAAAAAGATCGTCGTGAAGCACAAACTGCTTTTGTCGAAAAAATGAATATGCAAGGCGTTGAACGTGATCGCCTTTTCAGAGAATGGAAGTTGAAGATTGATGCACTCGATAAAATTGATCTTGGATTTGAAAGCCAGATTGAGACTCTTGAAAAGATGCAAAGAACGGTGGATAAGTCACTAATGAGCCTTGACGAGGTTACTACACGTTTTGACCGCCGAATTAATGAAATCAGCGAGATTCAACGTTTGAACGAAGAGCGTTTCCGCCAGGAATGGGGGACATTTAAAACAGACGATCAGAAACGCTGGACAAATTACCTCTTAGGACAGGAAGAACAATTTCGAGAAATTAACCGAGAGCTTGAATCTACAGCAGCTCAAATTGTAGTACTTCAAGATTCAACTCAGACCCTGGAAGATCAGCTTTCTCAAACACAGAAAGAGACAATTAAACATCTTCAGTTAATCTTGCATGCATTTCAAGATTCTCTCCAATCAGCATCATTATTAGAAAAGACCAAGTAACAGGGTAGAATGCACGTCATTGGAACTGCAGGTCACGTTGATCATGGAAAATCAGCATTGGTTGCAGCCCTCACAGGTACGCATCCAGATCGATTAACCGAAGAAATCAACAGAGAAATGACTATCGATTTAGGATTTGCATGGTTGCAGCTTCCAGATCAATCTCAGGTGGGAATAATCGATGTCCCCGGTCATCGAGATTTTATTGAAAACATGCTAGCTGGCGTAGGAGGAATTGATGCTGTACTTTTTGTGGTTGCAGCTGATGAAGGTGTAATGCCTCAAACACGAGAACATTTAGCTATTTTAGATCTGTTACAAATTGATACAGGTATCATCGTTCTCAATAAAATTGATATCATTGATGATCCCGATTGGTTAGATCTTGTTGAATTAGATTTACGCGATGTGATGAAAGGTACTGTTCTTGAGAATGCACCCTTAGTCAGAGTATCCTCCAAAACGATGCAAGGTATTCAAGTATTAAGAGATGCAATCCAGAATATGGTCAACGCTAAATCCCCACGACTAGATCTTGGACACCCCAGGATGTCAATCGATCGGATCTTCTCACTCCAGGGATTCGGAACAATTGTCACTGGCACACTTTTAGATGGGTGCTTTACCATAGGTGATGAGATTGAGATATTACCACACAGATTGAAAGGTCGCATTAGAGGTTTGCAGACCCATAAACAAAAAGAGGAGAAAGCTTTTCCAGGAAGCCGAACCGCTATAAATATTAGTGGCGTAAATAAGCAGGATATTAAGCGTGGAGAGGTTGTTGCTCATCCTGGAGATTACCTGACAAGTGATCTTGTCGATATCCACTTTCGTCTACTAAAAGACTCATCAAGATCACTAAAACATAACACTGAGGTAAAACTATTTATCGGTGCTTCTGAAGTTCTTGCTCAGTGTAGAGTATTAGGTATTGATGAACTTCATCCAGGTAAAGAAGGGTTTCTGCAGTTACGCCTTGAAGAACCAATTGTAGCGATGAGAGGCGACCGATATATTATTCGCCGCCCTTCACCATCAGAAACATTAGGTGGAGGAGTGATTTTAGATCCCCATCCCAAAAATCTGCATAAACGGTTCCAAACAAGTACCCTCATAAGTTTGGAAAGATTCTTAAAAGGGAATCCCAAAGACATAATTATTCAATTACTTGAAAGAATACAAATTTCTAGTATCTCAGAAATTATCAACAAAACAGGATTGGAGCCTATAGAGGGAAATCTGATCATTCAAGACATGATCAAAGATGGATCTTTAATCCAGTTAGTCCCTGATTCAGGTCAATCCCAAACTCGCATAATGAGCCAGCATACATGGCAGCGGGAAACTCAGAACATCCTGGATACTCTCAATTCCTTCCATAAATCCAATCCCCTTTATGCAGGAATGACAAAGGAAGCTTTGCGCGCGAAGACTGGACAAATTATTAATGTTTTTGAAATGTTGCTTTCAAGCCTGAATAAGGAAGGTAAAATCAAATCTAGTGGCACAATTCTTTTTCTATCCTCCCATCAAATCACTTTCAATCAAGCTCAAGAAAAATTGATCGAGGAGTTTTTTGATAAATTCGATAAGTCCCCTTATTCTCCGCCAAGCTATAAAGATGGTGTAGAATTTTTAGGTAGAGATCTTTTACAAGCATTGCTTGAGAAAAAAAAGATAATAAAAGTATCTGAGGATGTTATTTTCTCTCAGAAAGCATACACGATAATGTCAGAATTTGTGATGACAATGTTAGATGAGAAAGAGAGTATAACCTTAGCTGAGGTGCGTGACCAATTTCAAACCAGTCGAAAATATGCATTGGCTTTGCTCGAATATCTTGATACAATCGGTGTAACTATACGGCAGGGAGACCTACGCATAAGGAAAATACGATCATAATTTTTTACTCACCAAACCAAATCTAAAGGAGATAAGAAATGAGTTGGAAAGTATTAATAACAGATGGAATTGAAAAAGAGGGTAAAACCATCATCGAAGCAAAAGGTATTGCTGACGACAAAAAGGGGATTTCACCAGAAGAACTATTGACTGTAATTCCTGATTATGATGCCCTAATTGTTCGTGGACGTACCAAAGTGACTGAAGCTGTTATGGAAGCAGGAAAAAATCTAAAAGTTGTTGCCCGTA
Source organism: uncultured Anaerolineaceae bacterium (assembly GCA_964546745.1). Lineage (GTDB taxonomy): Bacteria > Chloroflexota > Anaerolineae > Anaerolineales > Anaerolineaceae > CAZJLN01. The sequence goes on from CAZJLN010000020.1 coordinate 14,166, forward strand.
TGGGTGTGGGTGTGGACAACATTGAACTTCCTGCTGCTAAGGCTCGAGGGATTACAGTTGTCAATGCACCCGTAGCAACGACATTGGCAGTGGCAGAACTTACTATGGGATTAATGCTTAGCCTGGTACGTGAAATACCCAGGGCTGATGCAGGCATGAAAGCTGAAAAATGGTTGAAAAAAGAGTTAGTTGGCACAGAACTCTATCAAAAGATTCTCGGCGTAATTGGCTATGGTCACATTGGCGAGGAAGTTGGTAAAAGAGCACAAGCGTTTGGCATGAAAGTAATTGCTTTTGATCCAGTTCGCCCAAAAGAGCAGGTCATTGCCTGTGGGGCAGAACCTGTGGATTTAGAAACCCTCATCACTCAATCGGATATCATCACGCTTCATATTCCGCTTATCCCTTCGACAAAACACATCCTGAATGAAGATGCGTTTTCCAGAATGAAAGATGGAGTGAAAATAGTTTGTGCTGCAAGAGGAGGAGTGATCGATGATAATGCACTATTACAAGCTCTTGAATCCGGCAAGGTATCTGCTGTAGCGTTAGATGTTTTCGAAACAGAACCCCCTACAGAATACACCCTTGCTAAACATCCCAAAGTCATTGCAGTGCCTCATATTGGTGCCCAAACAGTAGAAGCACAAACAAGAGCTGCAATTGATATTGGCACAGAAGTTATGAATATTCTTGATGGACAACCAGCACGCTGGAAAGTTGCTTAATACAAATAAGAGAATTTGAATATGAGCGAAAAATTAAATTTATTAAACTCAAAAATTTCAGAAATTGCAGATCTTACTGGCATCGGTGCGCTATTAGGATGGGATCAGCAAGTATTAATGCCAAAAGGCGGTACAGAGGATCGAGCTAATCAAGCCGCCTTAATTGGTCAACTCATTCATGAACGGATAACCTCAGATGAGATGGGAAAACTCATTTCAGATTTGGAAACCGAACTTGGAGACCTTAATGCAGATACAGACGAAGCACGGATTGTCAAAATTACAAAGAGAAATTACGAAAGGGAAACCAAGATTCCTCTTGAAAAGTTAATAGAGTTTATCAAGGTTACTACGATGGCGAATGATATATGGGTGAAAGCCAAAATGGAGGATAATTTCCAAAGCTTTCAACCCATCTTACAGCGAATCATTGAACTTCGCCAGGAACAAGCTGATATCTTCAAGCCATACGATCACATTTATGACCCACTTTTAGACTATTTCGAACCTGGCATGAAAACAGCCGATGTCAAGCAAATCTTCGATGATTTACGACCCAGGCAAGTTGAATTATTGAGAACAATTGCAGAAGCAAAGCAAGTAGATAACTCATTTATTAAACAAAAGTTCGATAAAACTTTTCAGGAAAAATTTGGAAAGTTTGTCGTTAGCAAGTTCGGTTATGACTGGACAAGAGGTCGCCTAGACGTTGCTCCACATCCATTCACGACTGGATTTGGTTGGGGTGATGTACGAATCACCACACGATATTTGGAAAATGATGGGCTCTCATCTTTATTTAGTAGCATGCACGAAGCTGGTCATGCTATGTATGAACAGGGTTTGGATAAGAAATATGCGCGGACAGCAATCCAAGGTGGTACGTCTCTAGCATTCCATGAGTCTCAATCACGAATGTGGGAAAACCTAGTAGGCCGCAGCTATGAGTTTTGGACCTATTTTTATCCGACCTTCCAGATGCTTTTTTCTGAGCAACTTGGAAATATCAGTCTGGACACATTTTACAAAGGAATCAATCAAGTGTCTCCTTCTCTAATTCGTGTCGAAGCTGATGAGGCAACTTACAACATGCATATCATGCTCCGAATGGAAATTGAAATTGGTCTAATTGAAAACTCCATTGATTCAAAAGATTTACCTGAGATCTGGAATGCGAAGATGAAGGAATACTTAGGGATTACACCTCCCAACAACTCCCTGGGTGTGCTGCAGGATGTTCACTGGTCAGGTGGTATGATAGGCTATTTTCCAACCTATGCCTTGGGTAACCTAATCTCTGCCCAATTATGGGAAAAAATGATCTCGGATCACCCTAGTATACCTAATGAGATCCAAGAGGGAGATTTCTCGCAAATTCTTGGTTGGTTGCGAGAAAACATCCACCAATATGGCTCAAAGTATGAACCCCAAGAATTGCTTCAAAAAATTACTGGAAACAAACTCAGTGCTGAGCCTTATATTCGATACATCAAATCAAAATACAGTAAAATTTATAATATTTAAAGAAATAGAATAAGAAAGCATCGGGGCAGAAACCTGTCTCGATGCTTTTATTGGTAAAATGTAGCCATACATGAATGTTTCATTGAACCTCAAAAGAATCAATGCTTTATCTCAACTTGTTATCTTCATATTATTAATAGTCTACTCAGTTCCAGAACAATTGGTTGTTGCTAAATTTACTGCAGCCCAAGAGCCGAAGATTCAAATAATTTCTCCTGGGGAGGGATCAAGGGTCACCTCGCCTATCTTCGTAGACTTACACACCCAGTGTGGGCTTGATGGATTAATTGAACTCTCTTTAATCGATAAGAATAACTTTTTGTTAACTCGTCAAGTTGTTAATCAGAATTGCGTGCCTGGTGTAATTTTTGAAGAAAGAATTCCGATTTTCTTTGATGTAAACCAAGAAGGTATTCCAGCTCGAATTGTTGTGAAAATTGAAGATCAATTTGATCGTCCTATGGCAATATCATCAGCAAAATTATTCTTAGCGACTTCACAACCAGATATCACAAACTCTATGTTCGAATCCTCCTTCCTGATCACATCCCCAAGTCAAGGAAGCCAAATCAAAGGACAAGAGCTAGTTGTCACAGGCGAAGCAAGAACAGATAATGAGTCCCCAATTTTCTTTGAGGTAATGGCTGAAAATGGGGGAGTGCTTGGTTCAACCCAAATACCAGTTAATCAAAACGATGATCAAAAAGTAATTCCATTTTCCATAAAAATTAATATCTCTGAAATTAATAGAAATCAAAATATCCGGTTAATCATTAGACAAAGGGGTTTAGATATCCCAGGAAATGTCTTCTTAGATAGTTTAGATTTCAATTTAGCACCGTAATTTCTGAAAACGCAGGGTTAATGATCCATTTCTTCATAAAATCCGGTGAAATGGTTATAATGATGCGAGGTTTTCATATAGATCACGATAATTATGGAGGTCGGCATGACGAATAAGTATGATGTCATCATCATTGGAGGGGGTGTGGTGGGATGTATGGTTGCCCGCTACCTTTCTAAATACAAGTTAGATGTTTTACTTATAGAGAAAGAGAGTGATGTTGGCATGGGAACGAGTTCAGCCAATTCGGCTATTATGCATGCTGGTTATGATGCTCTCCCGGGAACCCTCAAAGCAAAAACCAATTCCATTGCTGCCCCACTATGGGATGATTTAAGCCAAGAATTGAGTATCCCTTTCAGTCGTTGTGGTGACTATGTTGTAGCAGTGAATCAAGAAGAAGTTGAGACACTTGAGAAACTAAGACAGCAGGGAATACAAAATGGTGTACCTGAGCTCAAGATCATTACTGGTGAAGAGTTAAGAATTCATGAACCGATGGTGTCTCCTGATGCACTTGCCGCACTTTGGGTACCTTCTGGTGGAATATTAGATACATTTGCGGTCACTGTTGCAGCTGCTGAAAATGCTGTCATGAATGGTGTCACTTTCCTTTTTGAAGCACCCTTTAATGACTTCCTCTGGGATGGAAAACGCATTATTGGTATCAAAACACCAAAGGGAGATTTTCATGCTCGTTGGGTGATAAATGCAGCAGGATTATTTGCAGATGATGTTATGCACAAGGCTGGTGTTCGCCCTGATTTCAATATTCGCCCTCGCCGTGGTGAGTATGTCATTTTGGATAAAGCTGATTTTAGACTCACCAACGAAGTTGTCTTCTTCCCCACTCCAACTGATAAAGGGAAAGGTATCGTCGTAACTGCAACAATGCATGGAAATACTATAGTAGGTCCTAATTCAAATTTTGTAGAATCAAAAGAAGATAAGACATTCACTCAAGAAGGATTCAATGAAATTTGGCAAGGGGCAAGCAAAATTATCCCTTCAATCAATAGAAGACATATCATTGCCCAGTTTGCAGGGCTTCGTGCACATGGGAATGCAGTCACAACAACTCCAACAGGAGACTATGCTGGCGATTTTGTAATTGAGATTCCATCTGAAGTTCAAGGTTTTGTAAATCTGGGAGGAATTGAATCCCCTGGTTTGAGTGCCTCACCCGGAATTGCTTTAATGGTCATTGAATTGTTACAGAATACTGGTGAAAATTTACACGAAAAACCAGATTGGAATCCTATTCGCCCAGCCAAGCCTGTCTTCAGACACCTTTCGAAAGCTGAGCAAGCGAAATTGATCTCACAGGATCCAAGCTATGGTCGCATAATCTGTCGTTGCGAAACAGTCACTGAAGGTGAAATCCTGGCACAAATCCACGCCCCTATCCCTGCTCGTACGTATGATGCCATTAAACGCCGAACTTGGACGGGAACTGGACGATGCCAGGGTGGATTTGATATGCCCCGAGTCGTGAAGATTTTATCCGATGAGTTGGGTATTCCACCGGAGGAAGTGAATAAAAAAGGAGTTGGCTCTCCTTACCTTTACCGCCGCACTAAAGAACTTGAGGAGATTGGCTAAAAAATGAAAAAAAGATATGATGTAATTGTCATCGGAAGTGGTCCAGGCGGACTTGCAGCTGCAATTAATGCCAAAAAGAGCGGTGCTGCTAATGTATTAATCATCGAACGAGACTTAGAGCTTGGCGGCATACTCCTTCAATGTATACATAATGGTTTTGGGGTAGAAATTTTTAACAAAGACATGCCCGGACCAAGCTATGCGCAGCATTTTATTGAAGAAGCACTTGGTCTGGGTGTCGAAATTCTCCTTGATACTATGGTACTGGATATTACAGCAGATCGAAAAATCACAGCCATCAATAAGCATTCAGGCTTTATTGAATTAGATGCTCGCGCTATAGTTCTTGCAATGGGTTGCAGAGAACGAACACGCTCTCAAATTCTCTTACCGGGATCTCGCCCGGCAGGTGTATTTACTGCAGGTACCGCACAACGCTGGGTCAATATTGAGGGCTACATGCCTGGCAAGCGCTTTGTAATTCTTGGCTCGGGAGATATTGGCATGATCATGGCACGTCGATTGACCCTTGAAGGCGCAAAAGTTGAACGAGTACTTGAGATTATGCCCTTTTTAACTGGACTTACACGAAACTATGTTCAATGTCTTTTAGATTATGGGATTACGCTTCAAAAAAGCCATACGATTAAGAATATTTTAGGCAATAATCGAGTTGAGGCAGTGGAGACAGTTGCAGTGGATGAGAAGTGGAACCATATTCCAGGAAGTGAAGAGATTATTCCATGTGATACGCTTCTTCTCAGTGTTGGATTAATCCCAGAGAACGAGTTGTCTAAAAAGGCTGGAGTGCAACTAGATCCAATCACTGGCGGCCCCTTTGTCGATGATCGATTTATGACATCTGCACCTGGAATTTTTGCCGCAGGTAATGTAGTTCATGTCTATGATCTGGTAGACTGGGTCACGGAAGCAGGTTTTGTAGCTGGTCGTGGTGCTGCACTTTACGCACAAAAATCGAGTTTACAATCAACGCACCGCATTCCCATGAAAGCCGAACAAGGTATCCGCTATGTAGTTCCACAATATCTAGAAACTGAGAACCTGAAAACAGAGCCCGTAAGACTTCAGATGCGAGTTACTTCACCAGTTGAAGAAAGAGTAAAAATTATTGTCGAAGACGATCATGGAAATATTCTTGCCAAACGCTCAGAACCTTATGCCCGCCCAGGTGAAATCATTACCATGGAGATCAAGCAGGATGCATATGAGACTGCCAATCAAGCAAACACTTTGTTTGTAAAGCTTGTAAAATAAGTAGAAAGGATAAAAATGCCAATTGAAAGTGAAATCATTTGTGTCACCTGTCCAAAAGGATGCACTTTAAAAGTATTACATGAAGGCAATGAAATTGTTGAAGTTGTCGGTGCAGGCTGCAAGCGAGGTAAGGAATAT
>CAZJLN010000021.1:0-18941 GCA_964546745.1 uncultured Anaerolineaceae bacterium
AAGATAACCCGATCTGCATCACCATCAAACACAATACCAAAATTTGCGTTATATTGCCTGATTAATGCTGCCAAATTATCTGGGTGTGAGCGTACATGTTCAGACCCCGCCATATTGTTGATGTTCGTTCCTGTAGGAGATGCATTTATGGCAACAATGCTAGCGCCGAGTCTGGAAAAAACTTCTGGGGCGTACCAGGAAGCTGCACCGTTAGCACAGTCGAGAACCAGGCTCAGGTGATCCAATCTTAAGCCGTTGTGCTCATCGACCAAATCATCCACATACAACTCACGCATATCAGTTCCATCAATGCTTCGACCAAAATCAGCAGAATGCATTTCTGCCAAGATCATTTTTTGATCGATGAGTGTTTCTATAGAAACTTCAACATCTTCATTTAATTTCATACCATCCGGATTGAAGAATTTAATCCCATTTTCGTCTACAGGATTGTGTGAAGCGGAAATAACAACTCCCGCATCTGCATTCAACTTTCTAGCCATGAATGCAACCCCAGGTGTAGTAATCACGCCCAGATCAATCACAGTTGCTCCGCTGGAAAGCATTCCAGCTGTCAGAGCACTTTGTAGCATCTGACCGGATTGCCTTGTATCTCTACCAACGACAAAAGTGGGATGGGTTTTATTCGCTTTCCCCAGTATCTTTCCAGAGGCATAGCCGAGATGTTGAACAAAGTCTGGCATCAGGGGGTACGTGCCTACTTTTCCTCGAATTCCATCTGTTCCAAAATAACGTGTTTTTCCCATACAAATAATTCCTAGCCTTAGTAAGGGTTTAACAAACTAAAGCATCCTTTCCTTATCTAAAAGTAATTTCCGCAATAACTGGTAAATGATCCGAAACCTGATGAGCCAATTGTTGATCATCAATCCAGCATTCATAACTGATTAATCGATCCGCTGGAGAGAAAAAGATATGATCCACCATTCCTGCGATAGGGTGTGTTGAGATATCTTTCTTAGGTTCCAGCCTAACAAATCCCATTTCTTTTATCAAATAATCTTTGATTGTATACTCATCTGGTTTTGCATTAAAATCTCCCATCAAGATCAACGGAAGTCCTTGATCAATGATGTTTTGTTGTACAAGTGTAAGTACTCGGTCTAATTGTTGCTGCCTGGTTAGGCGAGCCGCATCAACAATATCAGACCATGCTGAGGGACCGCGTTCACCAACAAGCGTAGTGAGGTGTAAGTTAACGATATACGGGTAGGGAGGTTGTTTGATTCGACTTAAAATGACATACCGCGGGTCTGTATCTCGGTTCCCTTCATACGAAAGAGGTTGAAAAATGGGTATGTTGCGGGGAGTGCCTTCTTTTGTTTCATCACCTAGACGTGAAAATTGAAAACGAGAAAATACAGCATTTCCTTTAGACCAATCCCACCAATCATTAAAAAGTCCATCTACCATCTTCATTTGCTTGACTTGCATATGGCGCTTCATGGAAAGGGTTTCTCCATAAAGGTAATATGGGTAATCACAATCTGAGCGAATATTTTCAGTCATGCTATGCAATTTACCCTCAGCGTCGATGTACTGTGCTAATTCCTGTATGCAAAGGATGTCAACATTCAATTGTGATATCAATATCCCCATTTTCCGGCGTTTTTCAGGGGTCATGCTTTCCGCCTGGCCTTCATATTGTTTGGTTCCACCGCCAATATTTAAGGTTGCTACTCTAAAATGGCTGATTAGTGAATTCATCTTATTCCCCTATTTCCAAATATTTTTAACTGGGTCATTCTCTTGATTACCAAGCTAGCTCCTCTTCTTTTGACTATTATACCAATCATCTAATAAGAAATTTCTTCGCTGTAAAAGCGCAAGAATATAAATGACTGCCCCTTTGTTCTTTGAGAATATAGAAAAACAAAAAATATTTAGCCTGATTATGAAGAAAACTTTGCAGAATCATTATCCTTCTTTGTTGTTGCATGAACTTGTGAAAGCAGCATTCCTGCTAGCATTAATCCAGCTCCAATAAATCCACGCAAGTCCATCTTTTCACTCAGGATTAACCATCCTCCAATGGCAGCGAAGAGGCTTTCAAGGCTTAAAATGATAGCTGCATGGGATGGATGGGCTTTTCGTTGAGCCACCACCTGTAAGGTATACGCCAACCCAACTGACAAGAACGATCCATAAGCTAGGGAAAGCCAGCCTTGTTTTAAACTTATCCAGTTTGGATTTTCAAAAATAATTGCTGTTAGCAAGCTGAGAATACCACAAATAAGAAATTGAATAATTGCTAATCGGACGGGTCCTACCATTGGAGCCAAATGACCAACCATAAGCACATGAACTGCCCAAATGATTGCGCCAACCAATACGATCAGATCATAGGGGGCAATTGAAAAATCCTCTCTCACACTCAGAAAAAAAAGACCGACAACAGCAAATATTGCACCGATCCAATTAAATCTGGAAGTTTTTGTCCGAATAAAAAGCCCAAGAAAGGGCACGAACACAACATAAAGTCCAGTAATAAAACCTGCTTTTCCAGCAGTGGTACCAACCAATCCTACTTGCTGAAGTGATGCGCCCGTGAAAAGGATAATACCTGTCAAAATTGCGCCAATCCATGCAGCTTTAGAAGGCTTCTTGCCTGATAAAAATTGAGCTTTGAAAATGCAAGCAATGCCGGCTAGTGCTAGACCACCTAATAAAAAACGGACAGCATTGAATGTAAACGGCCCCATATGCGTCATACCTGCACGTTGGGCGACAAATGCAAACCCCCAAATGATTGCGGTAAAGAGTAAAAGTAGATCAGAGGTCATGTTTAATTAACCCCTATGAATTTCTCGTCTTGGTCTGCGGATATGCCATACAACTTTCCCCATTACATCATTAGGATTTACCTTGCCAAAAACCTGACTACCAGTGCTTTCAATAATAGAACCGATCACCTCAATTCCATCTCCGTCAATATTTTTGACTTTTTTGATCAGGATGCCATATTGCGTCTGGGTAAAGACAATAATATCTCCCAACTTGATCTTTCCAAATGGAAATGGAGACTTCGTGATAAGGACGAAGTCTCCATTTTGATAATCAGGATACAAGCTGTTGCCTTGTACTTTATAAATCCTACACATTAAAGAACAGGATAGACCACTTCTTCTGCTGGAGCGTATGGTGCCCTGACCTTTTTGGTTTGAATGCCTTTGATCTCCCAGAAGATTTCTGCAAAACGGTTTACAGCAATCAGGAGATCTAATGCTTGTTGCCTGTCAGCTGTTTGGCGCACTTTTGAGCCCAATTTCAAGATCCGATCCACGAGGGCGGTTAGCTCAGGGAATTTTTCCGCATGCTCAGGTTTCATGAAGTCTCCCCAAATTATTCTGACCTCATGTTTTACCATCTCAGCATGCTCTTCTTTAACTGCAATGTAACGGCTCATGCTGTTATGCCAGGCTAGATTTCTTTCAGGGTGTTCTTTTTCTAAAGCAGTCATCAAATCAATCATGCGGATGACTGTTAATGCACCTAATTGCGCATGATGGGGGTCATAAATACCGCAGGGGATGTCGCAATGAGCTTTTGCACTCTCAAAATGAAATAATTTGTCAAACGAATCTAGTAATTTATGGAACATTTTACCTCCTAAAGATATGATCATATTTTCACTCAATATACCCAAAGATATAAATTTAATCAAATTATAAACTATACATTTGTCTAAAACGAATTGTTAGGCAGATTCGACGGGCAATCGAAACTCAAAAATGGCTCCTCCTTCATGATGATTAGAAGCAATCAAGCTTCCTCCTTGAGCTTCAGCTAGTTTACGGGCAATTGATAATCCTAAACCGGTCCCTCCCGCTTGCCTTTCACGTCCCTTCGAAGTTCGATAAAAACGTTCAAATATTTTTTCAAGCGAATCAGCAGGTATACCTGGTCCTTGATCTCTTACTGATACCTTGACCATATTCTCTTCTAAAACAGTAGCAATATACACAGTTGAATTCGGATGGGTATAGCGGTAGGCATTTTGAAGCAGATTAGTGAGTATTTGCGATGTTCGTTCAGGGTCTGCCATAACCCTTGGTAAAGCTTGTGGATAATCCTGGTTTATTTGAATATTGGAGCTACCAAGCATAGACTCAAATTGTGAGATTGTGCTTTTACATACATCAGCAATTTCAAATGGTCGCAAATTAAGAGAGAGCTCGCCAGAATCTGCCAAAGCCAAAGTTCGCAAATCATCCACAAGGCGTGCTAACAATTGGTTTTGCTCAATGACGGGTTCGAGTGCGTTTAAATCTAAAGGATAGATGCCATCCTGTAAAGCCTCCAAATTAGCACGCTGAACCGCCAAGGGTGTGCGTAATTCATGTGCAATGTCTGCAGTCATGGCTCTACGCTGTTGCTCAGCTGATTGCAATGCCTCTGCCATCTGGTTAAAAGTATTTCCAAGGCTTACTAATTCATTCTTTCCCCTTAACGTTACCCTTTGAGATAGGTCCCCTTCTGAAAGTGAATCAGCCGCTACTGAAAGGGCTTTGACAGGTTTTAGAATTGTTCTTGAAAGCAGTAATGCTAAGATAATAGCAATAAAACCTGAAATAACAGCTGCCATTAGAGTAGCTCGTTTTATCTGTTGAATCAAATTAGTTTCATAGTTTTCAGGAAGGTTTGGTACTCCACCTGATGGAATTAAATATGCAACCGTTTGATTCTTTTCTTCAATGGGAATGGATTCATTAATAATTTCATCGCTGACTTGTTCACCGATTAAGGTTTCATCTGGACTATATAAGATCACACCACTGTCATTTGTGAGAATATGTCCAGCTTTACCTTGGCCTTTGCCTTGACCTAAGCCTTGATTCATCCATTGGCTCCTTGTAGCTTCAGGTGTGATTACAGGGTCGCTTGAGATAATAATTTCTTCAGTGATCTCAGTTGGGATAATTTCTGAAAAAGTGCTTGTGGCAGTCGCTTGTCTTTGCCCTTTTCCTCCCGGTCCTTTTCCTTCGCCAGACCCGGGTGCGTGTTGTGGGGTGATTGTTTGTAGCGGTGTTGCTGTAGTTGGTGTCGTAGAAGTTATAAGCGAAGTAGTTGGTGTTGGCTCTATTGTAGGCTCTTCGAAAACCGCAGACACACCTTCCCAGCTAGACGAGTCATTGTAAAAGTTTTGTAATTCCTCCACAAGATCATCCACCCCTGCCAGAGCGCTTCGTCCGAGGTAACGGCGCACTTGTTGCTCTGCAGTAAAGTTGGCAAATAGGAACACACTCCCAAGCGCAATAAAAATCACAAGTCCAAAAGAGAGAAGAAGTCTGAGCCGCATGTTATTCAAGAGGTTTTAGAAAACGATATCCGATGCCAAAAACAGTCTCAATATATTTTGGTGTTTTTGGGTCATCATCTAATTTAGATCGCAGATTTTTTATATGGGCATCGATGCTGCGTTCATATCCTTCATAAGCATTACCTTGCGCAGACTCCAATAATTGCAAGCGAGTAAAGACTCTTCCGGGTTGTTTTGCTAATGTTAATATTAGCGAAAATTCTGTGGGGGTAAGCTCCAAAAGTTTATTTGATAATGTGACTTGATGCCCTTGAAGATCAATCTTCAACTCTCCTATTGCAATCTCCTCATGATTTTCCTGTTGGCTGCCAGATCTTCTTAAAACGGCTTTGACCCGAGCAACCACTTCTCGAGGGGAATAGGGTTTGGTGACATAATCATCTGCACCTAATTCTAAACCGATCAACCGATCGACTTCATCGACCCGAGCGGTTACCATAATGATCGGTGTATCCTTAACTTTACGAATTGCCCGAGCCACATCTAAACCGTCCATGCCTGGCAAATTTAAGTCTAAAAGTACAAGATCTGGGTTTTCTTTCTCCCAAAGGGACAAACCCTCATCACCGTTATATGCAGATAAAGCCTGAAATCCACTTCTTCCCAGATAAGCCTGCAGTACCTTATTCAACTCTTTTTCATCTTCTATAACTAAAATTTTTGCCATGATTAATCTCCAAACTAGCTTCTTACATCCTTATTATAGACTTTAGAAGAATAATTGTGAAATCTTCATAACTTCTTCACAAAACATTCGTGACATCTATTAATAAAGGTACTTATAATTATTACAAAAATTCAAGGTAAAAGAAAATGGGAAAAAATCGCTTATCTGCAAAGTTGCGCAATAATTGGTGGATTGACTTTATCCTCTTTATGAGTGCAGTATTTATCTTACTAAGTAGTATCTACTTTTTGATTCTTCCAGTAGGTGGTTATATGGGAGGGCGCAATCCAAATTATGGGATTGTCTTTATTATGGAACGATCAGGTTGGGAATTATTACATAACTGGGGTGGAATTTTGATGATTGCCATTGCTCTTGTGCACATCATCTTGCACTGGAAATGGATCTACTTGACTACAAAACGTGTTTTGAACAAGATAAGTAAATCTTCAAATAAATTTGGTTCGAGACTGACTTGGAATATTATTTTAGATGCTATCATCCTGATTAGTTTCCTTGTGTGTGCCATCTCTGGACTTTTCTTCTTTTTTGATGGTAAATATTCAGCAAATCCTTTCCTTTTTAGTGCATTAACCTGGGATTTAATTCATAATTGGAGTGGAATCCTAATGATTATGGCTGTAATCCTCCATTTTGTGTTTCACTGGAAGTGGATTGTCAATGTGACACAAAAAATGACATCAAAACACAGTCAAGGCGATTTGAATTCTAAAAGTTCAATTGCATTGGATTCGCTTTCAACAGGTTTATAGGATTGGGTGAATAGTATGTTCAAAAAGATCATTGGCCCATTTATCATTGTCATTGTTTTCCTCTTGCTGATTTTGGGAGGTATTCACTATACCCAAGCAAAACTAGGATTTGAAGATACTTATTCAGAAATAAGCCCGATTATTAACGAATTTGTAGAGGTAAATGCTACCGCAAGGAACATAGAAGCCTCAGAATGGGCCCTTATTTTAGATAATGGAAGTGAATTGGTTTTTGAAGGGCGAGCCTTATTATATGCAATTCAAAATGGATTTATTCCTTCAGAAGGTGATAATTTAAAATTGCATGGTTTTATTGATGAACTGGGATCTTTTGAAATTGTACGAATAGAAAATTCAAAAAGTGGTGCCAATCTTAATCTGCGAGATGAAGCCGGAAAGCCTTTATGGGGGCGAGGTGGCGGCGGAAAAGGGAAATAGAGATGGATGATTTCTGGAGAGGGATTTTCTTCATAAAACCTTCACAAGTACTTCACGCCTTATATGAAAGCTATTGTTATCATCTCTGTGTAAGTAGAAACAATGTAAAAATTTAAAAATTAAGGAGTAAAAATGATTAAGAAAATTTTTGTAGCACTTGTGATAACCGCAATTTTAGGCGCAGGTGTTTTTGGCTTAGTCGAATCCACATTTGCCCAGGATGGAGAAACCACTGAAGTTGAGGAAACTTTAGCTCCTGAAACCCAAGTTGAAACTGAAGAGACACCTTGTGATGGTCTCTGTGACGGTGATGGAGATCAACGTCAAACCCAGTTACAGCAACGATTAAATTTAAACAAGGGTATTTGTGATGGGACTTGTGATGGTGATCAGCTTCAAACCCGTACACGTCAGATGTTACAAGTAAACGAAGGCACTTGTAACGGTGAATGTGTAGGTGATGGAGAACACCTTCAAAATCAATCAAGTCAAATGATGCGGCTAAATGAAGGTACCCTTGATGGTACTTGTGATGGAAATGGTGCACCTCAGATCCAAAACCAAACTGGAACTCAATTTGGCGGCGGAAATGGTCAAAGAGGTAATCGCGGTAAGTAAGTGATAAATCTTCCAAAAACTTTTGAAAAAGCTGTACAGTCATTTTTTGTACAGCTTTTTGATTCCAAAAATTTATACTTTTTGTTAATATGAGATATACAAATTTTAGATCTTGATGAAATATAATCTTTCTCAATGCCACAAGAAGGTTGTTTTTGATTACAGCCCACATAGGTTAAAAGATTGCAGAAGAAAGAGGAGTAGTATGTTAAAAAAAGAGAAAAAAGTCAGATTATTATTCATAGTCATAACAATCGCATTGGTAACGGGTGCTTGTCAATTTTCAACAGCTTTATCTGAAAAGATTAAAGAAGAAGTTCAGGAGCAACCCTTAGAAATTGTACAAACGCCCCAGACCTTAGTAGAGTTGCCAACTGAGCAATCGATTAAAATCCCAGATTTGGTAGCACAACAAGACACATTGGTAAATTTATATTCAAAAATCAGTCCAGGAGTGGTCTCCATCCAGGTCTATTCTGATCTTGGTGCTGGACAGGGATCAGGCTTTGTAGTTGATAAAGAGGGTCACATTGTCACCAATTATCATGTAGTTGAGGATGTTGACAAGGTGGAAGTTGACTTTTCCTCCGGTCTGAAAGTATATGGAAATGTGATTGGAACTGACATTGACTCAGATCTGGCCGTGGTCAAGGTAGATGTTCCATCTGAAGAGTTATTCCCACTGACCATCGGCGATTCAGATAATGCATTAGTTGGTCAAACAGTCGTTGCCATTGGCAATCCTTATGGTCTAAGCGGAACAATGACTGTTGGAATTGTTTCAGCCAGGGGACGTGTTTTGGATTCGATGCGGCAGACAACCCAAGGTTTTTTCTCTGCAGGCGATCTAATCCAGACTGATGCATCCATTAACCCAGGTAATTCTGGTGGACCGTTGATTAATTTAAATGGAGAGGTAGTCGGTGTCAACCGAGCAATTCAAACATCAGGCATCACACTTTCTGGTGAAGCTGCTAATACAGGCATAGGTTTTGCCATATCCTCAAGCATTGTTCGCCGTGTGCTACCTTCATTAATATCTCAAGGATATTACGATTATCCGTATTTAGGCTTGTCCAGCATGGAGAATCTCAACCTGGCTTGGGTCGAAGCATTAAACCTTACACAATCAACGGGTGCGTATATTACTTCAATTGTCCAAGGTGGACCAGCGGATCAGGCTGGCTTAATAGCGGGCTCACAACCTACCGATATTTCTGGACTTTACGCAGGCAGTGACTTAATCGTTGGAGTGGATGGCAAGCCAGTCAAGCAGTTTGGTGATTTGTTGAGCTATATGCTCACGAGTAAATCACCGGGAGATACGGTGGAGTTCACGATCATTCGTGATGGCGAAGAGATGAGGATTACAGTGACTTTAGGAAAACGATCTTAGTCTAGTAACAGCTTCTTTACACCCATCTTAATTAATAACAAAAAGAGACCATTGAAAAGCTGGTCTCTTTTTCTTACTGATTGACAGGCGAATTACTCATAACGTAGAGCTTCTACAGGTTCCAATTTTGCCGCTCTGCTGGCAGGATAATAACCAAAGAAGATTCCAACAGCAGCGGAAAACAAAGTTGCCAGGAGGATCGAATCCAAACCAATTTTAGGCTCTAATGGTGTTCCGGATCTTGCTGCATACCATCCTACAATGCTGGCTAGTACCCATCCTAGGATAATCCCAATAACCCCACCAATTAAACTGAGGACAGCTGACTCAGTCAAGAATTGAATTAGAATGTCAAAACGCCTTGCACCTAAAGCCTTCCGCAAACCAATTTCCCGTGTTCGTTCAGTCACAGAAACCAGCATAATATTCATAATCCCAATCCCCCCGACTAAAAGTGAAATTGCACCAATACCGCCCAAGAAGATTGTCAATACGTTCGTGATCGATTTGGCGATTGATAGGAAATCTTCTTGATTTGTGATTGTAAAATCATTCGGCTGCCTAGCGCCCAGGCGGTGTGTCCTTCTCAACACAGCGCTAGCTTCTCTGATGGCATCAGTAACACTATCGCTATCCTTGGCTTGGATGATGATCATTTCTACTTGATTGGACACATTACTTCGTTCAATCCGCATTTGGGCAGTAGAAATAGGAACATAAGCATTCATATCTACATTATTAAATTGATTTCCGCCCTTGGCTTCTGTCACACCAATCACGCGGTAGGGATAGCCGTTGATGCGGATAGTTGTACCTACAAAGCCAGTAGTCTTGCGATACAGTTCTTGGGCAAGATCTGGCCCGATGACAACAACCGCTGATCGTCCATCTACATGCGTATTGGTGATAAATGAACCCTCAGATATGTTGACATTCTGTACCACTAAATAGTCTGGTGTTACCCCAGTCACAGTTGTGTTTATTGTTTCTCCACTGTATCGTATTTCTGTTGAACTGTTAACAGCAGGAGAAACATACCCAATGCTGGGTGCATAATTTCGATTCTCAAGTGCAGTAACATCAGCTAGAGTTAGCGGTTCTGGGTTCTTTACCTCCTCACTTCTATTACCCCTCATTATGTAGGCAATGTTAGATCCAATACTTTCGATTTGCCCAGTTATTGCACTCTCAGCACCTTGTCCGACAGAGAGAAGCGCAATCACAGATCCAACACCGATCATAATCCCTAAAATAGTTAAAAACGCCCTGGTTTTATTGGCATTAATGCTAACGAAAGCTTCTTTAATTGCTTGGAGGATTTTCATTTTATGTTTTCCTCGTCCACAATCAAACCATCCAGCAGGTGCACAGTTCGTTGTGCATGGTTGGCAATATTTTGGTCATGGGTCACAATAACCAGAGTCGTGCCATACTGCTGATTTAAAGATAATAATAGCGACATCACTTCTTTTCCAGAAGTTGTATCCAAATTACCGGTTGGTTCGTCAGCAAGGATGATAGCTGGTTGGTTTACAATCGCTCTGGCAATAGCGACCCGTTGCTGCTGACCTCCCGAGAGCTCATTAGGCTTATGATTAACTCGGTCAGCCAATCCCACATCTTCAAGAGCTTTCTTTGCTTTTTCTTTTCGATTAGGAATACCACCGGCATACCGTAATGGAAGTTCAACGTTTTCAATAGCATTTGCCCGTGGAAGTAAATTATATTTTTGGAAAACAAATCCGATCTTCTGATTCCTAACCACAGCTAGGTCGTCATCTCTTAATTCAGATACCAATTCGCCATCTAGATAATAGTCACCACTAGTAGGCGCATCTAGACAACCAATCATATTCATTAACGTGGATTTTCCTGAACCCGAAGGACCCATTATGGCAACTACTTCACCTTCATAGATCTCGAAACTGACTCCCCGAAGAGCATGCACGTCAATTTCGCCGATGTGATAGACTTTTTTTAGATCCTGCACACGAATGACAGGCATGGGTTGATTCATAGCTACCTACCTCTAAACATATTTGGCATAGAACTACTATCGCTCATCATGCTAAGAATACTCGTGGGAGGATTAATGACGATTATTTCTCCCTCTTGGATGTTACCCTCGATTATCTCAATGGAATTATCTGAAAAAGCTCCAACAATAACCTCAACAGCCTCTGGTACCCCATTGCGCATAACATAGACAATATCTTGTCCATCTCTTGTTGTAAGTGCAGCAACAGGAATGATAAATACATCGGTTTTTTCTTCGGTGATCATATTGACAGCAGCAGTCATACCTGATTTGATCTTATCCAATCCATCCAGAAGCCTTACGGTGACATTGTATGTAACTACACCCTGCAATTCTGTCCCAGTGGGAGAGATTTCTTCAACTACACCAGGGAAAGTATCTGTGAAATAGGCATCAAATACCATTTCTGTTTTCTGCCCAACCATCACAAGAGGAATATCTACTTCTGAAATTTGAACATCAATGAATAATTTCGAAAGATCAGCCAGCTGTATTGCTCTTTGTCCAGTTGTTACTTGATCTCCAATAAGAGAATATTGACCCGTAACAACGCTGTCAAATGGTGCGATTACATATTTTTTTGCTAGGCGTGCTTCTGCTATTGCTAGTTGGGTTTCTAAAACAGTAACATCATCAGGGTCGGGACCGTTTTTATAAGTTTCAATTTTTGCTTCCAGGTCTTGCACTTTTTCACTGGCTAACCTGACTTTTGCATCAGCTTCACTGATTTCATCCACAGTGAAATCCGCCTTACAAAAATTTAGATTTGCTAGGGCAATATTAACTGCTTTAAGCGTTGCATCAGTAGGAAATCTATCATGGGCTTCAAAAGCATCGTCATAATCTTCTTGTAGTTCTTCAATCCTTTCATCTGTGCAACGCCCATAATCCATTACTTTTCGATTCTGAATAGCATCATCTAGTGCCTGGTTTGCTTTAATTAGGTCTAAATCCGCTTGGGCTATTTCAAGGTCGCTGACTTCATAAAGATCATCAAGTGCATTTTGAATGTTGATAACATCAATTTGGGCTTGTAGGATATCGATTGGTAGATTCTCCTCATCTAAACTTATCAAAATGTCCCCTTTTTTAATTTCCTGGCCAAGAGTTACATTTACCTCTCCGACCGTACCACTTGTTAACCATGTTAACATCGCTAATTGATTTGATCGGACTGTTCCTGTTCCACTAATGCTTGCCGAAAGAGAACCCTTCTGATACTCTACTGTCTGAAGATCACTTAAGGCTTGAATAGCTGCTTGTTGGCGCTTGTAGGTAAGATAGAAAAACAAAGCCGTACCAATAATCGCTAGGATAAGAATCGTAATAATTGCTCTTAACCAGGTTCGCTTGTTTTTGCGCTTAGTTTGTATTGCCATGTCTTCCTCCAGTGATACATTTTTACTCAACTAATAATGTTATCACTTAGCTTTTTGTTTTGTGTAAGAAATGTATAAGACTAGTGGATTCAACCAATTTAAATCTATTTTATAGTGTTGATTATTTAATGATTTTTGAGATGGTTCTAAATTCAGGATGAACAGCATCTCGTAGCATTTCAAACAATGCCATTTCAACTGTCACCAAATTTCCGCCTGCCTGATAAATTCGTTGAAGTGCAATTTCTTTATCGGTTTTGGATCGAGACGAGGTTGCATCTACAGCAAGATGTACTTCATAACCAGCATTGATCAGATCTATAGCACTCTGATAAAGGCATATATGTGCCTCAAATCCGCATAAGATGACTTGCTTTCGATTAATATTGTGCATCTCAGTAAGTAAAGCAATTTCCCGAAAGAGGCTGAAGGAAGTACGTGGAATTTCATTTACCTCTGGGATTAACTCACTCACTTCGGGGATCGTGTGGCCAATTTTTTCAGGTGCCTGTGCAGTTAGCAATATAGGAAGAGATAGAGCTTTCACGCCTAATATCAATTTTTTGATCTGGCTGAGGTGAAATTGGGAATCTTCAACAACTTTTGAAAGAGTCCCCTGGACATCAATCACACATAAAAATGAATCTACACTTATTAACATAACAACCTCTCTATTCTAAGAGTCAAGTTAGTATTTTTTACTAATTAACTTAGAAAAACCTCACAATTTTTTAAAATCATTCAATAGCATTCCAAAGTGCATCAATCAAAGGCTTATTCCGGACTTTTCCCGAATCAATCAACCGACTGCAAGTGAAAGCAAAAACAATGTCGGCATTGGGGTCTGCCATTGCGATTGACGAGGCCATTCCGAAATGTCCATATGTTCGCTGACTGGCTCCTGATCCCATACCAAGCGATTTTTCACCTTCAGGTGTTTGGATCTTTCCGCCAAGATGAAAGCCATATCCCCAGCGCTGATATGTTTTCAAAGCGTGGTCAAATCCTGCGGATCCTTCACTAGTGGCAAATGCCACTGTTTCAGGCTTAAGATATTGTTTTCCAGCGTAAATACCGCCATTTATTAGCATCTGATAAAAAATGGCGATATCTTTTGCGCAACTATGCAAAGTTGCAGCAGGCATGAGAGCCGCGCGATTAAAAGGAAGATTGAAAAGAAAAACAGCTGTATTTAATGACTTTTCGTTTGTTTCTAACTTAGGCGAATTAAAAAATTGAGACAATGGCAACGGCATATAACTGTTTTTCATGCCTAATGGTTCAAGAAAATTGTCATGGAGATATTGACTAATACTTTGACCGGTGACACGCCGCAGCACTTCACCTAAAATAAAGCCATAATTTAACATGTGATAGGCAATTACTTCTCCAGGACGATATACTGCCTGGCTGTTGGCTACGTGGTGAGTAACCCAAGGCCAAACAGGCCAGGTAAACACTTGAGAATAAAGCTTGGGGGCTGGGATTCCTGCCAGATGTAGAAATACTTGGCGGATAGTGGCGGTCTCTTTTCCCTTGCAGCCGAATTCAGGCCAATAATCAGCAACTCTTGCATCCAGGGAGATCTTCCCTTCCTCGATTAATTTATGAATGCAGGCTCCTGTGAAAGCTTTACTTACTGAAAAAGTAAGATAAGGTGTTGAGTTGATGACTGGCTTTCCGCGACTTGTACCTACTGCCCGGTTGAGAATCACTTTTCCGTGCCGAAGAAGTACCATTTGTGCTGATGGATGCAGTTTATATTCAACGACTTGCTTTTCATAAAGATTAACAAGAAGCCTAAGCTTTACTGGATTAATATTGACATCACCTGGTAGGGTTTCATGAGAAAAGTCAATAATCTGGGTCAAAGTCTCATTCTGCATCTGATCTCATCCTGAATAGTAGAAGTCCAAGACCGAAAGGCTCTCTTTTACCTATATTATAATCATCCCGAGGATGCAATATTGAAAAATGAATTTCTTTCTGCATTTAAAATAATTAGCCAATCAATTAAACTTTGGTGGGGAGATTGGGTTAATCAAGTGCTTGTAAGCCTGGCAGCAACACTGATATCCCTTACGATAATTCTTGCTCCAGCTGCATTAATGGGAATCTTCCAACAGGCACAGGACTTAACACACGGTACTCGTACTGGAATCATTGGTTGGTGGCAAGGATTCAAACGCTATTTTCTTAAAGGATTGATTTGGGGAATTGTAAACTTTCTGGTTTTAACAGTTATAGTTGTGTCGGTTTGGTTTTATTTCAACCTTAAAATAGGTTGGGCACCCTTACTGATGATTATAGTCATCCTAATTGGACTTTTTTGGCTCACTCTTCAATTTTACAGCCTCGGTTACTTTTTTGAACAGCAAGAAAAATCGATTAAATTAGCATGGAAAAACAGTTTTCTTACAATTTTAGGAGCGCCTTTTTTTTCACTCATTTTGGGTCTGTTCAATTTAATACTAACTGGAGTAAGTTTGACCACGTTCTTGCCGTTAATCATTGGTACACCATCGCTACTGGGTATATTAAATGTTCAAGCCGTACATGACCGGTTAGTCACTTATCAAAAAATTGAGTAGAATAGTGGATGAACTTAACAGTGTTTATGGTATTATTGGTTCGCAAAAAAAATAAAACCAAATTAAAATCCTGCTAACCATTTAGAGCAGGAGAATTTATGTTAAAAGAGAAAAAATGAAAAATATCAAAAGAATTACTCCTAACAGCTTTAACCTTCCCAGGCGCATTAAACGTTTAGCAGATCTTGCTCATAATCTTTGGTGGGTATGGAATCCAGAAGTTGTTCGCATGTTTAAACAGATCGACCCCATTCTTTGGGACGATTGTTATCATAATCCAATTGTTTTCTTGCGAAAAGTTGATCAAAAAACCTATGACGATTTAATTACAGATCGTTATTTTCTTGACAAGTACGATCGTATCATGCGTGAATTTGACCGTTACATGGCTGGAAAAGAAACCTGGTTTGAGGATACTTATCCTGAATTGCTCGACGAGCGAATAGCATATTTTTCTTTTGAATTTGGGCTACATGAATCTTTAATGGTCTATGCTGGTGGGCTCGGGGTCTTATCTGGAGACCATTTGAAGGAAGCAAGTGACCTTGGCATTCCTCTGGTTGCTGTTGGCTTCTTATACACATATGGCTATTTCTCTCAGCGAATCACAGAGGATGGGTGGCAAGAAGCTCGTAATGTTCAAATTAATTTTGATGATTTACCTCTTGTTTCTCTGTTGGATGAAAATGATGAACCCGTAAAAATCTCCATTGATCTGCCAGGGCGTAAAGTTTATGCCCGCATTTATGAGTTGAATATTGGTCGGGTGAAGTTGTGCTTAATGCAA
Source organism: uncultured Anaerolineaceae bacterium (assembly GCA_964546745.1). Taxonomy (GTDB): domain Bacteria; phylum Chloroflexota; class Anaerolineae; order Anaerolineales; family Anaerolineaceae; genus CAZJLN01. Next base: position 16,029 of record CAZJLN010000021.1, read on the forward strand.
ACCAATCTCCCTGAAAATTCTCCGCAAGACCGACAATTAACTGACAAACTATATATCAGCGATTTAGAATTACGCATTTCACAAGAAATTTTGTTGGGTATTGGCGGGTTAAGGGTATTGGAACGCTTGGGATACGACCCTGCCATCTATCATATGAATGAAGGCCATTCAGCATTCTTGGCAGCTGAACGTATTCGAAAATTAACAAGTGAAGGATTGACTCTAGAGCAGGCATATGAAAGAGTCAAGAGGACAAATATTTTCACTACCCATACTCCTGTGCCAGCAGGAAATGATGAATTTCCAATTTGGATGATTGATAAATATTTCTCACATTACAGGGAAGAGATTGGCATATCTAGAGATGAGTTTGTCAACTTTGCAAAGGTCAGCCAGTCTTGGGGCAATGAAGCTTTCAGTATGCCAGTTCTTGCCTTAAAACTGTCAGATTTTCGCAATGGTGTGTCTGAATTGCATGGAGAAGTTTCTCGAAAGATGTGGGCTCATCTTTGGCCTGATAAAGCTGTCGATGAAGTGCCGATCTCTTACATCACCAATGGGATCCATACTGGTACGTGGATTGCCAGACGAATGGCAATCCTCTATAACCGTTATCTTGGTTCAGATTGGTTGGAAAGAGTAGACGATCCAAGCATTTGGGAACATATCGAAGATATTCCAGATGAAGAATTATGGCGTGTCCGCCTTCATTTGAAGCGCAAATTGGTGGTGTACATGGTCACTCGCGCTCGTGATCAATGGGTGTCCACTCATGTTCATCCCGTCCAGACCGTAGCAAGCGGCGTGCTTTTGGATCCATATTCGTTAACAATTGGTTTTGCTAGGCGTTTCGCAACATACAAACGGGCAAATTTGATTTTTCGAGATTATGAACGTTTAATTCGCATTGTCACTGATTCACGAAAACCTGTTCAAATTGTCTTTGCTGGAAAAGCGCATCCGGCTGATGAGCCTGGAAAACTGATGATCCAGCAGGTATATAGAGCAGTCAAGGATGCGAGATTTGCTGGAAGGTTAGTTTTCCTCGAAGATTATGATATGGATATGGCACGCTACCTGGTTCAAGGTGTTGATGTTTGGTTAAATAATCCACGTAGACCCCGTGAAGCTTCAGGCACAAGTGGTGAAAAAGCAGCCTTGAATGGCACATTAAATTTTTCTGTGCTAGATGGATGGTGGCGTGAAGGATACAACGGTGCAAATGGTTGGGCTATTGGTGATGAAATCGACTACAACGATAATGAACAACAAGATGAAGCCGATGCGCTATCTCTTTATAGCACCCTGGAAAATGAAATCATTCCATTGTATTACACAAAACGTTCAGCTGATGGGCTGCCCAGTGAATGGATCGCAAAGATTAAAGAGAATATTCGAACCTTAGCTCCCCAATTCTCAATGCGCCGCATGGTAAAAGAATACACCACACGTTTCTATTACCATGCTTTACAAAATGCGATCCAGGACAAACAAGTAAAATCGGAAAAATCTGAGAAATAAGAAATGAATTTTGAAACTTTACTTCAACCCGAGGTATGGTTAGGTGCCTTGGGAGTGTTTTCTCTACGTGTGGTAAGTATCGCCCTTGATACCGTTCGATTCATGTTGACCATCCGGGGAAAAAGAGCTCTCTCTTGGGTATTGGGTTTTATTGAGTCGGTGATATTTGTCATAATAATGGGCGTTGTATTGGATGACCTTAATAACATTTTAAACATTATTGGCTATGCAGCTGGATTTGCGACTGGAACTGTTGTTGGAATGGCAATCGAAAATCGCCTGGCAATTGGTTATTCAAACTTAAACATTATAAGCAGCCAACGCGGTCAAATTATTGCAGAATCTTTACGAAATGAACACTATGCGGTAACCGAAATACCTGCAAGAGGTAAGGATGGTACTGTATCTCTGCTAACTTGCAGTATTAGGCGAAAAGAGATCAGAGCTGTGGAAAGCTTAATTTTAAAAGCAGATCCAGACGCATTTATCACAGTTGAGGATATTACGCCAATGCGCCGTGGATATTGGCATCCGTAACAGCTTATCTAATATAAAAAACCATAAAGAGAGAACAAAGGGATTCTTTCATGCAAAAAGCGATTATCTTTGACTTTGATGGATTAATCTTGGATACAGAAACCATTGAAGCCCACATATGGATGGAATTATATGCACAAGCGAGTGTCAAGTTTGATCTAGAGACTTATCGAGAAAGCATTGGTAGTTATAACATTCATCCCTATAAACCAGGTATGATTCTTTCTGAAAATGGTTTTATGGGAAAAACAGGTGAAGAAATATCTTTAGATATTTTAGAAAAAACATCTGAGTCTATGTCAAATAGCCCACTATTACCAGGGGTTCTAGAAGTCATAAAAACAGCAAAGACAAGAAACATTAAATTAGCAATAGGTTCCAGTTCACCTCGTGCTTGGGTCAAATCTCATTTGACTGAACGTGGATTATGGGATATTTTTGATACAGTTGTTACCAATGATGATGTCAGTTTGTGTAAACCGTCCCCCGAAATATTTAATTTAGTTTTGGAACGATTGAATGTCAAACCTGAAAATGCTGTTGTTTTAGAAGATTCAGTCAATGGAATGTTGGCTGCTAATCAGGCAGGAATTCGAGTAATCATCATTCCCAATGAAATCACTAAAGTACAGAATTTTGATCGTGCATTCAAAGTATTAAATTCATTGTTAGAATTAAATTTGGATGATATTTTCTAGAAGGGTAATGATTCTATTCCTTTGAATAACCCATCTCAATTGATTTGATTGCTTGACACAGATGATCGTTTTACATATAATAACGCTTGCCTTTTGGCAGGATTCCCTGGTAGCTCAATTGGCAGAGCGGGCGGCTGTTAACTGCTAGGTTAGAGGT